>CAYSDO010000471.1:0-2170 GCA_964429665.1 uncultured Bifidobacterium sp.
TGCGGGGTCGGCAATGGATTTGACCCGCAAGATGTTCCGCTCGGCTGGTGAGAGGTCTTACAACGAACAACACCACAGCAATCGTCGAACTCAACGAACCGAAGCACGGCGGCAAAACTGGAGGGCATTCAATGTGGATCTCGTGGACTGCGCTAGCCGACGGTGTGGTGACGTTCGATACCAGCGGGAGTACATTCGATACGTTGCTCTCGGCTTACCAATTTCAAAACACTAACGACATCACCCTCGACAAGTTGAAGGAGTTAGCCCGGAACGATGACGCGCCGCTGAATCCGTCACCGAGCGCGATAAAGACGAGCTTGATCTCGTTTGGCGCACAGGCGGGGAAAAGCTATGAGATTGCGGTGGATGGTTACAAAGGAGGAACAGGCAACGTGCGTTTGCGCTGGAGTTTTGAACTGTCACCCTCCACACCACCCATCGTGATCAGCGCGCCGAACAGCCAAGCTATCCAACTTGGCGATCCAGTGACGTTATCTGTGGATATAACTCCAGAGCCGAACATCAATCTGCAATGGCGCTTCAATGGCGAATCGTTTGGTCAGACCGGAAATACATTGTTCATTCCCAGTTTGCAGGTGACAAATGTCGGGACCTACACACTCCGGATCGAAGTCGAAGTCGGCAACGAGCGCGTGCGCTTTGAAACCACACCGTTTGAATTACAGGTAAACTCGGAAGGCCAGACCAATGCGTTGGCGCGGGACAAATTGCTTGATTCACCGGACTCGCCTCTGTTGGGCGACGACGGCGGGTCTTCACTCGTGGTCGGCGGCTTGGTGATGCGGCAACTGGTCGCAGGCGGTGGTGGTAACGTGCAAAATCTCGGCGTGGTGCGCGGTTACAACGGCAGCCAGATCTTCAACACATTCTACGCCACCAAAGATCCCAGTGAGCCGGCGCATTGTGATGTTGTGGGTGGTTCGTCGTACTGGCTGCTGTATCAGTCGCCAACCAATGGCACCCTCACGCTCGACACGCTGGGCAGTAATTACGACACGGTCATGGAGGTTTATACCTACAATGGCGTGATTACGGGCTATCAGGATTTGATCTCGCTGGCGTGCGACAACGACAGCTTCGGCACAAACGGGCCGTCGCGCGTGGAGATTCCGGTTGTAAAATCGCGGCAATACCTCGTGTCGGTGGACGGGGTCAATGCGGCGTTCGGCACTGCCAGGTTGAACTACACCTTGAACACCAACGTGCCGCCGCAGCCGCCTGCGCTCACCAGCACACCCCAGCCCCGCATTGTCGCAGCGGGTTCAACAGTCGTGCTTACAGCGCCGGTGACGGGAAGTGTGCCGATGGGGTTCGTTTGGAAAAAAAACAACGAGGTCATGCCGGGGCAGGCGGCGACTTCGCTCGTGTTGGCGAACGTGGACAGCACGCACTCGGGCAATTATTCTTTCACGGTTACCAATGACCTCGGCAGTGCGGCCGGCACGTACGCGCTCAAAGTTGTCGTGCCGCCGCAATGCACGTTGACACGCATTCCGAACGGTCTTCAACTCAGTTATCCGACCTTGGAAGGGCAGACCTACACTGTGGAGGAGAGCACCAACCTTCTCAGTGGTTGGACGGCGTGGCCCGGAACATTCGTCGGCAATGGCTTGACGAATTATTTCAACGTGTGGAAATCGGGAACGAAGTTCTATCGTGTCCGAGTGGAATAATCCCGAGCTTTCAGCTTTATACATCAGCAGCAGAAATCTCCCACGCAGTTCTGACTGGCCTGCGCAGAAATCCCGCTTCAGGCAGCATCATCACCAGACCAGACCGGCGTTCAAAAACAAAAACGCGCGGGCGACGGCGGACACACAGATTTGCCGCACGACGCCCGCGCTTCGTCCACACGGACGAAACCTTCCAGGGAAGATCGCTCGCACCGGAACGCGTCCCTTTTGCAATTCGTGTGCCGACGAACTTCCGGCGTGGCAGCACGTCAAAAGAGCAACGAAGAGAGTCGTTCGCGGAACAATTGCTCCGTCGTTGGAACAAGCGCACGGAACAATTCGTTGGTTTGTCCGCAAAATCGCTTTGGCAACGCGCCTGCTAAAGGGCCTTGCGAACGGTCGTCACACACAGCGGCTCGTTCACCCAGAACCAAACTAATGGACTTAGATGATAATCTCAGGTCCACTGGTAT
>CAYSDO010000471.1:2180-3102 GCA_964429665.1 uncultured Bifidobacterium sp.
CACCCAGAACCAAACTAATGAAACGAAAATACGTAACGATCGCGCTGGTCGCTGCCCTTGCAGCGATAGACGTCAGCCAGCTTACTGCACAAACTCCCGTCCGACTCGGCGTGTACACCGCCATCGAAATCGAATATCCCACCGAACTCGGCAAATCTTACACGCTCCAAGGCTCGACGAATCTCACCGAGTGGCAGGATGTCGGCGAACTGCTCCCTGGTACAGGCCGCACAGTGAACCGCATCTTCTCCACGAAAAATGGAGGCGAGGTGCGATTCAACAATTACCGTCTCCGTATGGCGGACGGCCCCACGAACGGTTTCGCGCCGTGGGCATTCTCCGGCATTACTGTGGAACTTGACGACGAGCCGGGCGGCGACATTACGAGGTTCCTCACCGCTACGACGGGCGAAGACCTCTCCGAGGGCGACACCGATCAGTTTGCGTATCTCTACAGCCGCCTTGGTGATAACCAGGGCAAGGCCGAGATCACCTACGCTTCCAACCGCACCGAAGTCGTCACGTTTGAGTTCACCGGCCTCGGTGTCGGCACATGGTCGCGCGATGAATTCCGCAATGGCAGGCTCAAGGATCACGATGCCGGCCCGTTCCGCATCGTCGGCGTGGCTCCGGTAACACCCGGCACGAACGTCCCGGTTGTGAATCCCAACGTCGTGGTCGCGCCGCCCGTCGCGCCGCCCGCGCCACCGGCCTCGTTGTCCAATCTGACCTATTACTTCCAGGCGTCAGGCATCCCGGATCGCTATGAGTTCATTGACAACTCAAATGGTCGCGAAGTGCAGGGTGTTTGACCAGCCGCCCAGATTGAATGCGCTCCGCCCCGCGCCGGTCAGGTGATACAACAACCCGACGTCGGCGATCCCGCTGGTCTTCATCACCTCGCAGGCGAAGTCATAGTCCG
>CAYSDO010000472.1:0-3077 GCA_964429665.1 uncultured Bifidobacterium sp.
TACACATGGAGTTTCAAAAATCGCGGATCGTGCAAACGCCACCTTTACCCAATCCGGAGGTGCCGTTTCTTTTGGCGACCTCAGCCTCGGCGATCTTGGCGTTGGCACATACAACCTTGGTGGCGGCGTTTTCAGCATGATTCCATTTACTTCGAGCAACCTATTCATCGTGGCGAACATGGAGAACGCGGATTTCAACCAGAGCGGCGGCGTTGCCCTCATTCATGAAGAATTGCACGTAGCAGACTTCGCGGGCGTCTTTGGCAACATCAACATCAATGGCGGCCAATTTTACGCCACCAACGAAATCGTTTCCATCGGGCGCGAAGGAATCGGCACCATGACAGTCAGCAACGCGACTGTCGTTTTGACGAACACCTCGGTCGGACGTCACCTGGGAGCGAACGGAACACTGACGGTTCAAAACAACGCCAACCTTTCATTCGTTGGAGACCTTTCGATTGGCCGTCTCGCAGGATCATCGGGGTTGACGCAGATCGAAGGCGGGGTTCTTTCAGTAACCAATGATGACTTGTGGATTGGTCGCGGAGGGTCAGGCGAACTTGATGTTGTCGGCGGCAACCTCCGAAGCGGAAGAATCCATGTGGGCGAATCCGACGACGGAACAAACGCACCGTCCGGAACATTCTCCATCACGGCAGGAAACGTAATCGCATCTTCCAATCTGGTCGTCGGCACTCCACTGCTCTCCAGTGGTCAGGTAACAGTCAACGGCGGCAACGTAACAGTGACCAATTCGAATGGGACAGCCTACGTTTTGGTTGCATCCGGCAACGCGACCATGAACGGCGGCACACTGACCACCGACACATTGCTCATCAACAACACCAACGCCACATTTAATTTCAACAACGGCCTCCTCCGCACCAAAACCATGACGGTTTCCAACGGACAGCCGTTCACCGTCGGCGATGGCGTCAATCCCGCCACGTTGGAATTACAAGGCGGCACATTCAATTTTGCGAACGGCCTGGTTATCTCCCCAAATGCCACAGTCACCGGTTGCGGGACTGTGATCGGCAACATCGTAAACAATGGCACCTACAACAACTCCTGCGGCGGATCGTCTCCTTCGCCAACCACCATCGCAACGATGAATGTAATTGGAAACTCCGCAACGCTTTCCTGTCCCTCACAAAATGGTTTTTTCTACACGCTTGAATACAAGAATTCACTCAGCGATCCGGCCTGGACACCTGTTCTTCCTGCAACTCCCGGAAACGGCGGCACGTTGAACCTAACCGACACGACGGCAACCAACGCCACGCGCTTCTACCGGGTCAAAGCGCAATAAAGCCACGGTCGAAAGTATCAATCGCGGTCTATGACAGGATTCAACCCATCTGCTGCTCGCAGAGTTCGAGCAATCGTTCCGTCGTGTGACTTCGCTCCGGGAACTGCGTGCTGAGGTAAACATGCCGCGCCAGCGTGAGGATGGTGTAGGCTCGAACCGACGCGCGAACCTGCTCGCCAGACAATTCCACAAAACGATCTTCCATTGCACGTTCGACATCGCGCAGCGCGGCAGCATTGCCATGTTCGCGCAGCGCCTGCTCCGTCAAATGCCCGATGAAGTTGCCGACGTCCAAACCCGGATCGCCGGAGCAGAAGCAGTCGAAATCAATCAACCAGAGTCGCGCACCGTCCACGATGACCTGGGACGAATAAAAGTCGCGATGAATACCGCAAGCCTCGGGCGTCGCCAAACTTGCACCCAATTTTTCACAACCCACCATCAATTTTGCCAGCCGCCCTGCCCACTCCGGCATTTGTGCCGTTATTTTGGCAAAACATTCGCGCAGAATCCGTAGTTCGTCCTCCATTGTGTGTGTTCTATCCGTCGGCAGGTCTGCCCGGTGCAATTTGTGAATTGCTTCTGCAATACGACGCGCAATGACCACACCGTTTTCACCGGCCAAAAGTTTTGTTGAGACCTCGCCCGTTACCTTGCGCTGACACCACATTTTGAATTCGGAAATCACCCCCACAGGTTCGGGCACGGAGATTCCGTCCGCGCTATTTCCATCGAAGCCGCCATTCCAGATCATCTCCAACTGTCGAAAGCCCTCGTTGCCTGAACGCCGCGCGCGGATTTTTCCAATGATCGTCATCAGTTCATCAGGACAGTCCGGCTTCTTCGATTTCACCTCGTATTCAATGACGCAGCGCTTGCCGACCTTGTGTCGAATTACGCGAATCGATTTCAGTTTCAACCGGCCTTCTCCCGACAACTTTGGCAGGTGTCGCTTTAACTCCGCCGCCGCCTGTTCTGGATCAAGGGCCGCTGCCACCGTTGGCAATGACTTGTCTGCCACCGCACCAAATGCATCCATCACCTTCACACGGCGAAGCACGACTGCGTGCGAAGAACCTGTCGCAACGCGATCATCAGCCGGATAGTGTGAAAACAAAACGTCCGACCACATCTCCATCAAGCGATCCACCTGATGTCGCACCGAAAACATTTCTTCGGCCCGAAGCCGTGCGGCCTCGCCTATGCGCTTTCGCAACACATCATCGCGAAGCAATCTCTCCAACGCGTCTGCCATACTGTTCAAATCATTTGGCTTCGCCAGAAACCCCGTCGAGCCGTCCTGAACAAGCTCAGGAATTCCGCCCACCGCCGGCGCTACGACCGGCACGCCGCACGCCGCTGATTCCATCAGGCAGACGGGCATTCCTTCGTTCTCGCTGGACAACACGCCGACCGCCGCGCGTTGCCACCACTTCAACACTTCGCGCTGATCCAATGCGCCAGGCATCTCAACAATCTGCGTCAGATTCAATTCATCACGGGTGGCCTTGAGTTCTGCGTGGAGCGGACCGTCACCGATCATCGCACAACGAAACTTCGCACCTCGCCATCTCAATTCCACACAGGCATCCAGCAGCAGGTTCAGATTTTTTACCGCTACATGCCTCGCCACGCAGACGATCCACGGTTGATCATCTGTCACGTTTGGCTTTGGGCAAAATTCTTCCGTATCCACGCCGCAGGGAATGACTCGTAGTTTTTCGCGCGGCACATTGAAGGTTGTTGTGATGTGATCCGCATT
>CAYSDO010000473.1:0-3068 GCA_964429665.1 uncultured Bifidobacterium sp.
ATCATCCTCGCATCACAGTTCGAGAGCTTGGTCCATCCCTTCACCATTCTGCTCTCTTTGCCGTTGTCCGTGCCGTTTGCTTTTCTGTCACTGCTGATTGCGAACCAAACCATCAATCTGTACTCCGCGCTTGGCTTGCTGGTGTTGTTCGGCGTCGTAAAGAAGAACGCCATTTTGCAGATTGATCACATGAACAAACTGCGCGAGCAAGGCATGGAGCGACTCGCTGCCATCCTGCAAGGCAACCGTGAACGTCTGCGCCCCATCTTGATGACCACGCTCACGCTTATTGCCGGCATGTTGCCACTCGCGCTCGGCACGGGTCCGGGCGCGGAAGAACGCCGCGCGGTGGCGGTGGTGGTGATTGGCGGACAGGCGCTTTGTTTGTTGCTGACGTTGATCGTCACGCCGGTTGCCTACTCACTCCTCGACGATCTCGCACAAAAACTCCAGTGGCGGCACTGGCGCATTGAGCCGGAAAAGTCAGCGTCATGAAGTGCTGCTGGAAATTACTTCAAAATGAGTGCCGCAGTTTCGGCGAGTTTCAGCATCGAGCTCGGTGCAATTCCAAGCCAGAACATGCCAGCAACACAGCACACAATCGCCAGGCGCATTGGAAGCGAGAACATGATTGGCTCGCGGCTGGTTGCAGCACCGGCCCAATACATTGCGCGCACCACGCCGAAGTAGTAATAGAGCGAGATGACCACGCCGATCAGCGCAATGCCGGTGAGATAGTAATAGGCAGGATTACTGGCGGCTTGTTCAATGACTGCCTTCAGCAGAAGAAATTTTCCAAAGAAACCAGCAAGTGGCGGAATGCCCGCAAGCGAAGCCATGGCGAGCGTCATGGTGGCGGCGAGAAAAGGTGATCGCTGATTTAGTCCTGCAAGACCGCCAACGTCTTCCGATTCCAGTTGGCGCATGACGATCGCGATGACCGTGAACGCCGCCGTGGTCGTGAACAAATAGCCGCCGAGATAATAAAGCAAAGCTGAACCGCCCTGGATTGAGCTGTGAATGCTGCCGGCCAAGGCCGCCACACCAAGCAACAGGTAGCCCGCGTGCGCGATGCTGGAGTAACCGAGCATCCGTTTCAAATTACGTTGCGGCAGGGCGCAGAGATTTCCGTAGAGGATTGTCACGGCAGAAATCACAATCAAAAGTTTCTCCCATCGGGCCGTCACATCAGGAATGGCCGTGAACAGAAATCGCAGCAGCAAAACGAATCCTGCCGCCTTGGATCCCACGGCCAGAAAGGCAGTCGTTGGTGTGGGCGCGCCTTGATAAACATCCGGCGCCCAGATTTGAAATGGAAACGCTGCGATCTTGAAGCCCAAACCCACGAGCACCATCAGCACGCCCATGAGGAAAAGTTTGTTGCCAGAGAATTGCGCCGAGACCATTGCCAGTTCGTCAAAGTTGAACTTGCCACTCGTTCCCCAAACCAAAGCGATGCCGAAAACCATGAATGCCGATGACAGGCCACCAAGGATCAGGTACTTCACGCCTGCTTCGAGCGATATGACTTTTCCGCGCTGAAAGCTTGTCAGCACGTAAAAAGTGATTGTAATCAGCTCGATGGAAACAAAAAGTGTGGCAAAATTGCTGGACGACGCCGCGAACAACATCCCCAACAGTGCGAAAATGATCAGCGAGAAATATTCTGAAACGCCAGTCGTGATTCGATCTGAAAATTCCACAGCCAACACAAGCACCAATGCGCCCGCCAGCAGGAAAAAACGTTTGAAGAATACCGACAGCGCATCCTGAATGAACATTCCGTCAGCCGTGCTCCCGCTCAAAGAGCAACTGCAATGGCTCGTGAAGCTGTTCAACAGCAATACAACCAATGCCGCCGCTGCCGCATACCCAAGCGCCCGGCGACGTTCCGCAGGCAGCCACAAGTCCGCCAGCAAAACGATGATGCCGAGAGCCGCCACAGCGATTTCCAGACTCATCAGTGAAAGATTCATGAACGAAAGGCACGCACAGATTCCCAAATCAACGCCCAAAGTCAATGTTGCGCACAGGCAAGCCCGCGCGGGCCCGGGAGTCTCCGCACATTGAAACTGGAATTCACGACGGACCTCGCTAACCTTGCGCCGGATGAAACCGTTCAATTCCATTGAGTCCGTCATTGCAGATATTCGCCGGGGCAAAATGGTCATCGTCGTGGACGATGCCGACCGTGAAAACGAGGGCGACCTTATCCTGGCGGCGCAATACGTCACCCCACAGGCCATCAATTTCATGGCCAAGAACGGTCGCGGGCTTATCTGCGTGCCGACTACAAGCGAGCGTTTGGAGCAACTCGGCATCGGTCGGATGGTTCAGGACAACCGTGAAGTTTTCAAAACGGATTTCCAGGTGAGCGTAGATGCCGCGCATGGTATCAGCAGCGGCATCAGCGCAGCGGATCGGGCGAAAACCATTGCCATCATGGCATCACCCACTGCGGTACCGAATGATCTCGTTCAACCCGGGCACATGTTTCCGTTGCGCGCCAAACCCGGCGGCGTGTTGCAACGCGCCGGCCACACGGAAGCCGCTGTTGATCTGGTGCGACTCGCCAACGCCCGCCCCATCGGTGTGATTTGCGAAATCATGAATGATGACGGCACGATGGCGCGATTACCTCACCTGCTGAAGTTCGCCCGAAAGCATCGGTTGAAGCTTTGCACCATTGCCGATCTCATCGAGTACCGGCGCACAAGGGAAAAACTCGTTGAACGCATCGAGGTGGTAAAGATGCCGACCGAATTTGGCGATTTTAATCTCCACCTTTACCGATCCAAGACGGACGGACAGAACCATCTTGCTCTGGTATTCGGTGATGTTGACCGGAAGAAAAACGTTCTCGTCCGGGTTCATAGTGAATGTCTGACCGGTGACGTTTTTGGGTCACGCCGTTGCGATTGCGGCCCGCAGTTGCACCAAGCCATGCAGCAGGTGGCAGAAGCTGGCTGCGGAGTAATAGTCTATATGCGACAGGAAGGTCGCGGCATCGGACTCGCGCCAAAAATCAAAGCCTACAAATTGCAGGAGCAGGGACTCGACACGGTGGA
>CAYSDO010000474.1:0-3050 GCA_964429665.1 uncultured Bifidobacterium sp.
CATCTTGTCGAGCATGATGCCGCACTCACCGCCGATCTTGAGCTTCATCATGTCGCCGTGCTTCACGCCGTAAAATTCTGCATCGGTCGGACTCAGATGCGCGTGGCGTAACGCGCGGATGATGCCATCAGGCATCTCGAAAAATCCATTCGGGCCCATGAGCATTGCGCCGGGCGTGCCTTTGATGTCGCCGGACGCGCGCAACGGAATGTCAAAGCCAAGCGCGATGGCATCTGTGTAAGCGAGTTCAACCTGATTGAGAGTGCGACACGGACCGAGGATGCGCAGATTAGAAATCACACGGCTGCGCGGTCCGATGAGCGTCACCGTTTCCTTCGCCGCAAACTGCCCTTCCTGATAAAGCCACTTGTGAACCGTGAGTTGATGGCCTTTGCCAAAGAGCGCTTCAACGGCGTCCTGCGTGAGATGGCAATGGCGTGCACTGATGTTCACCACGAGCGGATTCGGCGCGGACGCAGCGCGCGGCAACGGTTTGCCGAGCTTGGAATAAACAGCTTGGCGAACCATGTGTTCGATCACTGCGCGATGCGGTGCGGGTGCGGCAATTGCCATAACGAGGGAGATTTTCGCGAGAAATGTGCCAGAGTCAACAAATATCTTGCAAAATATTTCAACATCTATCAAACTATTGCTCGAATGACGGCAGAAGAACGCAAACACCGGTTGGAAGCCTATCTCCAACAGCTTGAATTTGCGTCGCTTGAAGACTTGGCCAAGCACGTCGGCTCGTCCGTTTCCACAGTTCGCCGCGATCTCACGGTGCTCGAAGCCGCAGGAAATCTGAAGCGCACGCACGGCGGCGCACGACTCATTGCCCCGAAGTCAGACGAATTTGCCTTTTCCACTCGCGACACTCATCAACTCGATGCGAAAGAAGCCATCGGTCGCGCCTGCGCTGAACTCATCAAGCCGAATCAAAGCGTCATCATTGACGCAGGCACGACGACATTTCACGTCGCGAAGCATCTCGAAGACAAGTCACCACAGATCGTGACCAATTCCCTGCCCGTCGCGAATCTCTATTCCTCCGCTGGCAAAGTGGAACTCGTGTTAAGCGGTGGCGTGATTTATCCGCGCCTCGGCGTCCTCGTCGGCCCGCTCGCCGTCGAAGCGTTTTCCAAAATCCACGCCGATGTTGCGGTGATGAGTTCCGGCGGTATTACAATGGACGGCATCACCAACTCGCACGGCCTGTTGATTGACATCCAACTCGCCATGATGCGCGCCGCCGCAAAAGTCATCTTCTGCCTGGACCATACGAAATTCGGTCGGCGCTCCGTCTCACAACTTTGCGATCTTTCCAAAGTCCACACCATCGTCACGGACAGCGAAGCGCCTGCCGAGTTGGTCGGGCAACTTCGCACCAAGGGGATTGAGGTGATCGTCGCTGCCAAACCAACTCCGAACTAAACACGCATTCGATCAGTTCTCACCAGAAGCAGGCGCTGGACCGACGCCTCGATCAATGATGATGATCAACGGAAGGAACAGCGCGATCACGATGCTGCCAACAACCAGCGCCAGGAACACAATCATGATCGGCTCAAGCAGCGATGTCATCGCGCTCACGGCGTTGTCCACCTCCTCGTCACAGTTATCGGCAATTTTCATTAACATGTCCGGCAGCGCTCCGGCTTGTTCGCCAATATCCACCATACCCACAACCATCGGCGGAAACACCTTCGAACCACGCAGCGTGCCGGAGATGGCTTCCCCTTCCTTCACGCTGTCATGCAACGTGGAGATGACATTGCCCACGACGACATTTCCCGCCGTCTGACGAACGATGTCCAACGCCTGCAAGATCGGCACGCCGCTACCAAGCAACGTGCCCAGTGTTCGGGCAAATCTTGAAATGGACGCCTTGCGAAACACCGGCCCAAGCACCGGCATGGTAAGTTTGAATTGATCGAACATCCACCGGCCAGCCTTGGTCCGCGCAAACATCAGCGTCGAAACCACGGCAACCGCAAGCACGGCCGCGACCCAGAGCGCGTTGTGCCGAATCAGATCACTTGCACGCAACACCAGCATTGTGAACGCGGGCATCGCTGTGCCTTCGAGGAGTCCGTCGAAAACCTGTTTGAATCGCGGCACCACGAACAACATCATCACCGCCAGAATTGCGGCTGCAACGAACATCACTGCCGCGGGATAAAACATCGCCGCTTTGACTTTTCCTTTGATCTTCTGCGCCTTCTCCAGAAATTCAGCGAGACGCTTCAAAGTGATTTCGAGCGCCCCTCCGATTTCGCCTGCCTTGACCATGTTGATGTAAAGCGCATTGAACAAATGCGGGTGAACTGCGAGCGCTTCAGACAAGGTCGAGCCTTCTTCTATCCTTTCACCCACCTCTCCGATAACGCGATTGAGAATGCGATTCCGCTCCTGTTGCTGTAGCACCCTCAAGCCACGTAACAACGGCATACCTGCCTCGATCAACGTTGCGAGTTGACGGGTCAACCCCACTACGGCTGCTGGCTTGACCCGCCCACGGAACAGTGGCAGTGACAACGCCAGACTCCCAAACCGGGCGCGCGTCCCCACACGCGCACCCGTTGCCGAGGACTGCTTGCGCCGTCTCTCGGCGAGTTTGGTTGGGAAAAGCCCCATTTCCTTGATCCGTCGCAGGGCTTCGCTCTGGCTCGAAACTTCGAGGGTGCCTTCGATTTGCAGCCCGGCTGCGTTGACGGCTTGATAGGCGTAGTTGTTCATAGGCTTCTGTTAAGTTCGACAGCGCCCGATGTAGAAGCTCACGCACGATACGCAAAAAAAATCAACTCACTGGATGATGGTAACCGCAGAGCATCAATATGAAAGCCTCAAAGAATCCACGCATGGAGAATACACTGATCCTGTGGAACCAGATCGACGTTCAGCGCTGCACCCTTGCGCCTCCCCCTTGCATCAATTTCTCGACCTCGCGGATATCTGCCATTGAAGTATCGCCTGGGGGGGTCATCGCGAGCGCTCCGTGGGCTGCCCCGTAATCGACCGCTTGCTGAGGATCACCGGTCATCATCAGACCG
>CAYSDO010000475.1:0-3042 GCA_964429665.1 uncultured Bifidobacterium sp.
GATTCTGTCACTGAGGATTTGGTGAAAGTATTGGGTCTGGACGCCTTGATCGCCGAAGCCAGTACGAACAATGTTGTTGCCGGGTTCGCGTCTGGAAAACCGGATGAAGTTGCTGGCAAGCCGGCCGCGACTGCTGTGCCACCCCCCAATGTCTCGCACCCAGATGGTCGCATTGACGCGCCCGCAACTGCTGGTTCCCCCGTCCGGATGGTCGCGAAAGGTCAGCCAGAGTCTCAGCAATCAGCAAGCGCACGCCCAGCAGTCGGCCAGGCATCAGCGCCGGAGAGCCAGCCCACTTTTGAATTGCCTTCCACGGCGACCATTGATTTCGGCAAGTATGCGCATCTGGACGTGTTGGGTGACGGAGAAGCCAAGCAGAAGTTGCGCAAGATGGACGATGACCTTCAGGTGGCACAAAAGGAACTGGGGCAGGCCAAAGTGAAGCTGGATGGAACGCAACGATTGTTCCAGAAAGGTTTCGTTACCAAAAACGATCTGCAACAGGACGAAATCGCGTACGACAACAGCCGGCTCAAGGTGCAAACCGCCGAAACGGCTCGTGATCTATTTTTGAAATACGATTTTCCCAAGTCCGCCGAGGAGTCGCTATCAAAGTATCTTGATGCCGTTCGTGAACTTGATAAGACACGACGGTTGGCGATTTCGAAGCTCGCACAGGCTGAGGCCCGGTTGAACTCTGGCAAGGGGCAGTACGAGGTTCAGCTACGCCAGCGCAAGGACCTCCAGGAGCAGCGTGACAAATGCCTCATCCTGGCCAAGAAAAGTGGGTTGGTCATTTATGGCGGTGGACGCGATGATCAGTTTTATTACGGTGGCGAAGAACGGATCCGGGAAGGTGCCACAGTCCGTGAGCGGCAGGCGATCATTACGATTCCCGACATGACGCGCATGTCCGTGAACGTGAAAATTCACGAGAGCTATATCAAGAAGGTGAAGAAGGGATTGAAAGCGCGCATCACCGTGGATGCGTTTCCTGATGAAGTGCTGACGGGCGAAGTCACCAAGGTCGGTGTGCTTCCAGATTCTGCGAACCGTTGGATGAGTCCCGACCTCAAGGTTTATCTCACTACGATCACAATTGACGGCAATTATAATTGGGTGAAGCCAGGCATGAGCGCCAAGGTCGAAATCCTCGTCAATAAGCTTGACGATGTTGTTTACATCCCGGTTCAGGCTGTCTCGCCCGACGGCGCAAAGCAAATTTGCTACGTCGCTGGTGGATTCAAGCCTGAGCGGCGCGAGGTTCAAGTCGGCGACTTCTCCGACGAGTTTATTGAGGTGAAAAGCGGTGTCAAGGAAGGCGAACGTGTGTTGTTGCGCCTTCCAGACGGCGTCGAAACCAATCGCGGAGAAAAGGAAAAGAAATCTCTGAACGGAAACGACAAACCCCCAACACCGGGCAAGACTGAAGCCGCACAGGTTAGCGTCGCGAAATAGTCATGTCTTCGCCCATCGTTCAATTTCAGAACGTCCGAAAGACCTACCAGATGGGATCGGTCACGGTTGAAGCATTGCGTGGTGTCACGTTCGACATTTATCCTGGGGATTATATCAGCATCATGGGTCCTTCGGGTTGTGGGAAATCAACCATGCTCAATGTTCTGGGCTGTCTGGACCGTCCGAGTTCGGGTCATTATCGCCTCGGCGGCGATGATGTGTCGCAAATGGACGACGATGCTCTTTCGAGTGTCCGCGGTGCGCGGCTGGGTTTTGTTTTCCAATCCTACAATCTAATCCAGCAACTCACGGTGGTGGAGAATATCGAGATACCTCTCTACTACCAGGATCGGCCTGAAAGCCAGAGCCGCGAGATGGCCTGCCGTATGGCTGCGCGGGTCGGCCTCGAACACCGGTTGGCACACAAGCCGTTTGAGCTTTCCGGCGGTCAACAACAACGTGTTGCCATCGCCCGCGCCCTCGTCAACGAACCGCTCGTCATCCTTGCCGATGAACCGACGGGAAATTTGGATTCAAATTCCGGCAAGGAAATACTCAGGTTGTTCGACGAATTGCACGAGCAGGGCAAGACGTTGATCCTCGTTACCCACGATCCAAGCGTTGGCGACCGTGCCCGTCGCGCCATCCGTCTTCGTGACGGTGAAATTGAAAGCGATGTCAGGAAATAATTCCATCCAGTCGCTGGGCGACGTCTTTCGCAGTCTGACAACCGCCCGGCTCAAACGTGCGGTTCGGCTTGGCATCAAGAGTCTCTGGCTGCATCGCCTGCGATCGCTGCTCACCATGCTGGGCATCGTGTTCGGCGTGTGCTCGGTTATTGCCATGCTTGCCATTGGAGAAGGCGCGAGTTTTGAAGCTCAGGAAATGATCAAGAACCTAGGCAGTCAGAACATCATTCTCAAGAGTGGCAAACCACCCGAGGAGGAAAAAGTTTCAAACAAGGGAAACCAGAGTTATGTCCTTCAATATGGCATCACCTATAAGGACGTAAAGCGCATCCAGTCCACGATTCCCGGGGTCATGGTCATTTTGCCTGCGCGCAACATTCGCGACTACGTCTGGAACATCAGCCGCCGCGTGGATTGCGAATTGTTCGGTACCGTGCCGTGGTATCCCGAGATGCGGAATCACCGCGTGGCGGAAGGGCGTTTTTTTACCGACAATGACATGGAGGAGCGCAAGAGCGTTTGCGTTCTTGGCGCGGAGATGGTGGCTGCACTGTTCCCCATCACTTCACCACTTGGCAAGCAGGTGCGCGTGGGCGTGAACTATTACACGGTCATCGGTGTCATGGAGCCTCGCGTGACAGTGGCGAACAACGATGCCAGCGCGGACGGAAACAAACCGGCGTTGCATCGCATGTATATTCCACTCGAGACGGCCCGACTGCGGTACGGCGAACTCCTGATGCGCCGCAGACAGGGCTCATTCGAAGCCGAGCGAGTGCAGCTTCATGAAATCACCGTCAAGGTGGATTCGCTTGAATCGGTGACCAGCGTGGCTGAGGCCGTCAAGTCGCTCATGGAACGCATGGGCATGCCGGACGACGAGCCGATCGAGCAC
>CAYSDO010000476.1:0-3042 GCA_964429665.1 uncultured Bifidobacterium sp.
ACGGCGCTCATTCTGCGAAAACTGTTCCCCTACACGCTCACCCAGACCGGACTGGGAACACCGCCAGCGCCCGGTAAACGCGGCGAACTCCCGACTGTGAACCAGATTGAGCGGATGCAATACGCGAAGTTGTGTCGCGCGGCGGAAAATGAATTCGTCGGAGTGCCGTGCGGAATTCTGGATCAGGTGTCGTCACTGTTTGGACGGGCTGGAAACGTGATGATGCTTGATTGCCGTGATCTAACCGTCGAGTTTTCAATGTTGACGGGCGCGGCTTTCATCGTTTGCAACACAGGCGTGCAACACGCGCTGGTCGGCGGCGAATATGCCGAACTGCGACAGAATTGCGAGAGCGCGGCACGCAAACTCGGCGCGAAGTTTTTGCGTACGGTGGAAATGAAACAAGTGCAAGCATCGAAGGCTCTGCTGACGGAGCGCGAGTTTCAGTGTGCGTGTCATATTGTTGGCGAAATTGCCCGTGTGGTGGCGGCTGAACGGGTGTTGCGGGCGGACGACCATGCGCAGTTTGGGCAGTTCATGTTTCAGAGTCACGAAAGCTCGCGCGATCTTTTGAAGAACAGTTGCAAGGAACTCGACAATCTCGTTGAACTCGCACGCGGGCATCCTGCGTGTCTCGGCGCGCGTTTAACTGGTGCTGGATTTGGCGGCGCGACAATAAATCTCGTCGCACATCATCAGGCACAGGAATTCATGGAGCACATGTCACGCGGGTACTCCAGGCTCACCGGAATCGAAATGACTCCGCTCGTATGTCAGATCGTGGATGGAGCGGGGTAAGCTGCTTGCAGGGCAGGGGAGATTGCTACTTCTTCTTGTCCAGATTCTGTTTCAACTGTTCCTCCGTAACGTGGCTTTCGACACCGCTCTTCGGCACTTTGGCTTTCGCCGTCCACAGGATCGCGTTCAGCATCAGTTTGCGAAAGTCATCGTTTCCCCAATTGCGGTGATAATGCGCCCCGGTAAAACCGAAACCGCGCCCGCCGTCTGGACGCTCGGCCGCCCATGCCATGTGTTGAGGCACGCCGTTCTTGACAGCTTCGCGGACGACGGGATTTCCAGAATGTGTTCCGTCTGTGCGTTCCATTGTGCTTGCTGATGGCACTGCGGTGAGGATGGGCGTCACGCTTTTCATTCCGTCGCGGAAACGCATGTGGAAGTACCACTCGTCATTGCATGTGAACGGATGAACACCCCGCGTGACGGCATGCTTGGGCAGCGATTTGAACTCGGCTGTCCAGTGTGGATTCACAGACCAATTGATCTCAAACGCTCCGCCAATCCAGTCGAGGAATTCCTTTTCCCCGTTTTCAATGGTCGGTTCGACTGCGTAATGGATGCAGACCATTCCGACGCCTTTCTTCATGAGGGCGTCCAGCATTTGCTTCCGATCCTTCTGAAGCGCCGGGTGACCGCCACCGCCATCGGCGTAGATCACAATGGTTGATGCGCCTTCAAACGCAGACTTTTCATCCGCCGGCCAGCCGTTACTGTAAACAACGGACGTAACTCCTGAAACCTTGTCGAGGCAGGACTTGAGCAGGAGGCAACCGGCGCGATGTTCGTGATCGCCCGGAGCATGGCTTGGTGTCCCGGCGATAAAAACGATCTTTTTGTCGGCAGCTAAAGCTGTGAATGTGATGGCGAGCAGAATGACAGAGAGGAATTGTTTCATTTGTTGATCGTGTTGGGGTTGGCGAGACCATTTTGGCGTTGTCTTGTAAACCGGTGAGTGTTTTTACGCGTTCGCAGATGCAGTCTTGCGCGCCGCCATCAGGAAATCGAGGTACTCTATGAGGCGCTGTTTCATTTCGCGGCGATTGACGATGGCGTCAATGAGCCCGTGCTCCAAAAGGAATTCTGCGGTCTGGAAACCTTCGGGCAGTTCAGCCTGCGTCGTATCCTTGATGACGCGCGGTCCCGCAAAGCCGATGAGTGCGCGAGGTTCGGCAAGAATCAAATCGCCCACGCTGGCATAGCTCGCCATCACTCCTGCGTAATCCGGGTTGGTGAGGATGCTGATGTAGGGGAGCTTTGCCTGCGCGTGATAGGCAAGTGCAGCGCAGGTTTTGGCCATTTGCATGAGGCTCAACATGCCTTCATACATCCGCGCGCCGCCGCTGGTGGAAATGATGATGACGGGGAGATTCTTCTCCGTGCCGCGTTCGATCAAGCGTGTGAGTTTTTCCCCGACCACTGAACCCATCGAGCCGCCGAGAAAGCTGAAGTCCATCACGCCGAGGGCCACGCGATGTTCACCGATGCGCCCGATGCCGGTGACGACGGCATCCTTGAGGCTGGTTTTCTTCCAGTTGGAAACGAGTTTATCCTTGTAGGATGCCGCACCTGTAAAGCCCAGCCTGTCCACGCTGATCATTTCGGCGTCCATCTCCTCGAAGGTGCAGGTTTCCACCATGGAATGAATCCGTTCCCGTGCGCCAATGGAGAAATGGTGGTCACACTTGGCGCAAACCTTGAAGTTCTCGTCGAGCTCCTTGTCGAAGATCATCGCCTCGCATTGAGGACACTTGGTCCAAAGCCCCTCGGGGATTTCCTTTTTGCGCGACTTGCCGGCGCCCATTTTAGGTTTGGGAGCGAACGACGTGTTGCTTCCGGCTGGTGGCGGCGTGACTGCCGGTTCAACCTGGTCAGCACCCAAGGTTTTCTTGCTAAAAGAGGTCGTGGACATGGTCAGGACTTGCGCTTCATTCTGTTTGTGCGACGTGCCAGACGTCGCGGTTCGGTTCACGACAATCATGAATGTGCCCGTAGTATTCAAAGTCCGCGCGCCACTGTCCAGACACAAACTTCACCCGCGCCAGCCTTGCGCAACACCGCCGCACACGCGCTGGTCGTCGCTCCGGTGGTAAGCACATCGTCCACGAGAACGATGCGTTCCCCCCGCAATCGAACCCCGTCGCAACACACGAATGCGCGGCGCACGTTCTCCGCTCGTTGAGCCCGGGACAGCAAAGTTTGTGTCCGTGTCGGTAATATGCGACGGATCAATCTTTCGTTAACCGG
>CAYSDO010000477.1:0-3034 GCA_964429665.1 uncultured Bifidobacterium sp.
CCACAAAGTCATCCACCAATGCTTCCGCACGACGGCGCGGCTTAATGCCATTGCAGGCCAGAATTGCATGCTCTTGTCAGCAATCAGAAACAGGGTAAAAAGCCAGCAGTATTGAAAATAGATCATTACGCAAAATGCTGGAATCAACAGCCCGATTCCGATCATCAGCACCGGACCAAACGCCCCAGCCCCACCTCCACCCCGTCCCTGCCCGCTCATTCCCATCACCACAATACCAGCAACAATGACAATGATTGGAATCACCAGCGCCAGTCCCGCGAGAATGCTCGGCACAAGATGTCCAAGCAGCAACTGGCCGAACTTGGGACTGAACCCAGCGAAGGCATCGCCTATGGCAGCGGTCTGGTTGCGGATTTTCTTCAGGAAGAATAGAAATAATCCACCAAGGAGCGGACCGGAAAAAATAATTCCGGTTATCGTTCCAAGGTAGGGCATCAAATTCGCAACCGCCCAGCAAAAGCCAATCAGCACCGACGCCCCCATGATCAGCCCCGGATCCGACTTGAACAACGCCCACGATTGGCTCACGTATTCACCCACGTCGTGATCGTAATCCCGCTCCCGCACCTGTGCTTCGGTCACGCCGGCAAATCCACGCGAGCCACCGGTCTGCGCGCCCTCACGAACTTTTTGCAGGAAGATCGGCTTGCAGTTCGAGCAGACATACGCCGCGCCATGACGGATCATTTCGTCCGTGTTGAAATACTGCCCGCACTCGGCGCACATCGCGTGACCAAAGCCGCCAGAGCTTACGGGCGGCGCACTGATTGGCGGCGCAACACCCGCAGTCGCACCTGGCCCGACGTCCCCAGGCTGCCAGACCTTCACGCCAGACCAACGTCTCGGCGGTCACGGTGCCCGCCTGCCTGAGTTGAACGAGCTGTTCCTCGGCGATGGGGCCGACCTGTTGCTGACCGTCGTGGTAATACCAGTTCATAGGAATGATGTGTTGCAGTTGGCCCGTCTGGTTGCTCCTGTTGCTTCAAGGTTTACGCTTTTGTGCCATGAATCCGCCGCTCGATGCAAAGCAAATCTCAGTGGAACACCGACGTGAACACACTCCCAGCCGTGGCCAGGTGCTCGTTCCAATCTGATTTCAAGTTCGGCGGCAGGAACATCCAGATCACCGTGGCCAGTGCAATGTACGGGCCGTATGGCAGCCGTGACGACCATTCGCGTCTGCCGCTGACAATCAGCACCACGCCTACGGCCGCGCCGATCATTGAACTTGCCAGCAGCGCGAACACCGTGGATTGCCAGCCGAGAAACGCGCCGATTGCTGCCATGAATTTCACGTCGCCAAATCCCATCGCCTCGCGAGGCAGCACAATTTCGTCGCTCACCGCTTCCATCTGATGAATTGTTTCAGGGTCGAATTGTTCCTCACCGATCATCAAACGCTTCGGTGAAAGCCGCACCGTCGCGTTCGTGTAACAGCGATCAATCAACTCCAGCGTCCGCGCATGCATCACAATCACGTCAGACTGGCGATAAAAGAGTTCATCGTAGGGCACGTCCTTGTCCGGGAGATGAACCGCCGTCTCGGAAAAAATAATCTTGGTGTCTGCGGGCAGTTCTATCCGCTGGCGACCGAACATCAGCTTGCCAAGACGCACAATGGCATAAACAATTCCAAACCCCACCCCGATGCCAAGCAGGCTCTTCATCAGCGCGCCGGTCAACGTCTGTTCCTCATGCAACGACGGAACCAGAAACGAGATCAGAAATCCAACCACGATGCCGCCAATTGTGATTTCATCCGGGATGATGAAATGTTCAAAGTCAATGAACGTGGCGACGATCAGGCCGGCGATGAACAACGAGAAAACAATCGCAAGAATCGGCGAGCGATCCCCAAAACCCATCCAACAGCCCATGAACATCGCGCCCGTGAGCGCCTCCACGAGGAAGTATCGCGGCGAGATGGGCGCGCCGCAGTTCTTGCACTGGCCGCGCAACGAAAGCCACGTCAGCAGCGGAATGTTCAGAAACCACGGGATGGAATACTTGCAATGCGGGCAGTGGGATGGCGGCGAGACGACACTCAGTCCCAGCGGCATCCGGTGGATGCAGACGTTGAGAAAACTTCCGACGATGCTGCCAAAAACAAAAAAGACCGCCGCCCAGAATTGAGTTGGAATCACGCTCCAGTTTTTGGGATCAAAGATGGCGTCGAACATAAATCAGTTCCGGGCTCCTGGTTCGGGATACCAGGCCAGGAATGACCAGGGAATTGTTTCAAGCAGCGCGACACGAGCGACAACCTGAAACGTGAAACGTGAAACGTGAAACTTACTTCCCATAGATATTTTTGGTCAACGCGACGCGCATGATTTCCACGGGCGGCGTTTTACCGCTCCAGATTTCGAGGGCCTTCGCCCCCTGATAAAGCAACATGCCCAGCCCATTTGCAGTTTTCGCGCCTGCGGCCCTGGCTTGTTTCAAGAGATTAGTCTCCGCCGGGCGATAAACCATGTCGTAAACCGCGCGAGCCTGGCGCAGTGAAAACTGTTTTTCATCCAGTGGCAGCGGATCGCTCTCGCTGAGACCGAGCGACGTTGCATTGATCAGCAGGTCAATCTCGCCGCGCGGATAACCCGTCTGCACTTTCACGCTCAGATGACGCTGGCGGATTTCAGCCGCAACTGTAGCCGCGCGCGATTGCGTGCGGTTCACAAGAAACAACTCACCCACGCCTTCCGCCGCAAGCTTCAATGCGGCCACGCGCCCTGCTCCACCCGCGCCGACAAGCAGGACACGCAGTCCGCGCAACTCAAGCGAAAGATCCTCGCGCAGCGACCTCGTGATGGCATCGGCATCGGTGTTGAATCCCACGCTGCGGATTTTGTCAGGTGTCGTGTCTCCGAACTCGCGCAAGGGCAGCCATGCGTTGTTTCCATCGCGACCCTCAAAGCGGATGGTGTTCACCGCGCCCCAGGTCCTGGCGGAATCGTCGAGCACATCCACCATGTCCACGGCGAGCAACTTGTGCGGCACGGTGAGATTGATTCCG
>CAYSDO010000478.1:0-676 GCA_964429665.1 uncultured Bifidobacterium sp.
CGCCGGATGATTTCAGAAATCTGTTGTGTATAACGACGGTCGCTGTTTAGAAGTTCACGCAGGGCACTCTCAACACTGCGCAGCGACGGAAGACGTGCGCAACCCTTGACCCGCTCTTCAATAAGCGTGCGGTTCACCGGCGAAAGATCAGGCCGGGGGGCTTCTGCCTTCACGTCAATGGGCAAAGTAGAACTCATCAAAGGGAATAATCGTCAGAATCCGCCCTGAGTTGACCAAAATGAACTCACGACAAAAGGGGAGAGCCAGCGAGTTCCAAGCCCCGGGTTCTGACAAGTTACATCAAACCTCAAGCACGGAACGGAACTGGCGACTCCGTTTCCACTCAAGTTCATGAGTACAGATGCCGATAAAGGAATGAGTTGGTTGGCGGACATGGCTGTCCGCTCTGTCTCCTTATGCACGGACGCGGCATCATCATTTGCACCCTGCTCAGCGCGGGAGTTTTGCTCGCCGGCACACCTGGCTATCTGGCAAAGGTGGGGCCGGCGGATTTACGCTTCGAAGCGGTCACATCGCCACTGCCAGATGTCCCGTTGCCACCTCTGCCTGCGCCTGAAACTTCGCAATCCAGAATATCCGACCCAGCCGCCCCGGAAGAAACCACGGCGGAAGCGCCTCCAGAAGTCAACACAGCTCCAACGGTTCCTGTGTCAGC
>CAYSDO010000478.1:686-3030 GCA_964429665.1 uncultured Bifidobacterium sp.
AACTGCCGCCTGCAGAATCAACCTCCACCAACACACCGATCACTCCCCAAATGTTTATTGAGTTTTTCAAACCCGACGCCGCAGGCACGAAACGCGAAACGCTGATCGTGCCAAGCGTAGGATTCAGTCCGGGGAAACCATCGCAATCCAGCACAGCGACCTTTACCCAACCCAAAAAATGAAAGCCCGCAACGTCACGCGCATTCTCAAACACGCGGCAGCATCGCTGATCGCGCTGCTGGCAGTTGCAAGTGTCCCGGCATCAGATCAGAGCCAGCCATCTGGATCGGTTTCCAAAACGGCAGCATCAAACCACCCGCCAGCGCACCAATCTAATGAGAACGAAGGTGGTGCGTTGCACAAGAGCACCGACCGAGAAGCGCCCTCAAACATAAATCCGGCACTCCGCAACGCGTCCGCCACACTCAGCACCGATAACATTCTTGACGCCTCGCAGGGTGATGCTGAGGCGGACCCCATCAAGCATTACCAGTCCATGCTGGACCAGGCCATCCAGCACAAGCGTGAGAAGCAATTCACGTTGGCGGAGGAATTGTTCGTTCGTGTGTTGAACTCGGATGCCCCGGTGGAACTGCACCGCACGGCATGCCTCGAACTCGCGCTGATGGCACAGGACAACAAGCAGAACGCACGGGCCCAACAGATCTTTTCGCAGTTCGCTTCGCGATTCCCAGATGATCCAGACACAGCAGAGGTAATGTTGCGACAAGGATTGCTCTACCGCGAGATGGGCGCACCCGTGATGGCTCTCTCGAAGTTTTACGCGGTGATGACCACGGCGCTCCGGCTGAAACTGGACCGCCTCGACTACTATAAACGTCTCGTTTTGCAGGCACAGACAGAGATTGCCGACACGTATTATCTTCAGGGCAAATACGGCGAGGCCGCCGAGTTCCAGCAACGTTTGCTCAAGCTCGACAGTCCGCTGCTCAACCGCTCGCAGATCGTCTTTAAGCTCATCCGCTCGCTGGCCGCGCTCAAGCGCGACTCGGAAGTAGTGGCGCAGTCCGATGTGTTTCTCGCACAATATTCGGACTCAGCCGACCTGGCGGAGGTGCGCTTCCTCATGGCGGACTCCTTAAAAAAGCTTGGTCGCACGCGTGATGCAATGCAACAGGTGCTCTTGCTGCTAAAGACCCAGCAGGCCGCCTCAACCAACCGCCCCGCCGACTGGGTCTATTGGCAGCAACGCACAGGCAATGACATCGCGAACCAGCTTTACAAGGAAGGCGATTACGTCAACTCGCTCGAAATCTATCGCACACTTTCGATGCTCAACACAAACGTCACATGGCAGACGCCTGCGTGGTATCAGATGGGATTGGTTTATGAGCGCTTGCAACAACCACAAAAGGCCGCAGACATTTACGGTCAGATTCTGGCCCGCGAAAAAGAAGCCACTGGCGACAACGCGAGCGCGAGCCTGGGCGCTGTGTTCGACATGTCAAGATGGCGCAAGGAACATCTCGAATGGCAGTTAAACACTGAGCGCAAGACAGTACTTGTGAAGGCTGGAAACGAAGCCACGGCCGCAACGCGCTGATCCGTTCCTTGATTCTGAGTTGTCGCCTGGATTGTTCGATACTCACTCCGCCATCGGATACGAGCCGAGCACCTTCACGTAACTGCATTCCTGTTCGAGACTCGTCATGGCCTTGGCAACTTTCTTATCCTGCGCGTGACCGTCGCAATCTATGAAAAAGAAATACTCCCATGCCTTCCGCTTGCTGGGGCGTGACTCGATCTTGGTGAGATTGATGCCGCAACGACGGAATGCAGCCAGCGCATGATGCAACGCCCCCACCTTGTCCGACATGCTGACCATCAAGCTGGTCCGGTCCCGACCCGTAGGAGGACTGCATTTTCGTCCGAGCACGAGAAAGCGTGTCGCGTTTGCCGCGTTGTCCTGAATGTCCCGTTCAAGAACGTCGAGCTGGTATTTTTCCGCCGCCAGCAGGCCGGCAAGCGCCGCTGCGTTTTTCTCCCTGGCTGCAAGTTCCGCCGAGCGCGCATTCGAGGACGTCTCGATGATCTCCACGCGTGGCAGGTTGTTCTGAATCCAGCCGCGACATTGCGCGAGAGATTGCGGATGTGCGTAAAGTTTTTTGACCCGGGCACGCGGTGAATTGCTGAGAAGGCACTGCTGGATGGGCAGCACGATCTGCGAAACAATTTTCAGCTCGCTCTCCACGAACATGTCGAGCGTGTGTGTGACAACGCCCTCGGTGGAATTCTCCACGGGTACAACACCGTAATCCGCGCGGCTCTTGCTGACTTCGGAGAAGACGTCCGCAATGGTTTTTTGCGCGGCATATTTCAAACT
>CAYSDO010000479.1:0-3026 GCA_964429665.1 uncultured Bifidobacterium sp.
ATCTCCTCAATGTCCGACCGCGCGTGGCCATGCTCTCGTTCTCCACAAAAGGGAGCGCCACACATCCCACCATTGGCAAGGTCCAGGCGGCCACGGCTCTCGCGCGGCAGAAGGCGCAGAAGAAAATGTTCGAATGCGATTTCGATGGAGAACTCCAGGTGGACGCTGCGCTCGTGCCGGAAATTGCCGACCGCAAATGCTCGGACAGCATGGTGGCGGGTCGTGCAAACGTGCTCGTGTTCCCGGACCTCAACTCCGGCAACATCGCGAGCAAACTCGTCAGGCTCATCGGCAATGCGAACGCCTACGGACAGATTCTGCTCGGACTGGATCGCCCGGCGGCGGATGTCTCACGCGGATCAAACGCGCACGATGTCCTTGGTGTTGCCGCAATCGTCGGCCTTCAGGCGATTGCTTACAATGAATTGTGGCCGGGCGCGGGTGAGATTCTTCCGGGCGAGTAAGCGACGCGATGAATACCACGACCCCTCGCGTCTTCATCGCTGCAACACGCCAGAATGACGGCAAGACCACAACATCCCTCGGCCTGATCGCCGCGTTGCAAAAGTATTTTCCAAACGTCGGCTACATTAAACCCGTCGGACAACGCTTCGTTGAAATCGAGGAGCAAAAGATTGATGAAGACACGGTCTTGATGGACGCCGTGTTCAAACTCAACTGCCCGCTTGTGGACATGAGTCCGATTGCCGTAGAACCCGATTTCACGCGCAAATACCTGGAAGCCGCAAAAAACGACACGCTCGTGAGACGCATCAAGAAGGCGTTCGATCGCGTTGCATGGGAAAAAGATTTCGTCCTGTGTGAAGGCAGTGGTCACGCGGGCGTTGGGTCTGTGTTCGATCTATCGAACGCGCAGGTCGCAAAACATCTGGGCTGCAAGGCGATCATTGTTTCGCGTGGTGGAATCGGGAAGCCGATTGACGAGGTGGCGCTCAATCAAGCACTGTTCGAGAAGGAAGGCGTCGAGATCATCGGCGTCATCATCAACAAGGTTCTCGAAGACAAGGTGGACTACATCACCGAATTTGCCCGGCGCGGTCTCAAACGCAAAGGACTCGAACTGCTGGGTGTGATCCCCAACCAGCCCATCCTCACGCAACCGCAGCTCGATCTTGTGCGGGAAGAATTGAAGGCTCAGGTGTTGAACCAGCCGACATCACTAAACAATCTTGTGGAGGACGTCGTGGTCGGGGCGATGGGCGCGCAGAACGCAGCCCGCTTCTTCAAACGCGGCGTGCTGCTGATCACGCCCGGTGACCGCGAGGACATCGTGCTCGCTGCGGCTGCGGCAATTGAAGCGAACCCGAAAGATCGTATGGCAGGCATTGTGTTGACGGGCGGATTGAAGCCAAGCGCCAGCGTGATGAAAGTGATCCGTGAAATTCCCATTCCGGTGCTGCTCGCACAAGAAGACAGTTATCAGGTGGCTTCCACGGTTCACGATCTTACAGTCAAGACACGGCCCAAGGATGTCGAAAAGATTTCGCTCATCCGTGATCTCATCGCAAACAATGTGAACGTCAAAAAAATAGTGGAGTCCCTCTGATGCCCCTGCCCTTCAAACTCAATCCCGTTCTCGAACATCTCCCGGTGTACCAGCCGGGCCGCCCAATTGAAGAAGTCGCGCGCGAACTCAATCTTCCCGCAGCCGACATCATCAAGCTGGCATCCAACGAAAATCCTCTCGGCCCGTCGCCCAAGGCGCTGGCTGCAATGCGAAAGACCCTCTCCTCGCTCAATCTTTACCCGGACGGCAATGCGTTCTACCTGAAACAAAAGCTCGCGACCAAGCTCGGCATCACACCCGGCGCGATCATCCTCGGCAATGGCTCAAACGAAATCATCGAACTGCTCGGCCACGCGCTGCTGAGGCCGGAATCAGAAGTCGTCGTGTCGCAATATTGTTTTGCGGTTTACCCGATCGTCACCGCCTTGTTCGGCGCAAAGCTCGTCACCGTTCCAGCGAAGAACTACGGTCACGATCTGGACGCCATGCTTGCGGCCATCACGCCAAAGACGCGGCTGGTCTTCGTGGCGAACCCGAACAATCCGACGGGTACGGTCGTTTCACCTGATTAACTCCGCAGCTTCGTAAACGCGGTGCCGCCACACGTTGTCGTGGCGCTGGACAAGGCGTATGTGGAGTTCATCGAACTGCCCGCCGACTTGTCGCAAGAAGTTTCCACCGGTCTGAGACCGAACGTGATCCTGATGCGGACGTTCTCCAAGATTTACGGATTGGCGGGATTGCGCATCGGATACGGCATCGCTGCGCCGGAGTTCATCACAGATCTCGAGAAGATAAGGCAACCGTTCAACATCAACGCGCTGGCCCAGGCTGCTGCGCTCGCCGCGTTGGACGATGACAAGCACGTCGAGAACACGCGACGCACCAACAAGCGAGGGATGAAACTTTATACCAAGGCGTTCAAGGAATTGAATCTGGAGTTCATCCCCTCGGCGGCGAACTTCATTCTTGTTCGGGTTGGGGACGGCGCACGGGTGTTTACAGAAATGCAGAAGCTAGGAGTCATCGTGCGACCGATGGGTGGCTATGGATTGGGCGAATGGATACGAATCTCCATCGGCACGCCCAAGGAGAATCACCGCTGCATTGAAGTGTTGAAGACGTGTGTTTCGGCGAGCGTCGCCGGTGCGGCGGACGTTCAATGAATCGCTCGCGAAAGATCGAACGAGTCCACCCCGCTGGGATTCACGGAACGCCGCGTCGCACAATCATTTTCAACGCAAAGACGCAAAGGCGCGGAGGCGCAAAGAGAAAAATCTGCTTGGCGTCTTTGCGCCTTTGCGTCAAATCAATGCCGCGAGATGATTCAGATGGATTTGTTGAAAAGACCTCCCTCACCCCGACCCTCTCCCCACGGAGAGGGAGAATCGTTCGCCGCGTTTTTGGAATGTCGTGCGACGGGATTGGCCAGACAATCACTCGCGATACGGAAGTCGTGCAATGGCTGTTCCCTCTCCCCGGGGGAGAGGGTCAGGGT
>CAYSDO010000480.1:0-2991 GCA_964429665.1 uncultured Bifidobacterium sp.
CGTCGCGATCCGCCATTTCCAGGCTGTAACCGCTGCAATAAATCACCTTGAGACCGGTCTTTTGCGCCTGCAACCGTTGCGCCAGGTCGTAACCTGAAACCCCGTCCGGCATGACCATGTCCGTCAGCAAAAGATCAATATCAGCAGCGTGTTCAGGCCAGACCTTGAGCGCATCCGCACCCGAAACCGCCGTGATGACGCGATAGCCGTAACGTTGCAGCACGGTGCGCGTCAGCTTGCGCAGGGCTGGCTCGTCTTCCACCAGAAGAATCGCTTCCTTGCCCCCAACGACTGCCGCTGGCAGCCCGGAAGGCACGGCTGATTTTACCGGCGTAGAGTTGGCGGGGAAAAACAACTTGAACGTCGTCCCCTGATTCACCGCACTCTCGACCTCAATCCAGCCTTCGTGCTGTTTGACGATGCCATATACGGTGGCGAGACCGAGGCCGGTGCCTTTGCCAACCTCCTTGGTGGTAAAAAATGGCTCAAAGATGTGTGGCAAAACTTCCGCCGATATTCCACAGCCGCTGTCCGTCACAGTGAGGCACAAGAATTTTCCTGCCCGGGCCTGGGAATTTGACCACGCCATCTCTTTGGTAAATTCCACCGCCGCCGTGCTTATCAGCAACCTCCCGCCGCGCGGCATGGCGTCGCGCGCATTGACGACGAGATTCAACAACACCTGTTCGATCATGGCGCGATCCGCCACCAAACCGGAATCAGCCGGCGCATACTGGAGTTGCAAGGCGATGTCCTCGCCTAGAATGCGATGAAGCATTTTGGCGATAAGACCGATGACCTCGTTGAGATCCAGCAATTCGGACTGCAACACCTGCTTGCGGCTGAACGCGAGCAACTGTCGCGTAAGATTTGCGGCGCGTTCCGCCGCCCCGTCTATCTGCTGCATCGGCCCGCGCACTTTGTGATCCAGTGTCTGATCCGCCAGCAGGCACTGCGCATAACCCCGGATGACAGTGAGCATGTTGTTGAAATCATGCGCCACACCGCCCGCAAGCTGGCCGATGGCTTCCAACTTTTGCGACTGCCGGAAATTTTCCTCGGCCCGCTGGCGTTCGGCGATTTCCTTCCGGAGTTTCTCGTTGGTTGTTTGCAGTTCACTGGTTCGCGCAGCCACCCGATGTTCCAGTTGGTCCGTCTTTTCACGAGTCTGCTGAAGCAAGCGCCACTTTTCCGTCAGCGCGTGGGCCAACTGCAAGACCTCAATGTTGTCGAAAGGCTTTTTCAGGATCACGAGCCGGTCGGAGTGCCCAAAACGGTTCAGTATCTCCTCCCACGAGTAATCCGAATAAGCAGTGGCGAAAACAATTTGAAGGTCCGCGTCCTCTTGCCAGAGACGGGTCATGGTTTCAATGCCATCCCATCCAGGAGGCATGCGACTGTCCACGAACGCCATGGCGTAGGGCTGGCCCGCCTGGGCCGCGCGCCGGATCATTTCCAATCCCTCCTGACCCTGAAAGGCGAAATCAACATGGAAAAGCGGCACCATCGCCACTGGCCCAGCGTCCTCGAACAAGGAAACCTCGGCCTGCCGCATCGTTGAAGCGGATTCCGTCGCGTGCGCAAAGATCTTGGAAAAATCCGCGTGGATTCCCGGATTGTCATCAATGACCAGGATGTGACGGTGATGGTTGGCTTCACTCATAGAGATGAGTCCAGAGGCTGCACGGGTAATTCCAGAGTAAAGGTGGCTCCCTGACCGGGACCGTCGCTTTGGACGTTGAGGTTGCCACCCATTTCCCGGGCGGCATTGGCGGAGTTGTGCAGGCCGAAACCGTGACCGTCCTTCTTGGTGGTGAAACCGTGGTTGAAAATGCGTGGCAGATTTTCCACCGGAATACCCACGCCATTATCTCGGACGCTGATGAGAACGCGATCCGCGGCGTTCATGATGCGCAGGGTCATTTGCTTCTCGTCCCGATCCGATGCCTGGCAAGCTTGTTTGGCATTTTGCATCAGGTTGACGAGAATTTGCAATGCCTTGTGTTTTTCAACCGTGATCTGAGGCACGTCCCCATATTCCTTGATGACGGCAATGCCATGATGATTCAGTGAACCGTCCTGCATGCGCAAGGCGTCTTCAATGAGGTCTGTAACGGCCAGGGTTTCGGTCACTCCCGACACTCTGGCTAAGTTCTGTTGCATGACTACGATATCCTTGATGTGGTCAATATGCTTTTGCACCTCGGCCAGTTCCTGGATGGCGGCGGTCTGTTCCCCGACGAGGTGTTCAGACAGTTGCGCCAGGTAACCGGGTACCTGCCTGCCCTTGGGATCGCTGGTTAGAAACGCGCCCAAATCGTGCTCGTGTTCACGCAGCAGCGCTGTGAGCTTGGCGAGGTTCGCAGTCTTGGACTTACGGAGCTTGTCGGCGACGCATGTGGCGCCGACGTTGACGCTGTTGAGCACGTTGCCCACGTTGTGCAGAACGCCCGTGGCCACTTCCGCCATGCCCGCCTGCCGGGAAACTTCCAACAATTCTTTCTGCACCTGTGCCAGCTTTTCCTCCGCACGTTTGCGCGCAGTGATGTCGTGTTTGACCGCTACGAAGTGGGTAATCTTACCCTCCTCGTTTCGCACCGGAGTAATCGTGGCCTCTTCGATCAACAGCGAACCATCTTTGTGACTGTTATGAAATTCACCGTGCCACACTGCTCCGCTACAAATGGTTTTCCATAGATCGCGATAGAAAGTGGGGGAATAGCTGGCTGGCAGATTTCTTCGTTTTAAGATGCGTGGATTTTGTCCAAGCGCCTCCTCTACTAAGTAGCCCGTCACTTTCGTGAAGGCGGGATTAACCCAGACAATCGATCCTTTCCGATCAGTGATCACGACCACGTTGGCCGCTGCGTGGAGCGCTGCACCACGCAACCGCAATAATTCCTCCGCCTGCCGGCGTTGACTAATATCACGGGTGACGGCCAATTGGGCGATTATCTGGCCATCAGCGTCTCGCAAAGGAACGGCGCAGGT
>CAYSDO010000481.1:0-2960 GCA_964429665.1 uncultured Bifidobacterium sp.
TTGTCTCCAGCCCAAAGACGAAACGAGAGGCCGATTTGTTTGAGATTGTTGCTGCAACCAATTCTTGACGCACGTTGCTGCCGGCGGGCCATACCGGGCAGAAATAGCCCCGCGAGGATAGCTACCACCATGATCACGACAATCAGCTCAACAATTGTGAAACCAATTTTCCGGTTCGTGCGTTTCGTTTTCATGCCATGAAACTTCATTAGCACTGCCGGTGCCGTGCGGTTTTATCGGGGAAATTGAACCATGCCTCTCCGCAAATGCGTGAGCCTCACGCAAAATGCGTGGTTCCCACGCATACCTCTCCAACTAGACCACCCATTACCGCAAAGGAGCAAAAGGAGCGCGGGCGGTCCGTCGCCCGCAGCACTCACGCACGCCGAAAGAACTCACGGTATTCCAATGCTTCCCTTGCTGTTCACGCACTGCGACCGGGGGAGCAGTCGCGCTCCTTTGGTCGCGGCTTTCGCCGCTCCATGCGTTTGAGTTGTTCGTCTAAGTTTTACGGATTGAAGAATGATTCCCGCTCGCCAACAATTCCGCCGCCATGAAGTTCGCCATCTGCAACGAGATTTATCAAGGCTGGAAAATTGACGACACGCTGGCGCATGCGGCGCGTCTCGGTTACTCCGGCGTGGAGATCGCGCCATTCACGCTCGCCAATTCCGTCAACGAAATCTCCGCAACGGAACGCCAACGCATTCGCGACCTGGCCGCGCGGAGCAAGATCGCCATTGTCGGCCTGCACTGGCTTCTTGTGAAACCCGAAGGCTTGTACCTGAACCACACAAACAGCATTATCCGCGCACGCACGGCGAATTATTTTGTGGACCTTGTGGATTGTTGTGCCGACTTCGGCGGGACGATCATGGTCGTGGGTTCGCCCAAGCAGCGGAATCTCCTGCCCGGCGTTTCATATGAACAGGCATGGGAATGGACGGCGACAACGTTCCGCGACGCGGTGAAGCGGGCGGAGGATCGCGGTGTGACGATCTGCTTCGAGCCTTTGGCGCCATCGGAGACGGATTTCATCAACACCGCTGCCGAGGCGATTGAATTTGTGAAGCCGCTCCACTCAAGTGCGTTCAAAATCATTCTCGATGTGAAGGCTATGAGTTCGGAAACGAAACCCATTCCCCAAATCATCCGTGAATCCGTGCCGCACTTTGCGCACTTCCATGCGAACGACAAGAACCTCAAAGGTCCTGGTTTTGGCGACGTGGATTTCAAACCCATCGCCGCTGCACTTCGGGAGGCGAACTACAATGGATTTGTTTCCGTGGAAGTCTTCAAGTTCGAGGAAGGTCCGGACGTGATCGCAGGCAAGAGCATTGAGTATCTGCAACAGAGTTTCTCAACCCCGTAACGGCGGGATTACGAAAATCAGGTTAACAAACCAGCGCGTCTCCACGCTAAGAAGCCGTCCCTGACATGGCGGGTGCGATCATAAGTGTCGGCGCAAGGAGCGCGGACGGTCCCTCGTCCGCAGCGCGTGGATGGGAAGACAATTTTCGGAAGGGTTGGAGTCTGCCTGCTTGGCAAAGGGCAGCGAGCGGGGACCGCTCGCGCTCCGTGCTTTCGGTTGATCGCCAATTCCAGTCGCACCCTGCCACGGCTCGTGAGTGGCGCTTACTTACCGGAACTCTTTTTAACCTTGTAGTTGCCAGCAATAACTTTCTTCAGCGTTGAATCGAGGCCGTCCATGGGGTGTCCCTGCCAGACCACTTTGCCTTCCTTGTCCACAATGAACGCGTTGGGGATGCCTTCGATGCCATAGGCTTCCATGTAGCCTGCGCTTGTCTTCTTGTCTTTGTCCACGGCCACCACGTAGTCCATCTTGTCGCCCATCTTTTCCACGAATGATTTTACCTTCTTAGGGTCCTCATCTGTGACGCCAATGAAGATGACGTCCTTGAATTTCTTCTGCATCTCGGTCAAATGGGGAATGCTTTGACGGCACGGCGGGCACCAGGTGGCCCAGAATTCCACCACCACGATCTGTTTGCCTTTGACGGCGGCGAGGTCAACGGATTTGCCCTTGATCCAGTCGGAAATCTTGAGTGGCGCTGCTGGATCGCCTAGTTCAGCGGCAGTGAGTGAGTGTGTCAGCATTGAAGCTGCAACCAGTGCGGCCAGAGTATTCATCAGGAATTTCATTCGATAGGATTGTGTTTTTGTTCTCAGGTTCGACAAGCCCTGCAAGGGCCTGTTCAAATTCAGTTATTGGTTGGTCGCGGAATAACGATTCACCTTACTTGATTTGCTGCTTCAAGCTCCGCAACAGGAGCATTGGCTGGCAACTCGAATTCACTGCCGATTGCTCCGGCATCCTCCTTTGCGTGCTGTTTCGCAATGAGCACGTAGATGGCGGGGATGACCAGGAGCGTAAAGATCGTGCCGATCGCCATACCGGATACGACGATGATGCCGATGGAATTGCGTGCCGCGGCACCTGCGCCAGTCACCATGGTAAGGGGGAAGTGACCGCACACAGTCGCGACGCTGGTCATCAAGACGGGCCGCAGGCGCGTCAGGGCCGCTTCGCGTACTGCGGCCACCTTGGACAGACCGCCACGCTGAAGTTCGTTGGCAAATTCAACAATGAGGATTCCATTCTTTGACACAAGGCCGACCAAGGTGACGAGCCCCACCTGTGCGTAAATGTTCAAAGTGGTTGTCCATCCATCCGTCCAAAACGTCATGCCCTGGCCTGGCATTTTCAGGAAGGAAAAGATCAATGCACCGAACATGGCCAGCGGCACCGAACCGAGGAGGATGATGAATGGATCGCGGAAGCTGTTGAATTGCGCTGCGAGCACCAGGAAGATCAGCGTCAACGCCAGAATGAACGCCGGAAGAAACTTGTTTCCCTCGGTTCGCAACTGTCTGGATTCACCGGTGTAATCCAGCTTGTAACCCTGGGGGAGAATTTTGGCCGCCTCGGTTTCCATGAA
>CAYSDO010000482.1:0-2922 GCA_964429665.1 uncultured Bifidobacterium sp.
ATCGGATATTTTGCGAACGTGAAGATGCTTTGAAACATCACCGCCATGACGATTACGAAGATCAACGTGCCCCAAATCTTGTGCGTCACGATGCGATCCAGCTTGTCGCTGAACGTTTCACCCGGCGGCGCGAGTTCGGTGGTGGCGGCCTGCTGGATTTCTGCAACGCGCGCATAACGCCACTCAATCGGCGCGCCGCGCCAGTCCACGTTGGCAGCGTCCAGGCGCTTGCGGGCCGCTGCCACGGCGTCTTGAATCACCTGCGGGTAGTGGGTGGTTGAGGACGCAAGCGCCTTTTCGTTGCTGAGAATCAAAAGCGCCTCCGCGGTGGCTTGAAGTTGACGTTCTTGAAAAGTCTTAGCCAGGAGGTCCGCGAGGCTGGTGGCTTCAATGCGAAACAAACCCGGCAACTGGCAGAACAAACGCGGCTTCATCTCGTGCGATGTTGTCGCCATCTCGACGATTTTCTGGCGCAATTCCGGCAAACCTTCGCCAGTGCTGGCAATGATCGGCATCACCGGCACGCCGAGCAGTTCAGCCAGCTTGAAGGAATTGATCGCCTGACCATTGGTTTCCGCCACGTCCACCATGTTCAATGCGAGTATTGTGGGATGGCCCAGTTCGATGACCTGGGTGGCGTAGTAAAGATTGCGTTGCAGGTTCGACGCGTCCACGACCACAACGATGAGATTCGGCGACGGCAATTCCGGCAGACGGTTCAGCAGCACGTCGCGCGAAACCTGTTCATCGAGCGAGTTGGGACTGAGGCTGTAGGTGCCGGGCAGATCGAGCACGCGGATGTCCGCCTTGGTTTCGACGCCGGTGAGTTTGCCTTCCTTGCGCTCGACGGTGACGCCGGCGTAATTGCCGACCTTGGCGCGCAACCCGGTGAGCGCATTGAACAACGTCGTCTTACCGCAATTAGGATTGCCGCTCAGGGCGACGTAGGCGGACTGCGACTGCGCGTCGCCGTTGTTGTGTTCAGACTGTTTCAATACTGCTACAGGCTAGTGGCGCGAAAACAACCGGGCAAGTTGGTATTGCAAGCAACAAAATGCGGGCGCATTGTTATTCGCGTCCCATGGATGACGAACATCAACCAAAACCGCAGTCGAGTAGTCCGCCACCTCGGCCTCCACGCGGGCCGGTCATTGCCACCGGGTTTGGCGACAATGACGAATCAAACGAACGTCGGATCAATCTGCCCCCGAAGCCGAAAGCCTCTGCAACCGTCAAGTTGCCAACATTTCCTGTCACCTATCAATGGTCAGCAAGTGCGCCCAAGAAAAAGAAACCTTGGTGGAAGTTTTGGAAGTAAGGAGACAGTCCAGACGGGCTACAGTTAGCTGACGGGCCGCACGAGGATTTGCTCCGCTTCACTTTTCCGCAATGTGAGATTCTAGCCGCGCACTTTGATTTCCACCGGGTCGCCCATCGGCGCAAAGCGGACGGGGTCAACGGTTGTATAACGATTCATAACTGTTCCGTAATAGTTGAGGCATCAACGCACAAGTTTATTGTAGTCCTCGTGGGTGCCGATCCATACCCATTCGTAGCCGCCACTGATCTGGTGTCCCAAGGCGCGATAATGATCGCCTACACGGATGGAAAACCGTTCGCCTTGACCGGCGAGTTGTTTGAAATTCAGCGATGGATGCTGCGGATTGTCGCGCCAGAGCCGGTATTTTTTCACCGCGAGACGTTGCACAGGTTCAGGCAACTCCTGATACAGTTTCCAAAACCGTCGCGTGGCTTTGGAGGTCATTCCTTGTCGGAAGGCCAGTCGTGGAGTGCTCCGGCTTGACGTTCGGCGGCGGCTTCATTGAAAAGAAAATCCAGTTTGCCTGCGGCGGCATCGCGTTCCATCTGCCGGTTCCAAAGGTCGTGGTAGCGCGCACTTACCCACGCCGCCAGCCGGTCAAAGTCGGATGGAGCAAGTCGCTCGGCAGCCTGTTCGATTTCTTCCACTGTAATCATGGTCACAAGATATTTTATTTGATAGATGGAGGTGGTTCAAGCCCGATTCCTTCTGAACCGACTCGGGCAGGATGATCTGGTATCTCATTTTGCCTTCCGTCTGCGGTCTGTGCGGTAACTCGTCAGCGTCGCGCACTGCCCAGTGGCGATTTCCGAATGCGCCCGGTCACGCAGGGCGTCGTAGGTGTGGATGTCGGCCAGTTCCTCCTCGGCTTCGCGAAGATGTTCGTAAGTCTGCAAGTCGAGCACCACGCCGGTGCGTTTGCCTTTGGCATCGGTAAGGAATTGTTCCTTTTTGGCGGCCAGCGTTTTCATGGGGCAAAACTTAACTGATTCGGAATCTTTGGCAACCGGTTCTTGATTCTGGGAGATTCTGGGAACGTGCTAATTTGCTTTCACCAAAATCTGTTCCGCCTCACTTTTGCGCAACGTGAGATTGTAACCGCGCACTTTGATTTCCACCGGATCGCCCATCGGCGCAAAGCGGACGAGTTCGACTTTGGTACCGACGAGCAGGCCCATTTCCATAAGGCGCGGGCGGCTGGCTGGTGGGAGATTGATTTCAACGACGGTCGCTGTTGTGCCTAAGGCGACCGAAGTCAGCGGTAGGAGGGCAGGGGACATACGGTCAACTCGCCTTCTTCAACGGTTCAACGAGGATGGCCTTGGCCAGATCGTTGCTCAAAGCCACGCGCGCGTTGCAAACCTGGCAGATCAAGCTCGGATGACGGCTGATGAGGCGGATGCGTTGTTCCTCGCCCAAACCCATCTCGCGAAGCCGATTCAGAACGTCCGGCTGCACCGTCAGGTGTTTGATGCAAACCGTCGTGCCTGCTTCAACGCTTGAGAGCGGGCAGGTTTCCGCATCGTGGCAGCAGGCGTCCGGCGGTGTCCCAGCAGGAGTATGATTCGCCTTTTTCAACGCGCGCAGAGTAAGGGGCGGGA
>CAYSDO010000483.1:0-2909 GCA_964429665.1 uncultured Bifidobacterium sp.
GGTGAGTTTGAATTTGCGGCCAACGTCTTCAAGCGTGCGCTCGTTACCGTTGTCGAGGCCAAAGCGAAAGCGAATGATGCTCGCCTCACGCTCGGGCAGATTCTCCACGAGTTTGCGGACCAGTTTTGTTTCCGTCTTGCCGCGCAGTTGCTCGAATGGCGACGGAACATTCTCATCCGCCACAACCTCGGCAACCGTGCTGCTGTCATCGTCGCCGAGCGGCGCGTCGAGCGAGGCCGGCTTGAGGGCTGCCCGACGAAGTTTGGCGATCTTGGCGTGCTTTACGCCGAGTTCATGCGCCAGTTCCTCGTCCGTGGCATCACGCCCAAGCACTGCACGCAACCTCATCTCCGCCTGCGTGAGCTGGTAGATTTTGTCTGCGACATGTATCGGCAGGCGGATCGTTTTGCCCTGGCTCGCAAGAGCACGGCGGATTTGCTGCCTGATCCAAAGCACAGCATACGTGGAAAGCTTGCCGCCTCTCGAAGGATCGAACTTCTCGACCGCTTTCATCAAACCGATGTTCCCCTCGTTGATCAAATCGAGCAACGGCATCCCGAGATGTTCGTAGTCGCGGGCAACCTTGATGACAAATCTCAGATTGGCACGTATCATCTGCTCGCGGGCGGCCGCATCACCTGCCTGGATGCGGGCCGCCAGTTCGAGTTCCTGTTTTGTGTTGAGCAACGGCACCTCGCCAGCATCGCGCATGTAAATGGAAAGAATGGAGTCAGATTCCGAAGGCGGACGAACGGGACTAAACGCGACCGAAAAATTCTGCACCCCGAAACCACTTTCAACCGTTTTCGTTTCAGCCGGCGCCGTTGCTCTCCGGCCGGAACTTGCCGGCAGTTTTGCTTCACTCAGCAATGGCGACTTGAATGCCGACATGACGTGAAACGAGCGCCTGCTAATTCCTACCCGCCGGGTAATTCCGCGCTGAATCTTGCGCGCCGAACACTTAGTCAGCAGGAAATTGCCGTTAATCATGTCCAGATTTTGTCTAATTATTGCAAACATGTCAAATATTTGTTTATGTTTTAATTGAGAGCCATTTTCTGCTACATTTCCTTTGCAATACAGCCATAATCGGTAACAAATTGAATTTGGATTTGCAGCGTGTTCAATGTTTGTCTATCGTTTCCTCGAATGGCAGAAGTTCAACATTCGATCAAGGTAGCAGCACGGCAATGCGGACTGAGCACGCACGTAATCCGCGTCTGGGAAAGGCGGTATGACGCCGTTTCGCCGGATCGTACCGACACTAACCGTCGCCTCTACTCGGGGGAGGAGATTGAGCGGCTCAAGCTGCTTCGCGCGGCGACCCTCTCGGGCCACAGCATCGGCAATGTTGCGCGGCTGCCGACGGAGCAGTTGAAGAAACTCGTGACGGAGTCCAGCCAGCCCCCTGCCCGCCCACTTGAAAAAAAATCATCGGCGGCACACCAACTCATCGAGGCCGCCGTTGACGCGATTCGCAGTCTCAACGCAGCGGAACTTGAAAGCATTTTCGGTCGCGCTGCGGTGGCGCATGGTTATCACGGGCTGCTGGAAAAAATCATCAGCCCGATTGCGGTGAAGGTCGGCGATCTCTGGCGCGACGGCGAGATCACGGCTGCGCACGAACATTTCGCGAGCGCGGTCATCCGGAACTACCTGACGCGCAATTCACGACCCTATGCAGCGAACGCGCACACTCTGACCATTGTGACCGCCACGCCAGCGGGGCAGTTGCATGAAATCGGAGCCGTGATGGCCGCCGCGGCCGCCAACGACATGGGATGGCGCGTGATTTATCTGGGCACAAGTCTGCCCGCAGTAGAAATCGCCGGCGCGGCCATCCAGAACAAAGCGAGAGCTGTGGCGTTGAGCATTGTGTTTCCAGGCGATGATCCGAACCTCCCCGCTGAATTGGAAAATCTCCGCAAACACCTGCCCGCTGATATTGAAATCATCGCCGGTGGACGAGCGGCTGAATCCTACGCGCCCGTGCTGGAAAGAATTGGAGCCATCCACGCGAAAGACCTGAGGGATCTGTATCAGTTCCTAGAACGGTCGCGTATCCTGTCCTGAACCCGCCGAACCTGTATCACAACTTTGTTTTCACACCGCACGCGCGCATGACACACCAACCCCGCGCCGCTTCGAACAACATGAATCCGCCGCTGATCGTAAGCACCACTCATATCCATGGGCTGTATCGTCCACCGATGAATCCGCCGATGAGCAGCAAGCCACCGCCAACAGCACGGATGGTTCTTCCAAGCGTGCCGATGTTGGGTGAGAAAAATTTCTTCATGCGGATGATTTAGCACGGTTTTGCACAACGGCAAATCATGACACATCCTTCTACGTGAGAGAATTCATTTACAACACCGAACTCTGGCTGCCGCGCCCGCCAGACGAGGTATTTGCATTCTTCGCTGACGCCACCAATCTTCAAACCATCACACCCGACTGGCTCGATTTCAAAATCCTCACGCCTCCGCCAATGATCCTGCGAACTGGCGCTTTAATCGACTACAAGCTGCGCGTTCATGGCCTCCCGGTGCGTTGGCAGACGGAAATCACCGCATGGGAACCGCCGCATCGCTTTGTGGACGAGCAGAGACGCGGCCCTTACCGTTTGTGGATTCACGAACATACTTTCTCATCCCGGAATGGCGGCACATTTTGTCACGACCGCGTCCGCTATTCCATGCTGGGAGGAAACATGGCCAACTCACTCTTCGTCCGCCGGGATGTGGAAAAGATATTTACTCACCGCTCGGCAAGATTGAAGGAACTTCTGGCAACTCCGGCCGCGTAATCGTTCCGCGTTAATAAACTCCAGCCAAGCTGTGGCTGCCTTAACCCCGGCTTGATTTCTCCCCAATCTCCCCTACGCTGACACACTCGAATCCGTTTGG
>CAYSDO010000484.1:0-2887 GCA_964429665.1 uncultured Bifidobacterium sp.
CGCAACCTCGGCGCCATATTCCTCGGTCAACTGGGTGAAGCCGGGCAGATCGGCGCGCATCTTTGTCTCGTTGAGCGGCAACCGGGACTTCACATAAACAACGAACCCACCTTCGCCCGTGGGTACAAAGATGCTGACGTTGCCGGGTTGGGTGCTGAACGCAGCCTGTTTGAAGCGGTTCAATTCGACATATTTTTCGACATCTTCGAGCTTGCGTGTGCTGCGCGAGAAGGGTGCGGGAGAAACCGGCGTCTTTTTCGCCTCATCACAGATGGCGGTGAATGTTTTCCCGGCGATCAATCCGTTTGTGGCGGCAACTTGAAACGCGCTGCCCTCGTTGCGGGCGGCGACTGCAGCTTCGGCAAATTGATAATCGCGTACGATGCGTTCGCGCACGGATTCGAATGGCGGATTCTCGCTGGGCAATCGCCGGGCCAGTCCAAAAACATAGGCAGCGTCATTGCCCAGCACAGGTTCGGTGACAGGATCCTGGGGGGTCAGCGCAAAGACTGCCTGCATGACGTTCGCGTTCACGTCGAACTCGGATGACGGCTCCTGGCCGCTGAGTGGCTGGCTGACTTTCGCGATCAAGCCGCTTTCCTTTGCGAAAGAGGCAAGCGTTGTCGTGGTCGGGGAGTTGGAGGTGACATTGTAGAGGCCGGTGGCAAAGATATTGGCGTTGCTGCCTGCGAGCTTGGCGGACTCATCCATCAGAATCTTCTCCCTTACTTTGGCCCTCGCCTCGGCGGGAGATTTTGCCTCGGAGAAATAATTTGTGCCGAGACGCTGGTAGTTGGCCTCGATGATTTCAGCAAGATTTGTCAGACCAAGCATGAATTGGTTAAACTGATTGGTGTAGTCCGTGAAGGGGAACTTGACGTAGGTGACCTGGACGCGTTCCGGAATGCGGTACTCGGCCATGTAATTCGTGTAAAACTCGGCGAGCTTTTCGGGCGGGGCCGTTGCGGTTTTGAGATGATTGGACAATGAAAAGAACACGGCTTGGGCGCTGATCTCGGTATTGTCGCGGGCATAGAGCGCCTGAATTTCCTGTGGAGGGAGAAGATCGCCACCGATGCCTGCCACGGTGATGAGCTGTTGCACTCCCATCTCGTGAGCGGTGAGTCTTTGGAAATCCGCGACGGTAGCTCCGCCTGATGCGAGCACCCTTTTGGCAAATTCATCCAGCGACATCGGCTGGCCACGCGATATCCTGCGAATGCGCTCTCCCGCCATGCGCGCAGCCAGATCGTCGCTGATGTAGATGCCGAGATCCTCCATTTTTCGGGCAAGGAAAATGCGCTGATAGGCGTCGCGCTGTTCGTCGTAGCCGAACTTTTTGCCCGCAACTTCAGGCCATTCACCGCCTGAACTGAAGAAAAAGGCAAGGCGGCCTTCCTGGACTGCATTTCGGTATTCCCGTTCGCTGATGGCACGTCCACCGATGCTGCCGTAATTGTAGCCGCCACGCGATTTGTCGCCACGGATGCCCTGCGAGCCCCAATAGACGAATGTGACAATGATGGCTGCGATGATGATCCACCACAGACTCTGCGAGTGTTTACGTATCGTTCCAAACATAAATTTGCTGGTGCAAAGGCGCGAACCGTAACCGGCATTGGCCTGCCGGGTCAAACGCAAAAATCTGCGTTCACGGGACAAATCATTAGTGCCGCCACCAAAAACCTGCTGGCAGGGGCCTCGGCAGCCCGGAAATCGGTGCTGACCCGATTGCTGAAATGCGTGATTATTTCACCCGCGCGGCTTTCGTAATTTCCTCCGCGAGTTCATCGCTCGTCCACTCATTGTTGGCGATGATTTTCCGGATCCGGCCAGCCGCGTCCACTACCACCGTTCGGAGGTTGTGATTTGGCAATGCGCCCGGAGCGTCGCGCTGTACAACAAGACCGAATTGATCGCCCACGGTGATGATTTCGTCGGGAGAACCCGTGGCAATCGTCCAATGTGCCGGTTTGTAACCGTTCCTCTCGCCATACGCGCGAAGAATTTCCGGTGTGTCGAATTCGGGATCTATCGTAAGCGAGAGGAGATGCCAATTGGTCGGCGCGTTCGCATTGGCGAGAAGTTTTCGCTGCGTTTCCTCGAACCGGCTCATCATGCGCGGACAGAACAGCGGGAAAGGACAACGCGTGAACACAAACGTGATGGCCAGCGCGCGGCCCCGAAATTCGCCAAGGTTCACCGCTTTGCCAAGCTGATTGGTGAAGTGATAATCCGGCAGAACGTCGCCGACAGCGAGCGGGTCAACATCACGGACAATGCGGATGCCCGGCGGCAAAACCGGTGATGCAGATTGTTCAGAGGACGATACAACCTTCGTAACTGGAGAGTTGGTTGTCGAAGCAATTTTCCGGACCTGATCAATCCAGCCATCTGTATCAGTGACCCATAGCCGGAAGGCAACCACGTCACCAGCCTTCAAACCTCGGAGTTCTTTCGAGTCCCGCACTTCAAATGGCATCGTCATGGCCTGCATGTAACCCGGAACCTCCTCGTGTTTGATGCGCACGGTTTTCCCGTCAGCTTCAAGCTCCTTGATCAGACCGAATGCTTGGTAGCTGTGGAGATTCGTTTGAGAGACAGGTGGCAGCGCTTGCAAGGGTGACGGCGCGGGAGGATTCTCTCCGCAACCCGCCAGCAACGAAATCCAAGTCAGCAACAACACGCGCCACATGCAGGGAGGTTGCCGTAAAAGTCCTCGTGCTGGCAAGTCGCGCGACGGAAACGTGCTGGGACAGTGCGTCCCGCTTGTCCTTCCGAACGCCGCAACTCCCGCAATTTCTGGTCACGCACCGCGCACCACGCATCACGGGGGTGCGGTTAAAGGCGGGTGAGGCTGATTCCGGAGTGAGAGCCAATGGTTGTT
>CAYSDO010000485.1:0-2868 GCA_964429665.1 uncultured Bifidobacterium sp.
TTACAACCCGGCATAGTTCGTAGTGTTGAGTGGAGGATTTCTCCATGTGGAGCGGAGGATCACGGAAAGCATCGGTGTGCCAGGCGGTTGTTTGGCAATGTTTGCAAGATTAGGGTCGAAATTAAAATTACGAGTCGGCGGATTGTACGTCGTACCTGGCCAGATGAATTTGTTCGTTGCGACGGTGCTATTGAAAAGACACACGATTGAGGTATTTAACGTGAGCGTCACTCCGCTCGAACTCCAGTTTTCCAACAAGCGCGGCAGGTTATGAACACCCCCGCTGAAGGTTGATGTCGTGATACCCGTGGAGGGAACAACGCCTGTGATCATGCAGGCGTTAACGGTTGTGCTGACGGCATTGGCCTGTGATCCATAGGAACCAAAGCTTGCTGCATCAGACCAACTGCCGGAAAGAACGTTAAACGCGTCACAAGCAAAAGATGCCGGTTGTGTGCCGGTGGTATTGGTGCTCCCCAAGTTTACAGCATTAGGAGCGTTGTAGTCCTTCCAAACGTAGAGCGGATTTCGAGTGGCCAACGTGAATCCTGTGCTCCCGTTGGTAGGAATCGCAACACCATTGGTGAGGCGCACGGAGTAAAGCACCGTACTGGATGGAGTTCGATTATCCGCCACGTAAGCGATGTTGGGGTACTTGCCGCTCGAAGCAAATTTGGTCGCGATGGTCGAATTGGTAAGCAGCCAGCGATTGTAAAGACCCACATCTATCTGGGTCAGGTAGTTTGTCTTTGTACCTTCACGACGTTCATTGAAACGATTCGTGATGGAGAGAAACGGAAAATTGGTTCGAAGCTGAGGGCTATTCGTACCCCAAGTGTTGGCAGAAATTGAAAGGGGGCTGTCCCCAATATCGTTCTTGATCAGGGCCGTCACAGTGTCGTTGCTCACCAGCATCACGACATGAGCCTTGTTGTAATAGCGCTGTTGCCCAAGAGGAGAAGTCACGTCTTCACCGCTGGGCGGCATTTCAATGATGGCATGAACCGCAGCGGCAGTGTTGTTCGTTCCCACCGGCAGATTGAGCACCGGCACATTGGTACGGTAAGTCGGGCTGCCGTTGTAGGTACCAGTATACGTCCACGGCGGAGTACCACCCGCATTTGCCGGCGAGGAGATAGTGCCAGATGTGGTCACAGTTCCGTTAAACGTAAGCGGCGACCCGCTCCCGGTGTAAATGTTTGCATTGGCATGAGTACGTCCGCGAACGGTCATGGTTGCCGCCGTGCTGAATTCCAAAAGGCCGTTGTAGAAAATGGCGAACTGAAACACAGGGATGGAATCCGTTTCCACATCCTGCTGCACAGCAGCAGACGCCGGATAAGTTCCGACAATCGGGCGGACATTTGACATGACCCGGTAAATGGTTTGAAACCCGTTCAGGCCGGTGTATTGCGACGAAAGATTTGTATAAACCCGCGTCGTGATCGGTTGAACGTATGTCGCCCCAATATTCCCCTTTCCGTCACTGAACTCAAAATTTCCCCAGTAGGAATTCTCCGCTGTCGTCGGCACATAAGTCCGGTAGGTCGCGAGATTGTTGGTTACGAAAGCGTCCTGGCCATAAACGTAATCGTATCTCATGCGCGCAATGACCTTCTCCGTGGCAGCTTCAGCGGCATTGATGCTCTTGACCCAGGAATTGTTGCGCTCGTTGAGTTTTGCAACCGTGGATGTGCGTTTCAGTGTGGATGAAAAAACCAGGATCGCCGCGCAGCCCAGCACCAGCACCACGAGCAATGCGTAACCCGATTTGGTTCCCGGTCTGCAATGAAGTTTCATAATCAGGCTCCGTCTGGGCAATGAGGTGTAACCTTGAATTCCAGCTTGTAGTAATCGTAGAGATACCCAGGCCCGACCTGGGTCAAAGGATATTGATACTGCTTGAAATGCAGTGCCACGCAGATCACGTACTTGTAGGTGATGTCCGTGACAAGGTTCGTGCCGGTAAAGTCTACAGCCCGAAAGTTCATCTGATTGGTGAGGTCCTGTGCGATGATCTTGTAACCGGTGACCCCACTCTGCATGCGGCACAGCCGTGCGTTGTTGGTCTCAAAGTAATACCTCACGTAACTGTTCGTGTCGGTTGTAAAACTGAGCTGGATCGCAGTGCCTTGTTGACCCGTGCCATTCGGTATAGGCGTGAAGGTGGATTGCGTCCCGTTTCCAACGCGAAACACCTTCGATTTGCGGATTTCAAGCGTCATCACGTCGAATGCCTTGCGGGACTGGTCGCTCGCACCCAGCTTGCTTTCGATGAGTTGATCCTGGCGCATCCCAAAAAACTGCACGGTGATCAATCCCGCCATGAGCATGAAGAAAATGCTCATCGTGATCATCATCTCCACCAGTGTCAGACCAGAGCGGGAGGCTCTGGCTTCCGAGGCACGTCGCACCGATTTATTGAAAAAGCATTTCATCGGTCGGGAGCAAAGTAGTTGGCAATCGAGTTTGTGAAGTTGAGGCCGCGTGTCCGCCACACCGTGTCCACCCTCACCAGGTACACGGAAACGGGCGGATTTGTGCTGAGCGTGATCGGTGAAATGGTGACATAATTTGTCGCCCAAGTGTAGTTCGTTCCCGCATAGGGAATATCCATGATGGTCGCGGTCTTGGTGGGAATGTTGGTGATCTCATTGACAGCAGGAACACTCAATACGTCCCACTTGGCGGAACGGGCCTGCTCCAGTTGCTGGATCGCGAGAGCCTGCGCTGCGAGCGAGTAGCCCGACCATTCGGTTCGTTTTGCAGAGGACACGTAACCCAGGAGAATGCCCGAGAACAACATTCCCATGATCACAAGGCACATCACAACCTCCATCAGAGTGAACCCTGACGACTGTCGGTGTC
>CAYSDO010000486.1:0-2855 GCA_964429665.1 uncultured Bifidobacterium sp.
GCGAAGCCGTGAAGACGCAGGGCAAAATCGTTTTGGCCACCGTCAAAGGCGACGTCCACGACATCGGCAAGAACATCGTCGGCGTCGTGCTCGCCTGCAACAACTATGAGGTCATCGACCTCGGCGTGATGGTGCAGTGCGAAAAGATTTTGGAAGCCGCGAAGAAAGCGAACGCCGACCTCATCGGTCTGAGCGGGCTCATCACGCCGTCGCTCGACGAGATGACGCATGTCGCGCGCGAGATGGAACGCACCGGCTGCAAGATTCCGCTGCTCGTCGGCGGTGCGACCACCAGCAAAGCCCACACCGCCATCAAGATCGCGCCGCATTACAGCGAGCCGGTCGTCCACGTTCTCGACGCCAGCCGCGCCGTGCCCGTCGCAACGAGTCTGTTGAGCAAGGATGGCAAGGACGCGTTCGTGAAACAGCATCGCGAGGAATACGAAAAGCTGCGCGCGTCACATTCCGGTCAGGCCGCGAAGCTCCTTTCACTTGAAGCCGCCCGCGCCAACGCACCCAAGCTGAAATACGACGATTTGCCAAAACCGGAATTCGTTGGCGTGCGGACTTTGTCGTCAGAAAAATTCAATCCCGGCAAGTGCGACTGTGGTTCATCGCACGGCCACGCGGGTGCGTTCGGCGTAAAGCTGGAAGACGTCGTGCCGTTCATTGACTGGACGCCGTTCTTTCACACGTGGGAATTGCGCGGTGTTTATCCGAAGATTCTTCAGCACGAGAAGCATGGCGAAGAAGCGACCAAGCTTTTCAATGACGCGCAGAAACTGCTGGCGGACATCGTCGCCAAGAAATCGCTGACGCTGCGGGCGGTTTACGGTTTATTCCCTGCGAATGCCGTCGGCGACGACGTGGAAGTTTACACCAACGGCTCGCGCAAACACCTGCGCACCACGTTCCACTTCCTGCGCCAGCAAATCGAAAAAGGCGACGGCACGCCGAACTGGTGTCTCGCCGATTTCGTCGCGCCTAAGTCCGCAACGCCCGCCGCCGACCACATCGGCGGCTTCGCCGTCACCACTGGCATTGGCCTGAAAGACATCGTCGAAGGCTTCAAAGCCCAGCACGACGATTACAATGCCATCATGGCCGAGGCGATCGCGGATCGGCTGGCTGAAGCATTTGCCGAATATCTCCACAAGCGGGTTCGTGACGAATGGGGCTTCGGTCGCGCCGAGAAATTCACTAACGCGGATTTGATTGAAGAGAAATATCGCGGCATTCGTCCCGCCGCCGGTTATCCGGCCTGCCCCGACCACACCGAGAAGGCGATTCTCTGGGACTTGCTCGACGCCGAGCAACACACCGGCATCAAGCTTACTGAGAGTTTTGCCATGTGGCCGGGTAGTTCGGTGAGCGGCCTTTATTTCGCACACCCCGACTCAAAGTATTTCGCCGTCGGCAAGCTAGGCAAAGATCAGGTGGCCGATCACGCCCAACGCAAAGGCAAGCCGCTCGCCGAAATGGAGCGATGGGTGGGACCATGGTTGAACTACGATCCGGCGCATTGAAATCCACGAACCGGCTGCAGGCCTATGCAGAAGACTCCCTGGCTACGACCCCTACCTGGCCGGATCAATCTTTTTCAACACCGCTGATCCAATACTTCGCCATTTCCTCGGGTGAGGGAACCTTAAGCGGTCGCACAATGCGAAATCCAACTTTGGTGCAGTCTGAAAGCCACCAAACGGTCTTGGGCAGGTTTGGGTAAGTCAACTTCCACTCCGGACCTGATTTGAATCTGGAGGAACAGCGCACCCCGTCGGGTCCATCGTCGTATGCACCGCCGCGAACTGCATGCGGATATGGTTTGGTGGCTCTATTCCATGGATCGATTGAAACCGGCTTGGTGGCGCAGGTCTGATAATAAGTTTCGTCATACTGATCCAGCACCCATTCGGCCACATTGCCAAGCATGTCATGCAGTCCCCAACGATTGGGAAGCTTTTTGCCCACCTTCTCGTATTTGAAATCCGAATTATTTGTGTAACATACATAGTCTTCAAGGTCTGCGGAGTTGTCTCCGAAGAAATAAGCGTTCGTCGATCCCGCACGGCAGGCGTATTCCCACTCAGCTTCGGTCGGCAGCCGGTAGAAGTGCCCGGTCTTGGCGCTCAACCAGTGGCAATACTTGTTTGCAGCGTGTTGAGTCATGGCAATTGCCGGCATCCCGCGACCTTGACCCATGTCAGAGGACATATCCCCGTAAGGCCTGGAAGGACGTGTAACGGCATCGGTTTCCTTGTTGATATCTTCAGGGGTGGGCGTCGTTTCACGCAAAGACTTTTCGGTATCGGGGTATGTGAAGACAAGAAACTGTTGCCATGTGATTTCAAACCTGCTCATCCAAAATGGCGAAATCTTCACCCGATGCTGAGGGCCTTCACTCGTTTGTCGAAACTTTTCCGTGTCAGGGCTGCCCATCACAAACTCGCCACCAGGAATCGGTGTCATCGCATATTCAAGCCCGGTACCCGGAATATTATTCGTGTACGCCTTCATGTCAGATTCGGTTTTCTCTGTCAGATTCGCCAGGATACGTTTATGAATGAGCGGCACAGTCGAATCGTCCCGATCATCCAACAGAGGCAGATTTCCTTTGCTGTTGCTGACCAGTTCGTATTTGCCGTTTTTCAACTGGTAGGTCTGATAAATGGCTGTCTTGGGAGCAGGTTTTGCCTTCGGATCCGTAATGGATTTGTGCAGCGAAAACAAAACTATCGAATCTGGCAATGCAATCGCAGCGTGTAGAAATGCGTCGTTATATCCCGAGATCGATTGAACTTTTACCGGTGCATTAACGCCATCGAAGTCCATCAGATCAGCCGGCTCAGTCTCTC
>CAYSDO010000487.1:0-2854 GCA_964429665.1 uncultured Bifidobacterium sp.
ATTGTCCGTTCGTGTTGGCAACGAAGAGGCGCAGACATTGTTTGCATTCGATCCAAAGCGACGTGCGAAGGATCCGGTGGGCATCGTGGTTTTCTTGAGAACTGCGCCGGCGGACATTTCGATCATGCACGTGGCAGTGAACCCGGATTACGCTCTGAGAGGGAGTCAAACCGGTGTGGGTTTGGGCGTCGAGTTGATTGAAAAAGTAAAGGAAATCGCCTCGCGCATTGTGGGCGTGAAGCAGATCGTGTTTTTTTACAGGCAGCAGGTGGTGATACGAGTTGGATGAAACATTCAGTGACAACAGAAGGATTCGGTGTGCGACTCCGTCCCGTTCGGACGGAGGACGCCGCATTCATTGTCTGGCTGCGCAATCTTGTTCATGCCAGAGGCCGCATTGGTGACACCGTGAACGAATCCGGACAGCGCGCGTGGCTGGAAAAGTATTTCACTCGCGAAGGTGACTACTATTTCATCATCGAGACTGCCGGAGGAATTTCAGTCGGGGCTTACGGCATCTATGATGTGCGTGGGAAGAGTGCCGAGTCGGGACGATGGGTCATCAATCCGGAAGTGCCCGCAGCGATTCCGAGTGCGTTGCTGGCGTTCAGGACTGCGTTTGAAACGCTGGCAATGGAAGAACTCCGTGTCTCGACTGTTTCGACCAATCAGACCGTGTTGTCGCTGAACAAGAAGTTTGGTTTCCGCCAAGTAAGTGTGACCGCGAATGCCCAGGTTATCAACGGCCAACCAGTTGATCTTGTTAACTTTCTTTTGGATTCGAAGGACTGGCCGCGTGTGCGGGAAAAACTCCTGCCCCTGGCGAAACTGGCGGAGACGCAGGTGCGTGAATGGGAAATGAATCAGAAAAAGTGAAATAAATTTATGGAACTTAGCGAATGCAAACTTATTGACCTGCCAAAAATAAACGATCCGCGCGGCAATCTCACATTCCTCGAAGCCGGGCGGCACATTCCGTTTGCCATCAAGAGGGTTTTCTACCTTTACGACGTTCCCGGCGGCGCGGATCGCGCGGGGCACGCTCTTAAGAAGTGCCATCAATTTCTAATTGCCATGTCCGGCAGCTTTGATGTGTCAGTCTTCAATGGAAAGGAAAAGCAGAAGTTTCATTTAAACCGTTCCTATTACGGGCTGCATCTGCCCCCGATGTTCTGGCGGGAGATGGACAATTTCTCCTCCGGTTCCGTCTGCCTTGTGCTTGCGTCTGAATGTTACAGCGAGGACGACTACTATCGTGAGTATAAGGATTACCTGCGTTCAATGGGAGGAACAGGCGCTTGAAAGTTCCGTTTCTCGATTTCGTCGGGCCCTATGAAGAATTGAAGCCGCAATTGGACGCGGCCTATGAGCGTTTCATGCGTTCGGCTTGGTACATTCTTGGAAAGGAAACTGAAGCATTTGAACAGGAGTACGCAGAATACTGCGGCTCGAACCACTGTGTTGGCGTTGGGAACGGGCTTGAAGCATTGCATCTCGTCTTGCGCGCGTGGGGTATTGGCAAGGGTGACGAAGTCATCGTGCCGTCGAATACCTACATTGCCACATGGCTCGCAGTCTCCTACGCGGACGCCAGAGTTGTGCCGGTGGAATGTGATGCGCGAACATACAATCTTGATCCTTCCCTCATTGAGGCTGCCATCACGAAGCGCACGAAGGCAATCATGCCCGTGCATCTTTACGGACAGCCAGCGAACATGAAGGAGATCATGGCTGTGGCGGAGAAGCACGGTCTCAAGGTTGTTGAAGACAACGCGCAGTCGCAGGGGGCGCGTTCGTTTGGGCGTCGCACGGGCTCTCTCGGTCATGCTGCCGGTCACAGTTTTTATCCGGGGAAGAATCTCGGGGCATTTGGTGATGCTGGCGCAGTGACAACCGATGACGCGGCGCTTGCGGACAAGATTCGCGTCTTACGCAATTACGGCTCGCGAAAGAAATACTTCAACGAGGTCAAAGGCTACAATTCACGCCTGGACGAAATGCAGTCAGCATTGTTGCGTGTGAAGTTGAAGGTGCTAGACGAGTGGAACAAGCGCCGCAGTGTGATAGCGAATCGTTATCTGAAGGAAATGAAAAGTGCGCCTGGGCTGGTTTTCCCATTCGTGCCGGATTGGGCCGACCCAGTCTGGCATTTGTTCGTGGTGCGTCATCCGAAGCGTGACGAATTGCAGAAGAAACTCACTGACGCTGGCATCGGCACATTGATTCATTATCCTGTGTCAGCTCATTTGTCCGGTGCGTACGAGGACGCGGGCTTCAAACGCGGGTCATTTCCCATTGCCGAGAACGCCGCCGATACTGTGTTGAGTCTACCGATTGGCCCGCATCTGCGTGACGATCAAGCGGGAACAGTCATCCAGGCGTTCAACGCAGCAGTAGCTTCGCTTTGAGAACATGGGTCTGTGGCTGAAAATCCTTGAACGATCTGAAAGCTGCGCTGGATGCATTCGTTCTGCGTGGTATCGAAGAAAGTTTCTTGCGCTCGAAAAGCCGCGGCATCGCCTTGTGGAACTGAGTGAGGGCGTGGTGTTCAATGTTCCCGTTAGAGGAGGGCAGGGGACGTTGCGCATCGGCACGAACGTAATGCTGGGTTACTCTAGGGCGCATCGGCTCGGGAGCGGCGAGATCATGCTCCAAGCAAGATTGCCTAACGCGCAAATCATCATTGGCGATGGCACGGTGTTCAACAACAACACAGTGGTCTGTGCGATGGAGAGCATCACCATCGGTGAGCGGTGCCTCATCGGCGACTCAAGTGCAATTTACGATTCAGATTTTCATAACACGGATCCGGCCAAAAGACACACCGACGCAGGACCATCATCGCCGGTCGTGA
>CAYSDO010000488.1:0-2854 GCA_964429665.1 uncultured Bifidobacterium sp.
CGCTGTCGGTGTTCCCGCCATCGCGGCAATGTCGCTTAGACAACGCGCGAGCGCCTTGTGACCGATCTGTTCCGGTGGCGTGTCTGCGTTGAAATGGATTCCTTCCACCACGGCGTCCGTTTTGAAAAGCAACTGCCGGCTGACGTTGCCACACTCAATCACGGCGCAATCGTCGCCAGCACCGACGACAACTGATTCGTTGGCTGGCAGCGATCGCGTGAGCCGGGCGATGAGTTCAAACTCGTTCATGAGTGCGGAAATAATTTTCGCTGAAACTCGGGCTGTAGGTAAAGCGCGGCGAGATTGGCCGCGTTGAACAGGCTGTGGGTGGCGAACGGGGCGGCGAGATTGCCCGACTTTTCGTAAAGCGTCGCGAGCAACAGCGCAAAGGCAAAGAGCGGCAGCGCCGTGGCGAGATTGAAATGGATCAGTGCGAACAATGCCGACGTGCCCCACAATGCAAGGCGCGGGAAGCCCGCACGTTTCACCGCCGGATACAACACCCCGCGAAAAAGCAATTCCTCCGCAAGCGGCGCAAGGACGATGGTCGCAAACGCAAAGGCCGCGATCTCATGCCACGCGGTCGCATTGCCGATGGCGCGCACAGATTGCTGGGAAACAGGGTTGAACTCAAACCGCAACATGAACAGGCCTGACAGACCCTGAAGCGCGTGGGCGATGGGCAGAAACAACGCGGCGAACACTGCACCAAAGACCAGCGCCTGCTTCGGCCCATTTCGAACGCCGAACGCGATTGCGCAGGTCATTTCATGTTCGCGCACAAACCGCCACACGAGAAAAACAGTTGCTCCTTGGAAGCACACGACGCCAACAAGCACGCGCCAGACTGAAGGAGGCTGACTCGCAGCACCTGCTCCGCGAACGAGCAACGCGAGAAGTGAGCCGATGAAAACACATGCAAAAATTCCCACAAGCAGCCGCAGGAGTGATTCGAGCTTCCATGGTTTGTCAGGCAACACGCCGCAAATCTAGCGCGGCGAATCGCCGGAGACGATTGAAAACTCCGTCTCAAAGTTCCAAACTGCAGTCACCAAGCCCCGGAAAACCTCCAATCTTCCAGCTCCAATCTGCCGCCCTTCCAGTTTGGCTGATGGAACTTGAGATTTCTCTGGATGTTGGAGCTTGGAGCTTGGATGTTTGTTTTGCATGTCCGCGTCCAAACACGCCGGTCGCTGCGCGCAAAAGTTCGCGCTGCTGTTGTTGCTTGGATTGAGCGCGTGCAAGGCAGACATTTCAAACAACCAAACCAGGACGAGCATCGTGAGTTCCAATACGCCAGCACACCAACACACCAACCGTCTCGCCCGCGAGAAGTCTCCCTACCTGCTCCAGCACGCGCACAATCCTGTGGACTGGTTCGCATGGGGCGAAGAGGCCTTTGCAAAAGCGCGTGCGGAAAACAAACCGATCCTTCTTAGCATTGGCTACTCCACCTGTCACTGGTGTCATGTGATGGAACGCGAATCCTTTGAGGACGAAAAAATTGGCGCGTACCTGCGGGAACATTTCGTGAGCATCAAGGTGGATCGCGAGGAGCGACCGGACGTGGACAAGATTTACATGACGTTCGTGCAAAGCACCACGGGCAGCGGCGGCTGGCCGTTGAATGTTTTCCTCACGCCGGATCGGAAGCCGTTCTTTGGCGGAACCTACTTTCCGCCCGATGACCGCCATGGTCGTGGGAGTTTTCTTTCCGTGTTGCAACAGGTCGCCACTGTCTGGCGCGAACGCGGGAGCGAGGTGGCAGCCTCTGCTGATGAACTCACCGCGAGACTGGAACTCGCCACCAGTTCTGCGTCCGCAGGCAAGACTGATCTGAACGCCGGGATTCTTCGACATGCAGGACAATTGTTCAAAGAATCGTACGATCCACGTCACGGGGGATTCGGCGGCGCACCTAAATTTCCGCAGCCGAGCATTCCATCGTCGTTGCTGCGCTATGCGAAACGATTCAAGGATGGCGGTGCGGAACGCATGGTGCTTCAAACCTGCGACAAGATGGCGGCGGGCGGAATTCACGATCAACTTGGCGGCGGCTTTGCGCGCTACTCGGTGGATGCCGAATGGCTCGTGCCGCACTTCGAGAAAATGCTCTACGACAATGCGCAGCTCGCACAGCTCTACCTCGACGCCTTTCTCGTGAGCGGCGACCAGCGTCATGCGGATGTTGTCCGGGATATTCTTGACTACGTCCTGCGGGACATGACACATCCTGAAGGCGGGTTCTATTCTGCCGAGGACGCGGACAGCGAAGGGCAGGAGGGAAAGTTCTACTGCTGGACGCACGATGAGTTATCAAAGTTGCTGACGGCGGAGGAATTCAATGTGGCTGCGCGTTTCTTTGGGATCACCAAGCGTGGAAACTTTGTTGATCACAGCCATCCGAATCCGCTGCCGGGGCTGAATGTGTTGAGCGTGGCCCCCAGCAATATTCCTGTCGCCGATCAACCCTTGCTCGCTTCCGCCAAAACAAAAATGCTCGCGGTCCGCGCGAAACGCATCCGCCCACATCTGGACGACAAGATTCTGGCGTCATGGAACGGGCTGATGCTTGGAGCATTTGCGCGGGCGTCTGCTGCGTTGTGCGAAGAGAAATATCGCGCGGCAGCGGAGAAGAATGTGGCGTTCGTTCAGGGAAAACTTTGGGATGCGAAGTCCAAAACACTTTTCCATCGTTGGCGCGATGGCGAGCGCGACAATGTCCAGTTGCTCGAAGCTTACGCGTTCCAACTCGACGGCGTCATTCATCTCTACGAGGCCACACTTGACCCGAAGCATCTCGATTTCGCCATCGCACTCGGCGAAGCGATGATCACAAAGTTCTACGATACAG
>CAYSDO010000489.1:0-2846 GCA_964429665.1 uncultured Bifidobacterium sp.
TGAACGGAAGCCGAGGTCGCCTGGAGTGAAATAAAACGTCTCGTAGTAAAGCGGGTCATCCGGAATGTGCATCTTCCGGTAGGTGCCGAGCACAGAGCCGTCCGCATCAATGATCACCGCCGTGTTGTGGTAAACTCCGGCGGCGCGTTTCTCGAAAAGCGAGGCCACGACAACGACCTTGTGTTTGCGGGCGAGCTTTTGAAACGCCGTCGTGCTTGGGCCGGGAACAGGTTCGGCGAGTTTGAAATTCTCGTGATCTTCACTCTGGCAGAAATACTGGGAGCAAAACAATTCCTGTGTGCAAATGATCTGCGCGCCCCGCCTTGCGGCGCGTTCGGCGAGCGTGAGTGTCTTCTTAAGATTCGCCTGTGGGTCGGTGGAGCAGGCGTGTTGAAGCAGGCCAAGCGTGACGATCTGTCCAGCCTTAGCCGGGCCGTAGCCGGACCGAACGCGCTCGGTTGGTCGGGTTGCGAGGCCGATTGTCGTGTGGCGAGGATTGGCTTCGGCCTGGCGAAGGCCGGAGGATGGACGCTTCATGCAAATCAGGACTTGGCGTGGGTGCGGGTGGTTTGTTCCAGCACCTCGGTCTGGCCTTGAAGTTCAGTGTTCATGGTGCGTGGGGTGAATTGGCCGAAAAGTTCGCGAATGAACTTGCCCAGCGTTTCGTTGGTCGGACCGTAACCGCCGTGGTAGATGTAATACTCGAGGTCGTACATCAACTCATCAGCAGTGGCGTAGCGCTGGGTGACATCCCGGGAGAGACAACGCTGGAGAATTTCGTTGAGCCGGTCGTCAACGCGTGGATCGAGGGTCCGAAAATCCGGGACCGGCATCTTCATGATCCGTGATCGGGATTCGTCTGCGGTCACCCCTTTGAAAATGTTTTTGCCAAGCAGCAGGTTTGTAAGAACCACGCCAACTGAAAAAAGATCGGAGCGTTTGTCCGTGATTTGGAAATCAGCCTGCTCGGGGCTCATAAAGTCTGCCTTGCCCGCGACCACTTCACCCTCCTGATCCGTAAGAAACCCACGCGCCTTGGCGATGCCGAAGTCGGTAAGCTTCACATCGCCTTCGAAAGCGATCATGATGTTTTTGAAGCTGACATCGCGATGCACGATGCCGAGCGGCCTGCCGTCCTTGTCTGTTTTGGCGTGTGCGTAGGCCAGTCCGCGCGTGATCCGGCTGGTGATAAATACGGCAAGTTCTTTTGGCAGCACGCGGCGTTTGTCGGCAAGTTGTGTGGCAAATTGTTCGAGGTTGACCCCGCGGATCAGCTCCATTGCTATGAAGAACACTCCGTTGGCTTCGCCCAGGTGGTAGGTCTGCACGATGTTTGTGTGGATCAAATCTGCGACCAGTTTCGCCTCCCCGACGAAGTTTTCGATAAACATCTTCTGACTCGCATAACTGGAGCGCACTACCTTGATTGCGACGCGCTTCACAAACTCTCTGGCGCCCCGCTGCTCGGCTTCATAGACAATGCCCATGCCGCCCTCAAAAATCTTGCGGACGACGTCGTAACGAAAATCGTTCTGGATGGTGAAAAGCGGCACGGGGCGATGTTGGAAAAATGTGCGGACAAGTCAAGCGCATGGTTTGTTTCATTCGAGTTGCGAGTCGAAGGTTGTGACAAATTATCGCGTCAGAAGATTCTGAGAACCTTCCACGAATACCGGTTTGAAGAACGTGAGGAGGGTGTAACGAGATCATCGTGAGTGCTTGCCAGCCTCATTTTGCCGATAAAAAATTGAAAATTGTTCTTGCGTGCCGGGCGCGAAAGTTTTTAATAGCCACAAGTCGAACGACTTTTTTACTAACTAACAAACAACAACACACACAAACACTATGGCAAAAGCATTGACGAAATCGCAGCTCGCAGCAGAAATCGCGACCAAGGTCGAAATCAGCAAGAAGCAGGCGAACCTCGCTTTGGAAACCATTTCAGCGCTGGCCTACAAGCATGCGAAGAATACTTTCACGCTTCCCGGACTCGGAAAGCTCGTTCTGGTCAACCGCCCTTCGCGTCAGATGACGCTCCAATTCGGCCCGAAAAAAGGCCAGGTTGTCACCATCCCGCCGAAGCGCGTCGTGAAGTTCCGCGTTTCCAAGGCGGCCAAGGACGCGATCCTCGGCAGCAAATAGTCCAGCTCGGATTTCAATAGGCACTCTGGCCCAAGGCTTGAGTGCCTTTTTGTTTTTCGACATTCCTCTAGGGTTAATTGTTTTGCATTTTTTCCGTGTCCATTTCAAATTGCGCGTGTGACGCAACCGTTGGCCCTGATTTTTTACGAAGACCTCATGCCTGGTAGCCAGTTGGTGAACCGGCTTCAAGACCTACATTACCGTGTACAACCCTTGACCGGAGGGAATGATCTTGCCGCCGCGGCGCTGGAGTCCGGGCCAATGCTCGTGTTCGCTGATGTTGTCTGTAAAAGTAACGATGTCTGCAAGGCCATCGCTGCATTGCGCGCCAATCCAGGCACTGCCCACGTTCCGGTAATTGCTTTTGCCGACGAGGCTGAAACGGTGTTGCAAGAGTCGGCACGCTTGGCCGGTGCTACGCTCGTGGTGACGGACGCCGCCATCCTGACGCATCTGGAGCAGTTCATAGAGCGAGCTTTGCAGGTGGAATGATCTGCTTTCAAGCCATCTGGCAATGAGTTGTGCCTTCGCTTTTTTCACAAGAAACTCCACTTGACGTTGTTGAGATGTTGTTTGTATCCTCATCGCAGTTGCCTTTTTCACAAACCCTGAAGCACACGCATGGACGCAGCCGGAGCTTGTTATGGAGAACCGGTACTCAGGAGTGGGGCAACGCAGGAGAGAAACTATGGCAAGTGGTAAAG
>CAYSDO010000490.1:0-2836 GCA_964429665.1 uncultured Bifidobacterium sp.
GGTTTGATTCTGAGCTTCGGACGATACATGCCTTTCTACAAGGACTGGACGTTCTACAAACTCCTTTACCAACTGCCGTACGTTTCAACTGTCCGGATTCCAGCCAAATACCTGCACGTGCTCAACTGGTCATTGCTGGTTCTGTTCGCCTACGGCATCTCCGCATTGAGTCGCCGCTGCATGGACGCATCTGCAACAACGACGCGCGATTTTTTTTCCCAATGGCAGGCGTGGTGGTCGAAGGCAGCCCTGTTCGACAAACGCTGGGTCAAAGGTTCATGGTTGGTGCTGGCTGCATCTCTCGTGGGATGGATGGTCTATTCCTCAAAAAGGGCAGTGCTGGTGGGATATCTTCAGGACGTGCAGTTCAGCGCAGAGCACGCCAATCGCATTGCTGATTTCAGCATCAATCAAGTCGGAATATTCACGCTGCTATTTGCCGTTGCGCTGGGATTGTTCACGTTGGCCTTGAGCGGTTACTTCAGCGGGCGACGCGCGTTGGTGGGTGTTTCCCTGATTTCAGTCTTCCTCGTCGCGGATCTCGCACGAGTTGGTTCACGCTGGCTTGCGCCAATATACAATTTCAAGGAACGCTATGTCAGGGCTGCGGACAACGACGTGATCAAATTGCTCAAGCAAAAGCCTTACGAAGGGCGTGTGGCAAGCCTGCCTGCGCCGACTTATGAATCGAACTGGGTGCTCCGCAAGGAATGGCTAGAAAACATTTTCCAGTACTACAATATCCAGTCATTGGACGTCATACAGATGTCGCGTGTGCCCGAACAAGTGGCTGCGTTCGAAGGCGCCCTGGCTTACGACGGCAAGCCGGAAAATTACTACAAACTCATCCGACGCTGGCAGCTCACCAACACAAAATACCTGATCGGGCCACTGGCAGCCTACTCTGAACTAAATACAAAAATTGACCCACTGCAACGATTCCAGCCAAGGATCATATTTGAGTTTGAACATCTTTCCCAACGCGGCCCCGCACTGGTACATACCGTCACGCCTGACCGAAACCGTTATCAATCCCAGTTTGCGCTCTTTGAATTCACCGGTGCGCTTCCTCGTGCGAAACTTTACTCCAACTGGCAGGTCAGCACGAACGATCAAGCCACCCTGGTTCAACTAGCCAGCAAGGAATTCAATCCGGAGCAAACCGTACTCGTTGCCGAAGCGCTTTCGCCCCCACAAGGCAGTTCCACCAACGCAAGCCCGGGCACGGTCAAACACACCAGCTACACTCCCCGCCGTATCCAACTAAAAGCCAAGGCGGAATCGCCATGCGTCCTCCTGTTGAATGACAAACATGATCCGACCTGGAAGGTGTACGTGGATGGCAAACCCGCGCCGATGCTCCGCTGCAATTACATCATGCGAGGAGTGCAGCTCGACAAAGGAGAGCATACCGTGGAGTTCCGATTCGAGCCGGTCATGCGTGGACTCGGAATAAGTGTCGCGATGGATGCGCTCGGTGTGGTGCTGATCGTTTTCGTCGTGCTGCGATGGAAACGCAATGACGGGGACATCGCCAAGAAGACAATTCCAGCGTAAATAATTCATCGCCCAACCCAAACGCACACCCGATTCCCACGCTTGCTTCCATTTCGTGTTTCTGAATTCTTTCCGCGTGCCGAAGTGGTTCAAGATGATCATCGCCCTGCTGCTGCTGCCAGTTTGTGCTGGCGCTGGCTGGACGCTCTGGCGTGTGGTCCGCGCATGCGGCACGGCGGATGTGACCCTCGTTCCTGTATGCGCAGGCGCTGCATGCTGGCTCGTCATCTTTGCGCTGATGCCCAAGCCCATGTGGATTTATGTATTCGGCCATGAACTCACGCATGCCGTCTGGGTGTGGCTCTTCGGTGGCAGCGTCAAACGATTCAAAGCCACGTCCAGCGGCGGACACGTGGTCGTGGACAAGACAAATTTTCTGATTTCGCTCGCGCCGTATTTTTTTCCGCTTTACGCAGCAATGATTGTGGTGGTGTTCGTGGCCGGACATTTGATCTGGAATTGGAGTGGTTATCTGGCCTGGTTTCATCTTCTGATTGGAGCGGCATACGCGTTTCATGTTACGCTCACGGCGCACGTGCTCCGCACCGAACAATCCGACATCACGAGCCAGGGCTATCTGTTTTCTGCGGTGGTAATTTTCCTTGGCAATGTTTCAGTGCTGTTAATCGGCCTCCCGCTGCTCACTTCGCGACTCACCCTTCCAACAATGTTTCAATGGTGGTTTGAATCCACGATCGAGATCATCCGTCGGATTGCGGCAATGTTTCATTGAACGAGACAGAACAGGAATGAGCAGCAACACCAGACTTATTGGCAATTGCCGCACGAAACTGTTTCGATAAACTGCCTCAACAACGATGCACCAAAACATGCGCCTCTTTTAATCATGTCCACACCAACATCCAAACTCACCCTCACCCAATGGCTCGTTTGCGCCATTGCCAGCATCGGTTTTCTGTTCGACACCTATGAACTGTTGATGACACCGCTCGTGGGCGTCCCTGCAATCGCCGAATTGCTCCAGGTGCCGGCCAACAACCCGCTCGTGACGCAATGGATGGGCAACATGCTCTGGCTTTCCGCACTTTGCGGTGGCGTGTTCGGTTTGCTCGGTGGCTGGCTCATTGACCGCTTCGGACGCAAACGCATCATGGCAGCGAGCATTTTTGTTTACTCGCTCTCGCCGGTGGCAGCGGCATTCAGCACGAGCCTGGGTTGGTTCATATTCTTCCGCTGCACAACATTCATCGGTGTCTGCGTCGAGTTCGTGGCCGCGATTACCTGGCTTGCAGAATTGTTTCCTGAGAAACGACGTAAA
>CAYSDO010000491.1:0-2823 GCA_964429665.1 uncultured Bifidobacterium sp.
ACACGATGTTCTCGAGGAACTCTGGCTGGCGGACCGGCGCGGGCCGGACGGAGATTTTTTCAAGGGACTGATCCAACTGGCGGGCGCGTTCGTGCATCTGCAAAAGAACCGGCTGCGTCCGGCGGCGGCGTTGTTCAAACTGGCGCGGGCCAACCTGATGAAGTATCCGTCGCGGCATTGGCAACTGGACGTTGCGGTCGTGTTGCAGCTTATCGAGGCGTGGCTCGATTGGCTTGAGGCTGACGAGTTCAGCAAGAATCCATTTCCAAGTCGCGGATTGCCTGAGTTGGCTTTGTTGGTCGGGTGAACGTCAATTGGCCTTGGACCCAACGCGCACACTTCCGACGATGACCGCACCCGCTTCGACAACAAGATTCCGGGCCTGAACTTTTCCGAACATGCGTGCGGTAGCCCTCAGAATGATTGTGCCATCAGCTTCAAGATCGTTGTCGAGTTCGCCCGCGATGTCGGCGGAGCCAGCCTTGATCGTATCTTTCCAACCGAAGTGATTATCCGCAGGAATGACCAGCCGGCCTGCTTTGAAACTGCCCTTGATCTCTGCACCGGAGTAGATGGTGAGTGACCGTTCGGTGGTCAGCTTGCCGAGGAATCTTCCTTTGATGACGGCTTCACCCACGATGGCTTCGGTGTTGAAAACGTATCCCTTGGGCTCGACAACAAATATTCCCTTCGTCTTGAAGTTTTTGGAGACCGCGTTTGCAATGCGATAGTCCTTCAAATCCACGTATTGGCTGCAGCGCTTGCACATCGTGGACTCCGCGCTGACAGGCACGTCCAGTTCGGAGCCGCACTCGAAGCAGGTGACCTTCCTCCGATCCGGCGCGCGTTCGACGACCTTTGTCGCGGGACGCAGGACCTCTTGAACGCGAAAATGCCGTCCGCACTTCCGGCAAACCGATGAGATGGCGGAGGGCGGTTCAGTCTGCTGGTGTCCGCAATGGGGGCAGGCCAGCAGGACTTTGTCCGGCGTGCTCGCTGACATTAAACTTTATTCCAGACCCGACAGCGGGATTAACGCAAGGCCGGTTTGGGTGGCTCGGGGAACTTCGGCGATTCGGTCGGACGTGCCGTTGTCGTGGGGGCAACCTTGTTGGGGTTGACCTCGGTCTTGCCGACGAACGTCACACCTTCCTCGATGACGAGCTTCGACGCGCGGATGTCGCCAAACAGTTCGGCCTTGGACTTGATGTCAATTTTCTCCTTGGCGTTGATGTTGCCGGTGATCTTGCCCCGAACAACCACGGACTGGGCGTTGATGTTGCCATTGACCACCGCGCTGTCGCCGAGGTTTAGTATCCCGTCCGTCTGGATTTCACCCTCCAGTTTGCCGTCGAACGTGAGTTCGCCTGCGAACTTGAGACTGCCTTTGATCTCGACGTCTGAAGCGAGTGTGTTTTTTGATGTGCTTGCTGTTGTGCTCATGAATTTGTCCTTTGTTTGCTCCTTTACGATCTACGCAATCGTAGCCAACAAGGGGCGTATCACCAAACGAAATGTTCAATGAAAACAGTCCGCCGCAACCAGCCTTGAAGTGGCTTAAGTTTTGGTGAACACAATTGTCCTACTTCCCATCAAACCGGTTCGAGGCAAATCCAAGCTTGGCGAGCCTGAACGCCAATCCCGTTGAGAGACAACCAAAGCCGTATTTGACACTGCGGCTGAAATTGATGGACGACGCCTCGGCGAAATACTTCGTCGGGCAACTCACTTCGCCTATGGTGAAACCGTGCCAGAGGATTTGCGCGAGCATCTGGTTGTCGAACACGAAGTCATCTGAGTTGCCGGCAAGGTTCAACTTTTCAAGAATCTCGCGGGAGAAGGCGCGGTAGCCAGTGTGGTATTCCGAGAGCTTGGCGCCGAGCAGAACATTTTCCGCAAACGTCAGCGCGCGATTCGCCACGTATTTCCACATCGGCATCCCACCTTTGAGTGAATAACCGCCGAGGATGCGGCTGCCAAGCACGCAAGGATGGAGATCGTTGGCAATCATCGAAACCATCGCGGGCAGAAGTTTCGGCGTGTATTGGTAGTCCGGATGAATCATCACCACGATGTCTGCTCCGGCCTCAAGGGCGAGGCGGTAACAGGTTTTTTGATTGCCGCCGTAGCCAGTGTTTTTCTCGTGAACATGAACCTGCACGCCTTCCAGTTCGCGCGCAACCGATACAGTGTCATCGCGACTCCGGTCGTCCACCAAGATGATCAAGTCCACCAGTTGTTGCTCGCGCACTTCGTCATAGGTCTGGCGCAAGGTTTTTGCGGCGTTGTAAGCCGGCATGACGACGACCACTTTTTTTCCGCGATACATGTCGCACAGCCTGCCTTGATAGGTCCGCGTTGAGAAGATTTTTCGAGGACTGATACGAGGACGAGCTGCTGCATCGGAGTCTATGGCGCGTGCGTAGGAGTCAAAATTATGCTTTGACACCTGCCCGGGTGTAAATCAATCTATCCGCATCCGTTGATTTGACGGACTCATGCAGAGTGGCTGAGGGACTGGCCCAACGACGCCACGGCAACCGGTTGAAGCGGGAGCTTCAATGCAGGTGCCAAATCCAGCTCGATTGTAGCGGCGGTCTTTGACCGGCGGTGCCTTCGGGAAAAATGAGAAGAAGTGCCAAAGCTTTGTCGCCCCTTCTCAGCCATGAGTCGGGGCTTTTTGTTTGCCCTGATGTTGGTAGTGGACGCCGCGCTGCGGCGTCCAGTCGGCGCAGCGCGCCGACCACCACCTACTTGGAACAGAAAAAATTTATGAGTGAAAAACACGAAGGATTCATGAAGGCGCTCAAGTGCCGCGAGTGC
>CAYSDO010000492.1:0-2805 GCA_964429665.1 uncultured Bifidobacterium sp.
CGTCGAAGGTAGACAGGGTGATGCCGTCGCCGTTGTCCGCCTCAACCGCAGCGGCTGCCTGTTCCGGATGAAAATACGGCGGACTTTCAATAACCACGGCATCCAGCTTTTGTTCGAGCAACCTGCGATAACCTGAAAGCCCTGTGAAGCGGCGGGATGCTGGGACTTCAAACTTGTCGCCTGCGCTGTCCGCTTTGTCTTGAAAATAATCCGCCACAGCAACCAGATTGTAGCCGCCATGTTTGCGAAACAGGTCTGCAATCCATTGACCTCGCCCGCCGCATCCGATCAGGCCAATGTCAATTTTCGCACCGGCCTCAGCGCCGAGAACATGGCTCTGTTGGATGACGGCAAGGGATAAGGCCGAAACCCCGGTGTTGACCAGGAACTTTCGGCGGGTGAGAGGACTTGATTCAGGGCTGTTGGATTCAATGTTCATAGTTTCGCCTTTTTTTCGACGCTCCGCTGAACAGTCGAGGCATTGAAACTTTCAACGTAAAGCGGCAGAGAATTGCTGGCCTTTTGGAGCCAGGCTACTACTGCACGAACAGCATGAAAGATCAAAGAGAACTCTTGCCCGTGTCAAGCCACTCCATGCGCTCTTGGAAATCGTACAACAAACAGAATTGTTGCGTTGGTTCTATTCTTTCGCGCCGGGCTTCCCCCCGCCGGCTTGACGACGAAAGTCGTCATCCATTTCTTGCCACAGCGCCGACATCTGCTTAACACGCTCAACTTGTGACGAGGCGAGGTTGTTTGATTCGATGCGGTCGCGCTTGAGGTTGTACAACTCCCATTGGCCGTTCTTCTCAGACTCAGAAACCAATTTCCAATCGCCCATTCGCAAAGCGCGATTGCCTTCGTGATGCCAGTAAATCGCATTGTGCTGAATCGTGGCATCGCGTTTGAAGAGCGGGACGAGACTCTTTCCAGGTAGCGAAGGTCGTGTTTGCCCGTCCCAGCTTTCTGGAGGAGATACCCCTGCCAGCTCAAGGACCGTCGGAGCAAAATCAGTGATGTGAGTCGGCGTGTGTCGGAGTTTGCCGCCCGAAGGAATCACGCCTGGCCAGTGCATAATGAACGGAGTGGAGATGCCACCTTCATGCACCCAGATCTTGTGACGACGGAATGGCGCATTCGCCGTGCTTGCCCAACCCGGCCCCAAACACAGGAATGACTCGGCAGAGCCGGGCGAGGCCGATTGATCGTTTCCGTCACCGCGTACCATCAATGTGGCATCTGCGCCGTTGTCCGAGAGAAAAACAATCAACGTGTTTTCCCACGCGCCCATCTCGCGAAGTTGTTGAAGCACGCGGCCGATTTCCCGATCCATGCGATCCACCATCGCGGCGTGGATTGCCATCTTGGTGGCTTGAAAACGCTTTTGTTCCGCGGTGAGTTGATTCCACGGCAAAGCGTGTTCGACCTCTCCAGGACCGACTTTCTCCATCAGGTCTGGCTTGAGATAACGCGGAGTAAACTGCCCATCGAGCGCAGACAAACCGGATTTCACAATGCCCGACTTGCGCAAGCGCTGCGCTCGCTGTTCGCGGATGACATCCCATCCTTCCAAATAGCGATCTCGGTAGCGCTCGACATCTTCCGGCAACGCGTGCAAAGGAAAATGCGGTGATGTAAAGGCGAGGTAGAGGAAAAACGGCTGCTCGCGATGTTCAGCATTGTGACCGGCGAGAAAATCAACTGCGTGCTGCGCGATGGCGGTGGTCGCGTAATAGCCGTCACTGGATTTTGCAGGTGGCAATGGTTTGTCATCGAGCAGGTGGTTCTTGGGCGTGAAGTATCTGTCGTGGTCATCAAACGAATACGAGTGGTCAAATCCGCCGGCGAGCACCTTGCCGTCCACATGCCATTTGCCTGAATGGTAACTACGATAACCAGCCGGCTTCAAAAGCTCCGGCAGCAAGGCAGCCCACGCCGGACGTTGCTTCGCGGGATCACGGTTTACCTGTTGCGCATAGTAACCGGTCATGAGGCAGGCCCGTGTCGGCCAGCAGCGCGCGGTGTTGTACATCTGGGTCAAGCGCACTCCGCCTGCTGCCAACCGATCCAGATTCGGCGTGGCAATCTCGCCGCCGTAACAACCGATGTCGGAAAAGCCAAGATCGTCTGCAAGAATGAGAACGATGTTTGGCCTTACTGGAGAACGAGACTGTTCTCCAATCGCGCAATCGCAGTTGGCGAAGCTGAACACGAGCGCGAGAAGAATCGAAGGCGCAATGTCGCGCATGGTTTGCTTGTTCATGGAGTGAGTGATTGTTTCCACTGCTTGTCGAGCAGACGGGTCATCTTCCTGATTCGCGCGGATTCCTTCGTCGCCACATTGTTCGTCTCCCATGGATCATGTCTCAAGTCGTAAAGTTCCGACGACTCGCCTGGTTGTGTGCGCGGGTCGGGTACGATCAATTTCCACCAACCCTCGATCACCCAGCGGTGCTCCAAGCTGCGTGTCGGTTCGCCCACGTTGGCGATGTTGTGGGTGTATTGCTCTCCAAATATGCTGGTGCGACGCGCCACAGTCCGGGCATCGGTAAGGTTCAAGCCTGGCAATCCTGTTACCGTTGGTGTTGTCAAAAGTGCGGCCAGAGTCGGCCACAGATCCAGATTGCTTGCGAGATGCTCCGTATCTCGCCGGGGCTTCACGTGACCCGGCCAGGAAATCAAGAGCGGCGTACGCACTCCGCCCTCATAAGCCGTCTGCTTGGAACGCGGCGCAAACTGGTTTGCTTTCACAGGATTCTGTATCCAACCGTTGTCCGTCGTGTAAATGATGATCGTGTTTTCCCG
>CAYSDO010000493.1:0-2804 GCA_964429665.1 uncultured Bifidobacterium sp.
CGTCGGCGGGCAGCATGTCCGGCGTGAATTGCAGGCGCGAAAACTTCACGTGCATCGTATTCGCGAGCGATTTCACGGCGAGCGTCTTGGCGAGACCAGGCACGCCTTCGAGAAGGACGTGACCGTTGGCCAGCAAGCCGATGACAAGCCGTTCCGTGAGATAATTCTGGCCGACGACGACCTTACCGAGTTCGTTGAACAGCGGTCGCGTGAAGGCGCTGGCATCCTTGACCGCTTCGTTGATGGCGTTGATTCCTGTGTTCATGTTCTGTTTCGGATTCTACGGAAACAATGACAGTGAATCCAGTACATGCGTTCAATGGATTTTTCATGTGACGGTTTGGTGGGCTGGAAAAGGTGCGAATGATCAGGATCGAAAGCAGAATTCGGAACATGCAGGCGGATTCCGAGGCGAGCCTTATCCAACATTCACCCTGCGTGCTCGATTTACGGACACCCCCGGTCGTATGTGTCGCTGGCACAAGCCGGATCAACGCTCTTTTACCGTGTGTACGAGATTTCATTTTGTTTCTGAGCAGGACTGGCAGGCACGGCATGTGCATGAGTGTTCCGGTTATGCAGAAACTGTACATGACTGTGGACCTTGGTTTGACGACCGTTCGTGTGATGTGGGGCGCGTTGCAGGATGGGCGTTTCACAATGGGCGAGATAACCAGTTTTGAAAACGTTCCTGTCAACCATAAGAGCGAGGCACATTGGAACATTCCACAGATTTACCGGCAGATCATTGAGGGCATGCGTCAAATGGGGAATCAGGATGTCGGTGTGAACGGCATCAGCTGTCATTCCTGGCCATCGGATTTTATGCTGTTCAGCAAGGACGGGGCGGTGCTGACACCTGTGGTGCGGCGCGTAAACTCTGTTGATCCGAGCGGAATGGAAAAAATGTTCGCAAAACTACCGTGGGAGGCGGTCTATGAGGAAACAGGCGTGCAGCGACTTCCCGGCAATACTCTCTTCCAGTTGGCAAACGAGAACAGCCGCCGGTTGGGGCGTGCGGCTCAACTCATGCCCATTGCGGACGCCTTCAATCACCTGCTCTCAGGTGTTCGTTGCGTTGAACAATCACTTGCCAGTGCAACCCAAGTCTTCAATCCGCACACGAGAACATGGTCACCGCGATTGTTGCAGGCGCTCGGACTCCCGGCACAGTTGTTCCCGCAGGTGGTCAAGTCCGGAACGAAACTCGGCCTGCTTCGTCCGGAGATCACGAAGGAGACCAAGATCGAAGATGCACAGGTGGTCGCAACATGCTCGAACGGGTTCGCCAATGCGCTTGCATCCTTGCCTGTAGCAGAAGGGGAAGATTGGGCGTATTTGCGTCTGGGTTCAGAAGCCTTCATCGGAACACAGGTCGGCGAGCTGCTTATCAATGAGGTCACACGCGAACTCGGCTACTCCAATGAGGGGTGCTTTGGAGCGACAAACTTTTTCAAACGGGCACCAGGACTCTGGATTCTAAATGAATGCCGCCGTTACTGGATCGAGCGAGATCACGAGCTTGGCGGTGACATTCTGTTGCATCTTGCAACCACTTCTCCGGCGTTTGAGTCACTTATCAATCCCACCGATCCCCGGTTTTACGAATCAGGGGACATGCCTGCGAAGGTGCAAGCGTACTGCCGTGAAACGGGTCAGGAAATCCCACGCAAACCAGGTCAGATCACGCGTTGCATTCTCGAAAGTCTGGCGCTGCACTATCGAAAAATTGTGCAAGAAACGAGTGCGTTGACCGGGCGGCAGTTTTCACGGTTTTACCTGTTCGGCGGGAGCGAAAACATGTTGCTGAACCATATCGTCACAAACGCGCTGCAAGTGCCCGTGGTTCTTGCTTCTTCCGATGCTGCTGCCATCGGCAACGTTCTCATCCAGGCTCTGACGCTCGGACACATCCAGTCCCCAATCGAGGCACGCGAAATACTCCGCGGTTCGTTCAAGCCCAACATCATCATCCCGCATCATGTCAACTGGGACGCGGCTTACAACCGTTTCATCGAATTAGGCAATTGCACGCCTGCAATTGTCTGATCGGAGTTGCAGCAGTAGCTTGTTGATTGCAGATGACTTTCAGTGAGTCCGGCAATGATGTCGCCGACCAACGTTGATCAACGCACCAGTTCGAAGGCAAACCCTTTCAAGTATTCCGTCTCAGGAATCATCGGGATAATCGGATGATCAGGCGACTGGGAGTAAGTGGCAACGCGACGCAGGACTTTCCGGGTGTCGTAGGCTGCAGAGAGTATTGTGTCCTGGAACAGAGGCGTGTGGACGTGGTGGGAACAGCAAAACGTGGCAAGAGTGCCACCAGGTTTTAGTAGTTTTAGCGCTCGGACGTGAATCTCCTTGTAACCGCGGAGGGCATCAGGAACGGATGCCCGGTTTCGAGTAAAGGACGGGGGGTCGAGGATGATCAGGTCAAATTTCGGCAACAGTTTCTCGTGCGGTTTGGTGATGGTGTTTGCCTTTAGCCAGTCGAAAACGTTGACGGCCTCCGCACTCACGGTTGACTTCAAGTTGTTGATTTCCGCATTGCGAAGGGATGAGGCTACGGCATCAGCACTTTGATCAAGCATGTGGACGTGCGAAGCTCCAGCGCGGGCGGCGTGGAGTCCGAAACCGCCGAGGAAGCTGAAACAGTCCAGCACCTGGGCGTTTTTTGCGAATTGTGCCACGGCCAGATAGCTCGTTTGTTGATCGAGGTACATTCCAGTCTTGTGACCGTCCAAGATGTTGGTTTGAAATTTCAGGCCGTTCAGGGTCACTGTGACCTGCTGATCAAGTTC
>CAYSDO010000494.1:0-2797 GCA_964429665.1 uncultured Bifidobacterium sp.
CTTCGCAGCGGAAGCCACCGGTGCCACGGTGCTGATGACGGCGGCACATTTCGGAATGCCCGTATCCACCACGCACGCCATCACTACCTCAATCATGGGAGTTGGTTGCGCGAAAGGTTTCAATGCCCTGAAGATGAGCGTTGTCAGCCGGATACTCTGGGCATGGGTGCTGACCATCCCTGCTGCAGGCGGCGTGGCCTACGGACTGGTGAAACTGGCGCGAGCGTGCGGCTGGATCAGTTGAACGCCGTTTTACCGACGCTCTGGCAGTCCTGTCTGGGCAGATTCGAACACAGCACTCTCCGCGTCCGTGGTTTGCAAATTCTTTCCCCGGTATCTCACCGGGGCATCGTTTCCGGAATCCCCCGAATGGTTGATAGCCCACGGATGTGGCTACTTATGGCAACGAATTTAATGAACCACACCGCTCAACTTTCAGAGGTCAAGGAAAACAAACCCGCGATGTCCGTTGACCGCGACATGCAGGCTCAAGCGCTCATCAAACTGCTCGGCGACGACAGCCAGATGGTCTTTGAAGCCGTTCGCGACAAAATCATCTCCCTTGGTTCGGATACAAAAATCTGGCTCAAGCCCTGTCTCAAAAACACGGATGTTCTCCTCCGCAAACGCGCCGAGGAACTCATCCGGCATTTCGACCGCGAATCTGCCGATGGCCGTTTTCTCGCCTTCTGCCTCCAGTCATCGGCTGAGTTGGACCTTGAACGCGGCGCGTGGTTGCTGGCGCAGACGCAGTATCCCGACATCAACGTGGAAGCCTACAGCGCGGTGCTGGATGATTTCGCAGGAGAACTTCGCGAGCGCCTGGCCCAGCCCATTTCCGCGCACTCCGCACTGACGCGGATGAATGACTACATCTTCACTCAACTCGGTTTCACCGGGAACCTCGCCAACTATTACGATCCTGAAAACAGCTACCTCAACCGTGTGTTGGATCGCCGAACGGGCAATCCAATCAGTCTGTGCCTGATTTATCAATTGCTGGCACGCCGGTTGTTCCTGCCGATTTACGGTATCGGACTGCCCGGTCATTCGGTGTGCCGCTACCATTCATCCACCGAGGAAATCTACATTGACGCCTTCAACCTCGGACGCCTGATGACGCGCGAGGATTGCGTGAATCATCTCACTCGTTGCAACCATGAGTTGCAGGCGGAATACCTCGCGCCAATGAGCACGCGTCGCGCTCTCGGCCGCATGTGCGGCAACCTTGAACAGATTTACATTGATGCCAAGGACGAAGCGAATGCAGCCCGGATGAAACGCTATCTCGCTGCGTTGACGCGTTGACGATCTCGATCTCGGTGAGGCGGATGTTCTGGAATCAGACCAGGACCAGTGTCGCGCCTGCGGCTCCTTGTTTTCCGCCTCACCGGAATTCCAGTCTGCAACGAGTGACACGAAGTCCTGACACCCTGCACCTGACACCTGCATTCCCCCGTCTTTGCGTTCTTGCCCCGATGCGCACTCTGCTTATACTGCCGCTGCATTTATGAGCAACAATCCAATCCGCGTAGCAGTCACCGGCGCCGCCGGCCAAATCGGTTATTCCCTCCTCTTTCGCATCGCCTCGGGCGCGATGTTCGGCCCAAACCAGCCCGTCATCCTTCACCTCATTGAAATTCCCGACGAGAAAGCCATGAGCGCCCTCCAAGGTGTCGTGATGGAACTGGATGATTGCGCGTTCCCGTTGCTCAAGGGCACCGTCGCCACGTCCAGCCTCGACGATGGGTTCAAAGGTGTGAACTGGGCGCTGCTCGTCGGTGCAGTGCCGCGAAAACAAGGAATGGAGCGCAAAGACCTGCTCGGAATCAACGGGAAAATCTTTACGGGTCAGGGTCAGGCCATCGCCAAGAACGGCGCGAGCGATGTCCGCACGTTGGTTGTTGGCAATCCTTGCAACACCAACTCGCTCATTGCCGCCAACAATGCGCGCGGTCTCGACAAGAACCGTTTCTTCGCCATGACCATGCTCGATGAGAACCGCGCAAAGACACAACTCGCGCGCAAAGCCGGCGTGGATGTCACTGCCATCAGCAATCTCGCCATCTGGGGCAATCACAGCGCCACGATGTTCCCCGATTACTTCAACGCCCGCATCGGCACCCGCCCCGTGCCTGATGTCATCGGCCACCGCGAATGGCTTGAGAAGGATTTCATCACCACGGTGCAACAGCGCGGCGCAGCCATCATCAAGGCTCGCGGCCTCAGCAGCGCCGCCAGCGCGGCCAACGCCGTCGTGGATACCGTGCGCAATCTCACCACACCCACAAAGGCTGGCGACTGGTTCAGCGTGGGCGTCCACTCGGACGGCAGCTATGGAATCGAAAAAGGTCTCATCTTCAGCTACCCGATCCGCAGCGACGGCAAGAATTGGGAAATCGTAAAGGACGTTCCGCTCAACGAATTCAGCCGCGCAAAGATCGCTGCGACCGAAAACGAACTGAAGGAAGAAAAGGCGATGGTCGCCGACTTGTTGCCGAAGTAGTTTTTAGTCCGCGCATTTCACTCGATGCCAGCGCCACCAACAGATACATATTAACAAAACAGGCGTGACCTCGCGGTCACGCCTGTTTGCTGTTCCGACTTCACGTCGGTTCTAAATTACTTCTTGGCCTTTTTTACTCCGGTCGTCGGCACCGTGGCGATCTGCCTCAGTTGGATCGCGGTGGCGTTTGCCGCGGCGGGGGTGCCCTGAGAGCCCCGGCCGGCCGCGCGGCCGCCCCGGCTACGCCCTCTCGGGCGCGCCGCCCCTGGCACACGGCGTGAGCCGCGTCTC
>CAYSDO010000495.1:0-2795 GCA_964429665.1 uncultured Bifidobacterium sp.
CACAGCCGCAAATAACATCGTTGCCGCAGCCCATCCGAGGGAACTTCGTTGAACTGTGTTGAGCGTGAGCCACAACAGAACTGATGTATGCAGCATGCTGAGATTGTCGGGATGGGTTGCGTCCGCTGTGAAATTTTTGAAAATGACCAGTATCGCAATCGCGGTCACAACCATTGAAAAACCGCGCACCTTTCTTCCCGGCACAATCATTTCCAGTGACCTGGCTGCCGACAAGCCCGCAAACAAAGCCGCAAGAAAACCAATCAGGACGGTCACCGCGCGGCAATAGCGAACGTCCAACTGCAAACCCAGGGGCTTCAGGATTGCAAAAGTGATGTAAGCAAGACCAGGGCTGTAAACAAAAGAATTGCCGTCCTCAGGCGGGCCATAAACCGGGTTTCCCATGTCCAGCTTGAGCATGTCAGTCATAAATGGACTCTCAGCCCAGGTGAACAAGTCCCAAGGAAAGGCGCAACGAAGCGCCAGTTGAACGGCCAGCACGGCAAGCCACAGGCAAACGATTGCTGCGAGACCGCACAGCAGAAAACGGAGTTGTCTGTCCGGGATCGCAGATTTCAGACCGTTGGTTGCCGACATTCATGCAAGCTGAAAGTCGAATTCCACATTGGCAAGCCAAAACACTCGGCCTAAGCTACGTCCGCCTTGGCACTGCGACAAAAAAAGACGACCGTGCAAGGCTCAAAAACATCAGATGTCAGAACACATATCACTCATCACCGGCGGCTCGGGATATTTTGGATCGTTGCTGCGGGACCGCTTGCTCGCGCGGGATAAAGCGGTGCGCGTGTTCGATATTTCCGACGCCGGGGATCGCAAGAGTGAAGTAAGCTTTGTTTGTGGTGACATTCGCAATCTGGCAGATGTCGAAAAAGCAGTTGCTGGCTGCGACGCGGTCTATCACTGCGTTGCACAGGTGCCGTTGGCCAAGGACAAGAAGCTTTTCCACTCGGTGAATGTTTACGGAACTGAGAATCTGCTGCGCGCCGCGCTCGTGGCAAAAGTTCGCAAGGTCATTTACGTTTCATCCAGTGCGGTCTTCGGCGTGCCAAAATCAAATCCTGTCACCGAGGAGACTCCGCCAACGCCCGGTGAAGCTTATGGGCGTGCCAAACTCGAAGGCGAAGCGCTCTGCCGGGGTTACGTCCAGCGCGGACTGGATGTCTCGGTTATTCGTCCACGAACGATCATGGGTCACGGGCGGCTGGGCATTTTCCAGATTCTGTTCGAGTGGATTCGCGAGGGATACAACGTGCCGGTATTCGGTCGGGGCGATAACATCTACCAGTTCGTCCATGCTGACGATCTTGCTGAGGCTTGCATCTTTGCGGCTGCGCGATCAGGAGCGTCAATCTACAACTGCGGCGCCTCGCAGTTCGGAACAATGCGTGATGCTTTGGCGAAACTTTGCGCTCATGCCGGGACGGGATCGAAGGTGCGTGGCGTTCCAATGTCACCGGCAGTCGCGGTCATGAAGCTTACGAGTGCAATAGGCCTCTCGCCGCTCGGTGCGTATCACGCGATGATGTATGGTCGCTCGCTTTACTTCGACATCAGCAAGGCGCAGCGCGAACTCAACTGGCAACCGCGCTATTCCACCGACCAGATGTTTGCCGAGAGCTACGACTGGTATCTCGCCAATCGCGAGAAAATCCTCCAGGCCCACGGCGCATCGCATCATCGCTCGGCGGTGAAGCAGGGAATCCTGTCATTGGTGAAGCGCATAATCTGATCGGTCAGTGAAAAAGAAGCGTCCACCTAAGCTCAGAATATTCTCAGGCCGCTGCCCAAAGTGTGGCAGCGACGATGTCCGCCTTGACTTTCTAGCAAAGGAGAATCTGAAACTTGTTCCCATGACTGCGCTGACGAGTTCCATTATTCCAGGAGGCGGGACACCTGTTCGACTGCGCTGTGCCGAATGCAAAGCCAGATTCTTAGGTTGATGAGCCAGGAGAGAGGATAGAAAGTTATCCCAGACTTACTCCAACGCCGCCAGTTCCGTTCCCGCTGCCTCCCACTCAGCCGTCGCTTCTGGCAAACGATCACTGACCTCCATCAATTCGCGGTTGATCTGTGTGGCGCGGCCACCGGCGTTGTAGGTCTCGGGCTTCTCCAATTCCGCCGCAAGTTCGCGTTCCTTTTCTTCCAGCGTGGCAATTTCCTTTTCGAGCGTGGCGATGCGTTTCTGGACTTCCTGCTTTTTCCTGGACTTCGCCTGACGTTGCTCTGCCTCCGCGCGTTTTTGCTCCTTGCGATCCACCATCGGCACAACGGGTTTGTTCCCGTTGGACTGAGCGGGCGCGGCCATGCCGGAACTGGTCAACGCTTCGCGCGCTGATTGCGAAGTCTTGTCGAGGTAATACTGGTAGCCACCGGGGAAATGACGGAGCTGCCCGGCCTCCACGCGCACGACGTGATTCGACAACTGCCGGATAAAATGCACGTCGTGGCTGATGAAGATGAGCGTGCCCTCGAATTGTTTGAGCGCCCCGATGAGCGCGTCCACGCTCGCCAGATCAAGGTGCGTAGTCGGCTCGTCCATGAGCAGCAGGTTTGGTGGATCAAGCAGCAACTTGACCAGCGCAAGCCGCGATTTCTCGCCGCCGCTCAGGACGCTGATGGGTTTGTAAACGTCGTCGCCTCTAAAAAGAAAACTGCCCAGCACATTGCGAATGGATTGCTCCGTCACGCGCTGGGGGGTGTCCATCGCCTCCTGCAGGACTGTGTTCTGCATGTTCAGCCTCTGGGCACGGTGCTGGGCAAAGTAACCCGACTTG
>CAYSDO010000496.1:0-2790 GCA_964429665.1 uncultured Bifidobacterium sp.
CCCTCCGAAGCTTCGCACATTACCGCCACCGCCGCCGGGCCGCGATGCAACCCATGATGACAATGCACAAAGAACGGCCCGCTTACCTTGGCAGAAAGTTTGGCAAGTTCAGCAACACGATTGGTGGGAATGCCGTCGTAACCATAGGGCAAATGCACGTAGCGCAGGCCGTGCTTACGCGCAGCTTCCACGTCCGGCTTGCTGCCGTCCACACTGACGATGGTTTTGATGCCGAGTTTGGCGAGAGCGGCGAACGCTTCGTCGCCCTCGGGCTGTGAGCCGGAATAGATTTTGTTCGAGGCGCGGAAGGCGTTGTGGACGCCTGGGATTTCAATCGGCTGCGCGACCTTGTTCGTCCCGGCAGAAGTATTGTCCGCTCCGACGAGCGGTTGTGTTCCCACGCATGTCAGTATCGAGACAAAGCAAAATTGAAGAAGCATTTTCATGGTGTTCCGGGTTCCGTTCTAAAAGCTGAATTTCGCCTGGACGTAAACCCAATCCGCATCTGCGGTTCCGCCATTTGCCGGGACATTGGCGACGGACTGCTTGATATATCTGCCCACAAAGAAATGACCGTAACCCACTTGAAATTCGGCCCAAGTCAAGGGCTGATAGCTTGCGATGACATCCACCTCCGAACCGACATAGCTGTCGAATTGAGGATTCCGTCCGTAGCCGTTGCCGCTACGCCCCGAACCGCTCTCGGGATAAAGAAGGTCGTGCCCGTCAGCCAGCCAGAATGCGAGATAATCCATCCGCAATGATAATCCCTTGGCCGGTTTGAGACTGAATGTGAGGCTTGGATTATGGATGTTGCGAAGTCCGAACAAATCCATCATGCCGTAAAGTTTATGGTTCGTACCGAAGAGCGGCTCAAATGTCTCATACTTGTCGTCGGTGAAATTGTCATCACCCGAGGCGTAGGAGTATCCAGCGCCCAATCGTGGCGTGCCCCATGCGTTGCCCCAGGAATATCCTGCTGTAACATCGGCAGCGAGCGCTTCAAGGTCACGACGCACACCACTTTGAACGACACTACCAAACTGCCCGGCGATTTCTGCGCTGTAATCCCAACCTTTCAACTTTCCCGGTAATGATTTTATCCGTCCACCAATGGTATAAACATCGCGCGCCGTGGAAGGAGTTCCCGGGATTCCCGGTGCGACGGCATTCGTTGCCTGTGCTCCGACATTTCGGACCAGAAAGAATAATTGCGTCTCCTGCCACGGAACCAGTTTACGAGTCGAAGCATAAATGCCCGAGAACCAATCGTAGTCACTGGAAACGTTGAAGTGATCATCGTAAGGAATCACAATGCGACCGACAAATCCATCCACCCAGAATGAGTCGTTCTCGAAACGGACTTTTGTGGCATCAAACACGCGACCTATGTTGCTCCAATCCGAAACACCAACGAAACGTTCATCCCCGTAAGCCAGCTCCTGCCGGCCAACTTTCAAGCTGAACGGAAATTCTTTTGCATTACCCAATGCGATAAATGCCTGGTGCAGATCGAACGAATCATCATCGGGGCTCGGCTCGCGCTTGTCCCACCAACCACGACTGTCGCGCCCTTCGACAAAGAAATTCACCCACGACGCAGGTGTGTATCCAAGATGCAACTTTGTGCGAAGCATCAGGAAATCATTGCTGTTGTCCTGTCCATCAGAAATGAAATCGCGGTTGGCAATCGAGCCTGCGTTGTCCTTCACCTCGTAACGCAGGCGGACTTGGCCGCCCGCATCCCACGCACTCGCTGCTGTTGATTCTTCACGAAGCCAGTCGTTCAGCAGTCCGCTGCTGTTCGCGGTGGATGGCTTCGTAGTAGTGCTGACGGTGGGATAACCTCTTGCTTCCGCGCTGCGAACCGCCGTGCTAACGCCCATGCAAAGCCAAACTGCGGCAGCGATTGTGAGAATGGATTTCATCGGATGCGCGCGCATTTAATCCGTGCAGTAAGCACGAGTCAAAACCTTTGAGCATGAATTCGACGATTGACGCATCGTGGTGATCTTGGCGTTGGCGTATTACTTCTTGCTCCGCTCAGAATGGAAATGGCTGAAGATGGGAACACGCGTGGTCGGTTCACGGGTCATCGCCATCTCATTGCTGATGCTCGCATTTTCATTGCGGAAGTAGAATGCATCCATGAACGAAAATCCCTTGTCATGCACAGACTGTTCGCTAAGAATTCCACCAGCCACCTGTGGCAGCAATGGCGGGTTACTCAATCCGTAGCTGCGTTAACGCAAGCATCCAATCGGATGTTTGCATCGTATAACCTCGTAGTCGGTCCGAGTTAACGACCGGCATTTGTCGGAAGACGAAACTAAACGAAAGGTTCAGGCAAGTTATGGCTAAAACACTCAAGCAATCGCTTCTCATCTGCGCAGTGCTCTTTTGCGCTCCCCTCTTCGCCCACGCGCACAACACCCCCGGCAGCGGCAATGGAATTGCAGCGGGCTTCTCCCATCCGTTGCTGGGCTGGGATCATTTGCTCGTAATGCTCGCCATCGGGATTTGGACGGCACAAAAGTTCGGCGCCGCCCGCTGGCAAATCCCAGCAGCCTTTGTAAGTGCGATGGTTCTCGGCGGCATTGGCGGAGCGATGGGTTTCAATGTGCCCGGCGTGGAATTCATCATCATGCTCTCAGTGCCGGTTATCGGTTGGATCGTCATCGAACGTGTGAAAGTGAAAACGTCCTCCAGTGCGGCGCTCGCGGGTTTCTTCGCCTTTTTTCATGGCATGGCGCACGGTGTGGAGATGCCCGTCTCCTCTAGCGCTGGTTC
>CAYSDO010000497.1:0-2781 GCA_964429665.1 uncultured Bifidobacterium sp.
GTACCTTCTCTACACTGTGGATCATCATCATCTGATGAATTTTGGTACGACCAACTACAATGCCAACACCAACGAGTATAACATGGGATCCATTGGTCGCATTACACGCTACACAGCTTATGCTACGAACGGGTTTCAGACGATTGACTACGGATCGCGCATGGTTCTTCTTGGAGAATCCAGGAGCAATGGAATTGCAACGGTTCACATGTCGCACGGGATGGGTTCGCTTGTGTTCGGACAGGACGGAACGCTGCTCGCGTCGTGTGGGGACGGGGCGAGCTATGCCACGGTGGACACGGGAGGCGCGGTGGGAGGCAGTTACTACCAGCAATGCCTGAATGAAGGCATCATCAGGACCAAGGAAAATGTCGGCGCATTCCGCGCACAATTGGTGGATTGTTTGAATGGAAAGGTCCTCCGTCTGGACCCTGACACCGGTGACGGCGTGCCGAGCAACCCGTTTTACGATCCGGCAAATCCTCGCGCCGCACGCTCGCGTGTCTGGGCGCTTGGATTGCGAAACCCATTTCGCATGACTCTCCGTCCCGAGAGCGGCAGCCATAACCCCGCGGATGCAAATCCAGGTGCACTCTACATTGGTGACGTTGGATGGCAGGTGTGGGAGGACTTGAATGTCTGCATCGGCCCGGGCAGGAATTTCGGCTGGCCGATTTTTGAAGGATTGACCAATCAGCCGGATTACAGCGCTCCCACCGTTTACAATCGTGATGCGACGAATCCTCTATTTGGTGTCAACGGATGCACGCAACAATACCTTCAATTCACTGACTTGCTGAAGCAGGTCAGTCTTAACCCGCCGTCCTGGCCCAACCCGTGCAACGCAAGCCAGCAGATTCCCGCCAGCATCCCGCGCTTTGTACACACACGTCCGGCAATTGATTGGGGGCACGCTGGCCGGCCGTCTCGAACCGGGACGTTTGACGGTGGTGGAAATGCCACGGTTGTAAACCTGGACGCGTCCAACTCTCCCGTGCCGGGACCAAGATTTGATGGCAACTGTTCCATTGGCGGCACTTGGTACGAGGGAGATGATTTCCCGGCCAGCTCCAAGAACACATACTTCCAGGGGGACTCTGGCCAGGAATGGATTCGCAATTTCTCTTTCGACACAAATAACAATCCCACCAGTGCGAGAAATTTTCTGTCTTCTGGAGGCGGCATTGTCTTCGTAGGAACACATCCAACGAGCGGCGCTCTGTACTACATCACCTACATCAACAACGTCACCGTTATCCGCAAGGTGCTTTACGCGCCGGGAGGCAATCAGCCACCGACAGCCTTGCCGGTTGCGAATCTGAACTTTGGAGCCGCGCCTCTCGCAGTCCAGTTCACCGGTACAAACTCGTTCGACCCGGAAGGGACACAGATGACCTACTCGTGGAGTTTCGGTGATGGAACAGCCAGCAGCACAAACGCAAATCCTTTACACATCTTCAATGCTACTGGCGGTGTCATCACCAATTACATCGTAAAACTCATTGTGAAGGATGCCGGTAACGCTACATCTACAAATTCTCTGACCGTTTACGTGAACAACACGCCGCCGAGCATCACCATCACCAGTCCCACCAACGGAACAAAATATCCGATGACCGGCGACACCGTTTACCCACTGACAGCAATTGTGGACGACAACGAGCATCCGGAGAATCAACTTGCTTATACGTGGCAGTTGTTTCTCCATCACAACGATCATGTGCATCCTGAAGCCACGGATGCAAACGTGACCTCAAGCGCGACGATTTCACCCGTAGGATGCGGAGCTGAAACATTTTATTACCGTGTTCGATTGACTGTGACAGATCCGATGGGACTTGCTGGGTTTGCCGAAACGTTTCTTTATCCCGGCTGTGCATTGCCTTCGACCCCTGCGAATCTTGCCGCGTTTGCACTATCTACAAACAAAATTCTCCTGACTTGGACAGACACCGCGACGAACGAACTGGGTTTCCGAATCGAACGCTCCACAAACGGAAACGACTTTTCGCAAATTGCCACGAGCCCTGCTGGACAGACTAGCTATACTAACGACGGTCTGGCGACCGGTACCGCATATTACTTTCAAGTGCGCGCCTATTCCGCGGATGGAGACTCAGCACCTTCCAATATAGCGGTAACAAATACACTGCCTGGCCCGGTCGTGCCCACAATCACGTGGACGAATCCGATTGAGATTGTCTATGGGAGCGCACTTGGCTCCATACAATTGAACGCCAGCGCGAATGTACCTGGAAGCTTCGATTATACTCCACCGGCGGGTACAATCCTCAATGTCGGCAATGGGCAATTGCTTTCAACCATATTCACACCGGTGGACATGACGAACTACGCGATTGCCGGCACAACCGTTTTCCTCAACGTCCTGCCCGCGCCACTGACCATAACTGCGGACGACAAGTCGCGCTCCTTCGGCACGGACAATCCCTCGCTGACCGCGAGCTACTCTGGTTGGGTCAACGGACAATCTACAGGGGCCTTGAGCAATCCCGTGATGCTATCGACGCCGGCGACTCCATCCAGTCCCATTGGCGGATATTCCATTCTTGCGAGTGGTGCAACTGCTTCGAACTACCTCATCACCCACGTTAACGGCACGTTGGACATCACGCCCGGCATTCCGCCAACGCTTGAAATCGCGGGCTGGACCACCAACGGCCATCTGACTCTGATGCTTGTCGGCGTGCCGACGCAGCAATATGAGATTCAAGCTTCAACCAACTTGTTGAACTGGGCTTCGCTCGCCACCGTGCAAAACAC
>CAYSDO010000498.1:0-2722 GCA_964429665.1 uncultured Bifidobacterium sp.
TGTCGTTCCCGATCTTCATCGCCAACGCCGTGGACTGGCTCAATCCCGCCAACGCGAAAAATTCCCAACTCCTCATCAAAGCCGGCGACCCGTTCCGCCTCGCGCTCAGCGAACCCGTGAAAAGCGCCGAAGTGAAATTGCCCGACGGCAAAACGACCACGCTCAATCTCGACGGTGCGAACGAACTCGTCTTCGGCGACACCGCAAAACAAGGTGTCTATCACCTGCGCGCCGGAACGAATGAAGTCACCTTCTGCGCCGACCTGCTGGATTCTGCCGAGAGCAACATCCGTCCGCGCGGCGAACTGAAATTCGGCGAATACACCCGCGTTAGCGCCACGACCGTGCAACGCACCAACATGGAACTCTGGCGCACGCTCGCGGCCATTGGGTTGATCGTGCTGCTGTTCGAGTGGTGGTGGTATCACAGGAGGACGGTGTAGGATTTATGATTTCCGATTTCCGATTTCCGATTGGCAGCGGCCGACGTGAGGAGGCTCTGATTGACGGAGCGTCGAACTCCGCTTCGGCGTGTTCGGGTGGGATTCTTTCCAAATGAACCTCTGGTCAAAACTCAAGCAACCACCGTGGCGCACAATTGTGCCGGGCGCTTGTGTGGTTTTGCTCGTACCAGTTGGTTACGCCGTGTGGTCGCCGGGTCTGGATGTTCGCGATGGTCAAAATGATAGAGGGCAGAACGGAATTTGGATTTCGCACGGCTGGCTTGGCGACGATGGATGGTTCATCCGCAACGGAAAGACGAATGAATTGAACCGTTACCGGACCAAGGAATCCGTCCACGCCCTCGCAGCAAAGTTGCGCGCGCATCACATTACCGATGTCTTTCCACATCTTTGCCCGGCAGACATCGAAGGGCCGATTCCGGCGGTGGACGCGACGCAGACAGAGATTTTCTTGGATGAGTTCACTGGGTTTCGCGTCATGCCGTGGATTGGTGGACCGAATGGAGGTTCGGCTCGTTATCGGAATGAAAAATGGCGACAAGTGTTTCTTGGCTCGGTGAAGCGACTTCTTGAAGCGCACCCCCGCTTCGCCGGAGTCCATCTGAATGTCGAGCCGTTGACCACTGGCGATGCGGACTTCCTCAAGCTGCTCGATGAACTGAAAGCCAGCTTGCCACCCGGGAAGCTATTTTCGATTGCCGCCTATCCACCACCTACGCGATGGCAACCATCAGAAGAAGTGCATTGGGATGAAACCTATTTTTGTGAGGTGGCAAAACGTTGCGACCAGATTGCGGTAAGGATGTATGACACCTCACTGAAAGAGCCCAAACTTTACCAGAATTTGATGGCCGATTGGACGGTCGAAGTCCTGGCTTGGAGCGAAGGCAAGCCAGTGCTTTTGGGGGTTCCAACTTACTTCGATAATCTAGGGAATAGTCTGCTTGGGATTCATCGTGGGCTTTCGCGGCAGTCAGTTCCGACCAACTACCAAGGCATTGCAATCCGTTCCGATCGGGAAACCGACGATGGGGATTGGGAGTACTTTCGGGAGCACTTTCTGAAATGACTGATAACCAAAACAAGAACTGGCCCAAGGATGAGTTCGCGCAACGCGAAGTGGCGCAGTTCTGGGGCTGGCTCATTATTCCAGCAATTGGTTTGCTGGCCGCTTTGTTGATTCCGCGTATGTCGTGGTTCAGGCATCAGGCGAAATCGGAGGTGGTCATTTACGCCGCGCAGGACCAAGTCTATGCCGAGCCGATTTTGCGCGAGTTCGAGAAGGAAACCGGCATCAAGGTCAAAGCCGTCTATGACAGCGAAGCGGTGAAAACCGTCGGGCTGGCGAATCGGCTGCTTGCCGAGCGTGACCATCCGCAGTGCGACGTGTTCTGGGGCAACGAAGAGATGCGCACGCGCCAGCTCGCCGCGCAAAATGTCTTCCGTGAGACCAACGGCTGGTCCGCCTTCGGCTATCGAAGTCGCCGCATCGTCATCAATACGAACTTTGTAGCGGCGGGGAGCGTGCCCGCCTCGGGCGCAGTTTCGCGCGCCGCGCGCGAAACCCCAGCGGACGGGGCGTCCGCCGGGATGCGCGAGGGCGCGCGTGCTCCCCAATCGCTGCTCGAACTCACGAATGAAATCTGGCGCGGCAAGGTGGTGCTGGCGTTCCCGCAATTCGGCACGACGGCCACGCACTTTCACGCGTTGAAACAGCTTTGGGGTGAAGAACGTTGGCTCACATGGTGTCGCGCCATCGCGGCGAACAAGCCGTTCATCGTGGACGGAAATTCGGTCGTCGTGAAGCAGGTCGCGCGCGGTGAAGCGTGGATTGGTTTGACGGACTCGGACGACATTGCCGTCGGACAGCGGGAAGGATTGCCGATTGCCGCATTACCGCTCACGGAAGAATCGTTGCTCATTCCGAACACTGTTGCCGTGATTCGTAATGCGCCACACCCAGCCAGTGCGCAGAGGTTGTTCGAGCATCTCCGGCGTTATGAGGTGGCGGAGAGACTCGTGGCAGCGAAGGCATTGGAGGATGTGACTAATAGGACAGATACGACGACGATGAAACCGGATTGGGATGTATTGCTGCGCGACTTGGAAACCACCACCAAACAACTGAACGAGATCTTCCTGAGATGAGTTTGAGAGATTTTAGTTTTAACGCTCGCCCTCACCCCGGCCCTCTCCCCCGGGGAGAGGGTGAAGCGATTCACGTCCGCGAAGAATCCCGACGGTGCTGTTGCAATCAC
>CAYSDO010000499.1:0-2719 GCA_964429665.1 uncultured Bifidobacterium sp.
AAACCGGAAGGCTCAAAGACGCTGGAGCTTTACGGCTGCCAGCCGGGCGATGGATCGTTCGCATCGAACTGTCTCCTGGCGCGCCGGCTTGCGGAACGCGGCGTGCGGTTCATCCAGCTTTATCACAAGGATTGGGATCACCACGGCGGCGTGAAGGACGGCATCAAATTCAAGGCCGAGGAAATTGACCGCGCGTGCATGGCGCTGATCACGGACCTGAAGCAGCGCGGCATGCTGGACGAGACGCTGATTGTCTGGGCGGGAGAGTTTGGTCGCACGCCGATGAGCCAGGGCGGTGACGGGCGCGATCACCACAACGCCGGCTTCACCATCTGGCTCTGCGGCGGCGGCATCAAGAAGGGAATTGTTTATGGTTCAACGGATGAACTGGGCTATGCTGCCATCGAGAACCCGATTGATGTCCACGATCTGCACGCCACGATGCTACGATTGCTGGGGATCGAGCACACCAAGCTCTCGGTGAAGTTTCAAGGTCTGGATGCGCGGCTCACCGGCATCGCGGGCAAGACGATTGAGGATATTTTGGCGTGAAAACAAAAAGGATTGTATGAATGCAAATGTGAATGCGAGTTCCCGGGCCAGTGCGACGAGGCTTGCTGACCGCGGTACAATCCTGAAGTGCGGTTTCACCCTGATAGAACTGCTCGTGGTCATCGCCATCATCGCGATTCTCGCCGCGATGTTGCTGCCTGCTCTGGCGAAGGCCAAGGAGAAGGCCAGAACCATTTCATGCCTGAACAACCTCAAACAGATTGGGCTGTTCATGCAACTTTACACAGATGAGAACAATGATGTGTTTCCAGGCCACCGGCTGATGATGCCAACCCAATTGCCTGTGAACGATGACTGGTGGGGAAATTATCTGGGCAAGTATTCCCAGGGGAATTCAAACCTGTTTCACTGTCCTGTTCTGCAAGGTACACGAAGCCAGTATCTGCCCGGCTTCAAGTGGGCCTGGGGTCCTGCGGTTTATCCGGGAGACCGGATCGGTTACGGCTGCAACACCTTTTTCCTGTTCTCAGAACCGCCGTACGCCAGGGGTGTTGCCACAGGGCCGGGCGGTTACATCAATCCAGGCCGGTTCAAACGCAGCAGGGTCAAGCAACCCGCGCAAACCATGACTCATGGCGACAGCGAGGGCTATTACAGCATGAGCCTCTGGTGGCCGAACGCGTGCATGGACGGGTCAAACACGGCATTCGAGGGCGTGGCCACACGCCATGGGAACACAAGAGTGAGAGGAAAAAACGCCCAGGACACCCGTGGAGTTGTGGTGTTTGTGGATGGACATTCGGAGTCGCGCAAGGACAAGGACATCAACCCGCCCGCCAACAACAGCCTCATCAACGTCAAGTACTGGGATCCAGAATCAAGGTTGACCAGTGAGTGGGCAGATTTTTCAAGTGCTCGTACCGGCGCACCAGCTCATGTTCAGTTGTTGAAAACAGTTGAACCTGAACCCGAGTAGCGGCGGTCCTCCCGTCCTGCCGTAGAGCCGGGCTTCCCAGCCCGGCGGGAAAAACTGTATATGGAAAGGGCGACGCAGGAATCTGGACCGGCACATTAAAAACGACGCCTGATCCGGGCGGCAAGGATGCGCGCCCTCTACGGCAGGCAAGATGCCCGCCGCTACCACCAGCGGATTCAACCGAATGGTCACTGCACGCCCACGCGATAGAAGTAAGGCCCGGCATTGGTCGCGCTTGTGTCGGTAAAAGTCTTCAGGCCGGCAACACCCACAATGTTCGTGGCGATGGTTTGGAAAGGTGAGATAAGGGCGAGGTTTGTTGCGCGCTCCAGCCAGTAGTTGCGCGTGGAAACACTTTGCCACGTCACCGTCTTGCCACTCGGACTGTTCGTGGCGTTGACCATTCTCAAACTGGAAAGTGAGTTGGTAGGATTCGTGTCGGAACGCCACTCGCCATAGTTGTTCATGCCATCGCCATCGGCATCGGTGAAATCTGCTGAGCCATCCGTGGAAAAACCATTCTTCTGCGCCCAAGCATACGAAAGCAACGAGGACGGCGACTGGAACTCATACGCGCCGATGTCCACCGTGCCGCCGGTGACGCGAGGATTACCGTCTAAGTCTGTGGTGTTGGTAGCGTAGGTGTTGTTACCTGCGTTGATGCAAGGAGAACTGACTTGAAGGTGGAAGTTGCCAGCGTCGGAATCCACAAACAGCGGTGTGTTGGTGAAGTTGCCCACTTGTCCCGACGGCATGGGTGTCGTGCAGCATGATCTCAGATTGCTTGAAAGGTCGTAGTTCGTAGCAAAAGCTGCGGTGTTGAAGTAAACTATGGAATTCCTCAAAGTACATTGAAATACACCCCCTCCTTGGTTGGTAGCGGAGTTACCGGTCACCGTGCAGCTATTCAGTATGCAAATCCCAAGACTCGCTTCGCCTGCCGCAGCGCCACCGTTTGCAGCAGTGTTCCCCGTAAGGGTGCAATTGTTCAGTGTACTTCCGTAGGTCCCGCCAGCGGCTCCTGCCGAATTGCCGTTCAGCACACAGTAGTTAAGCGTACTAAATTCCGTCCCACCGCCGATGCTCGCAGAATTGGAAGTAAGCACGCAGTTGTTAAGCGTACTTTCCGAAACGCCTCCGCCACCGGTTTTGGCCGAGTTGCCGATTATTGCGCAATTCTTCAAAATGCTTTGATATGCACCGCCACCATAGTTGAAGGTAACCGAATTA
>CAYSDO010000500.1:0-2715 GCA_964429665.1 uncultured Bifidobacterium sp.
AACCGGTCTGCCAGGACTTCCATCAGGGGCTGTGTCAGGCTCGTGGCATACTCTTTGCGAAAGGATTCCTCAGTTTGGAGAGTCGTAACAAGTCGTATCGTATGAAATTCACATTGGAAGTTGGAGAGGTCGAGAAGCACCGGATCGAATTCAACTACAACCAGCTTGCCGGCAGCCTTCTCATCAAAGTGGACATGGAACCGATAGCCAGGTCCGTCCGCCTGCTCAACGAACCCGTTCATGAGGTCTATCGCTTCATGGTGGGCCAGATGGTCAAGACGGAGGTGCGCATCGAGAAATGGCGCAAACAATTGTTCGGTTACCGCAACTGCGTCTATGTGGACGACCGCCTGTTGCAGGTCTTCGAAGGCAATTAAGCCGCATCAGGCACAAGCGGTTGCCCAAAACCGCGACGGCTCGTTGAACAAAGGTGGAACACCCGTCTCCGGCTGGCTGCATCAGGCTGAGGGGTTTTGATGGTGGCATGGCAACCGCTTGATGGATGCCACCGTGGCCTGTCGCAACCCAATATCCACAACAGACATTTTCTGGAAGAAAGCCTCGATGGCTTGTTTTCTTGGCGCTCTGCTGCTGTCGCCTGCCCCAAATGCCCGTGCGGAATCGAACGAACCTGCGCTGAAAATCTCCGGCACGAACGGGAACATCACCGTATCGTGGCCTGCTGCGTTCTACTATTCGGCTTTGGCGGGTACGCTGGATGAGCCGTCACCATCCGCCCAATGGTTCTGGGCTTCCACAGCCACGCCGATGTTTTCGTTCTACACCAATCTGACTTGCTTTGTTTCCAACGGCCTCTACAACGCGCCCGTCACGGCGACCGTGGCGGCAAACGAGTGCCAGTTCACTCTGCCAGTCACGAACGCGCAGCAGTATTTCAAGCTCATGCCGATGCGGCAGATTCCTCTGTTCCAGTTCTTCATTTTCTACGATGGATTGTTGGAATTCAGCACTGCTGGAACCATGAATATCAATGGTCCGGTTCACGCCAACGGACCAATTTACACAGGATCAGGTTCACCGTTGACGTTCTACGACACCGTCACTACTGGAGTGGGCATCTCGTCACCGACTAATGCGGGCAGCAGCCCGCCTTGGGCCTACACAGGAGTTTTTCTTGGAAATCCAGCGAATGTCACCAACACCTTGCCGCTTCGTCCTGATGCCGGTACGAATGACCTGCATGCGATCATTGAGATGCCGCCTCCGGGTGAATACCCGGAATCGCAGATGGGCCGTCAGCGATATTATAATAAGGCTGCGATTGTTCTCCTCGTCAGCAACACAACCGCAACCGTGCTCATCAAAAGTTCTCCCACCGATGTCTCGCCCATAAATATCTCGGTCACTACTTTTGGAACGAACAGTCTGGCTTTACGAAACACTTTCCCGTTCCTTTCCATTACGAATCTCTTCATTGATCGGCGCGAAGCAGAGTACACATATCTATTCATGAAAACGAATCGTCTGACGCAGATTGACATCGGTCTTTACAACCAGTGGTTGTTGACCAATTCCGCCGTCAACGCCAAGTTTCCACCCTTCTCTGGCAGTTGGCCAAACATTCTCTACGTTGCGGACAATAGAACCTCGTCGAACACCAACATGTATTCGGTGCGGCTGACCAATGCTGTCGCGATTCCCACCAATGGAAATACCGGCTTTACTCTGGCAACGAGAAACCCGCTCTATGTCTGGGGTGATTACAACTGTTCACCTGAGTTTGCCAGCACCACGAACACCATCGGAGCACAACCAGCGTCACTAGTGTGTGATGCGTTTACTATTCTTTCATCTAATTGGACAGATATTTCGAGCTATCAACCCTTTTCAACCTCGTATGCGATCTTCTACGCTACGAATACGACTGTCAACGCGGCGATCATTACAGGGAATGTTCCGTCAACCGGAATTACCACGTCAAAATTCAGTGGAGGGATTCACAATCTTCCACGGCTGCTTGAAAATTGGAGCGTCGGCGGTGTGGCTTTCACCCTTAACACTTCCTTGGTTTGCTTATTTAATAGCACCGTAGCAACGAACAAATTTGTATGGCCCGGCATAACCTACTCCCCAGCAACCAGGCGGTGGAGTTTCGACCAAAACTTCAAAGACCTCACGAAGTTGCCGCCAGGCACGCCGTTTGTGGGCATTGTAGATAAATGATTTCGTCGGCAGCCCGGGCTGTCACGCCCGATACACGATCAAGATCGCATAGTCGTTCATCAGCTTTTGCGAACCGATGTCCAGGTGTGTGTAGACCAGCGGCGTGATGCTCACAATGTTTGCCTCGCCGATCTTCGTCAGGAAGTTCGTCACCATTTCGTCAAACTTGTCGTGACCGACCTCGATGCAGTCCGTGTGGCGGATGGTTTTTACCCGCATGATCTTGTCAGAACTCTTCGCGGCAACCTCCAGCGTGGGCTTGGGTTTCTCGATCAGGGATTCAGTCGCCTTGGCGCTGACGGGCACCTTGAGGTGCATCTCCACCTTGGCGGCGGCGGACGTCGTCATGGCGCTGTGCGGCTGGCCGGGCGCGTGGGAAGACGGCGCGGGTCGGGGAGGGGCAGGTTTGGCGGATTGCGGGATGACAATCTTTTCCGAGCAGGACGGGCAGTTGATTTCGGACCCCGCACCCGAGCTGTCCACGGCAAGTTCCTGTTCGCACTTCGGGCAGTTGAAGATGATATCCATAAG
>CAYSDO010000501.1:0-2714 GCA_964429665.1 uncultured Bifidobacterium sp.
AAACCATCATTCCCGTCCCCGCTGTGGAGATCAGTTATCGGCTTGCGATTCTTACTGGCCCTCTCGTTTTCAGGCGAAAGGGACGCAGAGAGTAGCAAACGAAATTCACTGTGCAATATATTTTTTGAAAAATCTTTGTCGTGATTGAAAAGGTGGCAGTTACGACCCCGGAAACCGGTGGAGATGATGCGCGAGAAGGTCCGCTCTGATTGAGCAAAGAGCAGATTGACCAAGCATCTTACAAAAAGACGTCAAATCCACACCTTCAGCTCCTCAATGGCTGAAGATGCCGATGTATCCCAGCAGCAGCCCTCCGGCCATCCCGAACCGCATGCACCACCAGGCTCGCGCCGCGCACCACGTCCCCACCCGCGAACACTCCAGGCACGTTCGTCATCTGGTTTTCGTCCACGCGAATTGCACCCCAGTCATTGACTGCGATTTCAGATAAATCACTGTCTCGAGGAAACGGTACCGGATCGAATCCATAAGCCACCAATACGAGTTCGGCTTTGATGGTGAACTCCGAGCCCGGAACGACGCGCGGTTTGCGCCGCCCGGAAAAATCGGGTTCGCCAAGCTCCATCCGCGTGCAACGAACTCCTGCCACACCACCGCTGCCGTCAGTTTCGAGCGCGACTGGATTCGTAAGGAAAAGAAACTGAGCGCCCTCTTCAATGGCGTTGTAATATTCCTTGCGACTGCCAGGCATGTTTGCAAGATCACGCCGATAAACACACACCGCCTCCGCTGCTCCGGCGCGGATCGCCGTGCGCAGACAATCCATCGCCGTGTCACCGCCGCCCAACACCAGCACACGTTTACCTGAAACCTCGACGACCGGGATATCGAGCGGCATTGGCGAATTTCTCTGTATCAGGAAAGGCAGCGCCGCTTGCACACCGCGCAACTCTGCGCCGGGAATATCAAGAGGTTTCGCCTTCTGCGCGCCAATGCCAAGAAACACCGCATGATTATCCCTTTGCAACTCGCCCAGTTGCATCTGCCCCCCCACCGTCACGCCCGTCTCGAATCTGACACCGCGGCGACGAAGGATGTTGACCCGCCGCTCGACCACACTTTTTTCGAGCTTGAATCCGGGGATGCCATTGAGCAGCAAGCCGCCGGCCTGCGCTTGTGATTCGAAGATCGTCACCGCATAGCCTAACTTGGCAAGTTCATCTGCGCACGCGAGACTTCCCGGCCCGGAGCCAACCACGGCCACCCGTAAACCGTTCGCCGCAGGGACTGCTGTTGCATCGCAACTATGAGCAAAAGCATGCTCATTTATGAACTTTTCAATCGCGCCAATGCAGATCGGTTCTGCATGACCCACAAGAATACACGAACCCTCACAAAGCTTTTCCTGTGGACAAACGCGCGAACAAATCTCAGGCATGTTGCTTGTGGCCTGCGAGATTTCCGCCGCCTCGATGAACCGACCTTCCGCCGCCAACGCCAGCCACTCGGGAATTCGATTCGCGAGCGGACAACCTTCCCGGCAACTTGGCTGCGGACACTGGATGCAACGACTCGCCTGCTCCCGCACCGTTTTTTCGTCCAGCAACGAATAGATTTCGTGAAAGTCGGCCGCGCGTTCGACAGCCGAGCGTTTCGGCGGATCAGCCCTGTCAATCTCCCGCCACACGTTTGCGTGGTCATGACTTGATCCATTATTACTCATATCGAGAGCCTTGCCATCCCCAGCCTCTGGAGACATCACCATCGGGGCCAAATGCAACTTGATGGCTTGGCTCTACTGAAACAGAGTTTTGGAGAACCTCCAGTGCAATCTATAATCGGATTTTGCCCAATATCACACCGGATCAAACCCCGGTTGCCGACAAATCACTAGCCAAACGGCCATTTTCAAACTCATGAGTTGAGCATAATTGTCAGTCTCTTTTGATTCCGCACTGCTTCCACAGACTTCAAATATCAATGCACAACTGGTTAAGAAACGAGTCTTCGATGTCACCTATGCAATGCGCAACTTCAGCCAAGTAGTTGTCAAAATATGGTAAGCCAGACGTCCGCCGTGCGACCTACTGTTAAGCATGACTACAAAAAGTCAGATCGCATGGAGAGGCGTTCAAAAAGAAGGAACAATGACGTCGAGTGGAGCAACGACAACAACCTGTCAGCGCGAACACCCCGCGCGCGTGACTGGTTTATGGAGTGCTCTGAGAGAGATGATCGCGCCTGTGGGATATGAGGATGAATTGGGTTTCCATTACGGCGACACGGCAGACAACCAACAAGCGCGCTGAAGAGATGGAAGTGAGTGGTGGAAACATTCCGCCGTTCACGGATTGTAAAACTAATGCTCCAATTGTGCGCGACGGGCAGGAATTGTTTTGCGCGCCGGCGTAATTGAAACACACTTACGGCGCTCATGAATCGCCGTCAATTTATCGGGACCGTCGCAGCAGGAATGCTCGCCAGTCCAATCCGTGCCGCCGCCAGGACAAAAGGTTTGCCCACGCGCACCCTCGGCCGCACAGGCATCAAGGTGGCGATTCTTGGCTTTGGTTCGGGCAGCCGTTTCCTGATGTACAAGGAGGATGACAAAGCCATCGAGGCGCTTAACCACGCAATTGACCTTGGCATCACTTACATTGACACCGCGCATTCTTACGGCGGTGGCAAAAGCGAGGAACGCGTCGGTCAGATCATGACCACCCGCCGCAAGGAAGTTGTACTCGCCACAAAAA
>CAYSDO010000502.1:0-2714 GCA_964429665.1 uncultured Bifidobacterium sp.
CGTTCTGCGATTTTGCCGCTCTTCTTGCTCACGCGCGAAGTCTAAGGGCTTGAGTCCGGAGTCCAAAGTCCAAAGTCCGGAGACTCCGCGCGCGACGGTGGGTAGAAATTGACATCCCTGCTTCCATTCTTCACCTTTGCGTAGCACCGTACAGCATGACTCCATTTCAAATCATCTTCACTCCGACCAGCGCCGCTGAAGTAGCGCGGATGCCCAAGGAACTCCAACTGCAAATCCTCGGCGAGTTTCGCGGCCTGCCACAGCAGGTCATCGGCACCGAGCTTGACGATTTCGGCAAGCTGGAACGCGGCGGGCGCACACTGCATCGCTTCCGCATCGGCGATTTCCGCGTCTATTTTGAGAGACACGAGCTCGGCGTGCTGGTGCATCGCATCCTGAGCCGGAACACGCTCAAGGATTTCATGTATCGCTCGGGCTTGAAGGTGGAGGAAGACGAAGCCTTGCAGCAGAATCCGAAGTTCTGGGAGATGATCGAGACCGCAAAGACGGCGAAATAACTACGGCTATTACGTTTGTTAAGATCAGGTCAACTAACTTTTCGCAGGAGCTAAATGATTCCGCGCTGCAACCATCGCAGCAATCGGGCCAATAAAAGGAATCAAAAGACTGATGATGATCCATCCTACAGCCCCAAGACCGCGAATAGTTCGGGCAACTCTGAGTAAAGCGACCACCCATAAACACAGGTGCAATACGAGAAGCATCTGCAAGACAATGTGAGTTGCGTCAATTCCGAAATAGCTGTGCGCGTCGTTCATATTATAGCTCGCTTGAAGTCCTCTATGGGTTATCCCACATCCTCGCCCAACTCGACATTCCAGTACGCGAGATCAATGAAGTGTTTCCAACTGTCGTGCTGGTTGAGGCTGAAATTGATCTGCACGAACGGACGCCACTTGGGCCGCTTGGGTTTCTTGATCAGATGCATTCCTGACTCCTGCGGCGTGCGGTTGGCCTTGCGGGTGTTGCACTCGATGCACGAGCAGACAATGTTTTCCCATGTCGTCGGCCCCCCACGATCACGCGGTAAGACGTGATCCAGATTCAAGTCCTTTCGTTCAAAGACATGACCGCAGTACTGGCACGTGTTCTTGTCGCGCTCAAAAATGTTGTGACGCGTGAATTTCACCTCCTTCTTCGGCAGGCGGTCGTAGGCAAGAAGCAGGATCACTCGCGGAACGCGGATGCGGAATGAAATGGTGGCGATGCTCTCGGGATGGGGCGATTGCTGCGAGAGATCGTGCCAGGCGGAAAAATTGTAGGTTTGAAACGAACCGTCCACGTTATCCAGCACCACCTGAGCCTGGCCCTGGAAGAGCAACGTGAGAGCGCGTCGAGCCGTGCAGACATTCACCGCCTGCCAGAGGCGGTTGAGCACGAGCACATGTTGATTCAGCACCGTGTTCATAACATACAAGTTATGCTGGCCGAGGCTAACACGGTGGAACAACGCGTGTAAATTTTTGTAAATTACCAACCGACGATTCCTGGAATGGACGCCGCCCTTGGCTTGCTGCAACCACTGTTATTGCGGAGCAATGTTACGAACCAAAACGAACTTTCCCAAAATAAGTATTGCACCGACGGGCCATTCACCGTATTTAAGCAGCGAATCGAAGGTCTGACAGCCGCGTGAGGTTTGGGTTTTCCGGGAGTTTATTCGCGGCAGCTTCCAAAAGTTCACCATTTCAATCTGGTTAATCGGGGCATTTTCCAACCTTCGACACACACTGACAGCTATGAGCAAAGGCAATAAAAACGACGGACACGGCGGCGGACACGGAAACGGCGGCAACAGCCAGCCCCAAAACGCAGCCACCGAGCATGGCTCGGGTTATCTCGAAATCTCGGAGAAAGGCTTTGGTTTTCTGCGCACCGCGCAGAACCATTATCATCCAAAGCCCACGGACATCTTCGTCACGCCCGACACCATCAAACGCAATTTTCTGCGCGAAGGCAGTCTCGTGGCCGGCGCCACACAACCACCCCATCGCGGCACGAGTCCGCAGCTCAAGACTGTCGAAAAGGTCAATGACATGGTGTTCGAGGATTACACCAAGGCCGTGCGGTTTGAAAACCTCACCAGCATTGACCCGATCGAGAAATACAATCTTGAAACCTCGCCCGACCTGATCGAAACCCGGGTCATTGATCTTGTCACGCCCATCGGCAAAGGAACCCGCGGCCTGATCGTCGCGCCCCCACGCACGGGCAAAACCACCATTCTCAAACAGATCGCCAACGCCATCACCACGAATCATCCAGACGTGCAGGTCATGGTGCTGCTCATTGACGAACGACCCGAGGAAGTCACCGATTTCCAACGTTCGGTCAAGGCCGAGGTTGTTGCGTCCTCCAATGATCAAGACTTGGAAACCCACGTCCGCCTCTCGCGTTTCATGATTGAACGTTGCCGTCGCGTGGTGGAATCCGGCAAGGATGTCTTCGTTCTGCTCGACTCCCTCACCCGCGTGGCCCGCGCCTACAACAGCGTCCACGGCGGCAGCGGTCGCACGATGACCGGCGGCGTGGATGCCCGCGCACTGGAAATTCCCCGCAAAATGTTTGCCTCCGCGCGCAAGATTGAAAACGGCGGTTCGCTCACAATTCTCGCCACCGCACTCGTGGATACAGGTTCGCGCATGGATGAACTTATTTTCCAGGAGTTCAAGGGCACCGGCAACATGGAGTTG
>CAYSDO010000503.1:0-2713 GCA_964429665.1 uncultured Bifidobacterium sp.
GGTCGCGGCGTATTTCTCGTGTGTAAGACGGCTGACGTAGGATTCCATTACAGCACGGGCGATGGTGTCCGTTTTGCCGTCTGCCAGATAAGGCAACTGGCAGAAGGCGCGAATGAAGGTCATCACGTCTGCCTCGCAAAGAGTGGTCCAACTCTGCTTTAGCTCGTCCGCGTCGTACTTCGCGTGCAGTCGGTCGCGGATGGCCGTGGCAATGACCGCAGGTTCGCTGCGCTGCATTATTGTTTCCTTGATGCCCTCCCACGCCATCTGGCGTTCCATCTCGGGCGAAATGGAGAGGGCCGATTTTTGTTCCTCGTCCACGCCCTTGAGGTTGAGCTCCACGGCAAGGGAGCGGGCCAAAGCTTCTGCTTCTTCGCGCTTGAGACGATCCGTGCTCTTAAGCGCACGCACGACGAGTTTTTGCGAGTCGACGTCCATCAGCCGGAGCACAGGCGTCAAGGTTGCCGGGGCAGGTGGCTTTTGAGGCGGAGGTGGAATCAGGTGCCGCACAAAGTCGGGGATGACATCATTCTGCTCGCCAACCTTCTCGGCGCGGAAGCGGAGGACGAACCGCAACGTGCGGGCAAGCCCGCCGGCCTTGCCTACGTTGTTGATCGCCATCAGGCGATGGTCGAGATTGGCAATGTAAGCCAGCAAAGTTTCCGTCTGGGTTATCACCTTCTCGTCAAGGGCATCCTGTGCACCCGCCAGTCCAAGCTGTTCGATCAACGCGGGCATCCGTTGCGCGAATACAGCCTCGGGCGATTCCGTGCTTTGGTTCGCATAGAAATGAATCATCTCTACGATGAAAGATAATTTGGCGAAAGCGACCTTCTGCAACCGGGATGCATCCGTGCTGCCCTTGGCACGCTGTATCTTTTGGAACAGCGCCATGAGGTCGTTACGCTTGTCGGGCACGTATTTCGGGTTCTCCGCGAACCACGCCTCGAAGTCGGGTTTGAAAGCGAGAACGATTTCGTCAGGCTTGGGGCGCGGATTCAGTTTCGCATCGGTGGTCAGGTCGTTGAAAAAGATGAGCGCGTGCTCACCGAATTCGCGCAGGATGCGCTCCTTCATCACCTGGCCTTTTACGTAGCAACGGTTGGCACGGGCAAATTCCGGCGAATAAAAAAGGTCGGGCTTCTCCGCGAGTGATTGCAACAACCGCGTCTCCAGCGAGGTGTCGAGTTTGATCAACTCCTCGATGGCGGGCTTGAGGGCGGCGCTGAGATTGCGTTTGGCGTCATCAAGTGCCCGAAGGACCGCAGGCTGGGGCAGGGCGGCATCGGCGTTTCCCTTGCCCAGTGAACAACACACCTCGCTGACATGGGCATTGTGTTCGACGAGCTTTGAAACCACGAAACCAACATCGTTGATGGGCAGCTTGCTGACGAGCCCGGCAAGAAGAAGGACGAGTTCACCGTGGGACTTCTGGCGATGTTCAATGACGCGTTCGAGGAGGAGCCGGAGCGCCTTATTGTCCTGCTCGAGAGCCTTGCGTTCCACCTCGAGCTGCCCCACACGCAATGTGAGGTCGTGCCAGTTTTTCTGAATGTCCTCGACCGTTGTAATGGTGCTTGGCGCGCTGTGCGACTCTGACATAGCCTCATATTTGACGAAGTTGAACCTGCTTTCCAACCTTTTTTCATGCAATTGAAATTCAAACACAGTTATTCCCCGATGGACGAAGCTGGAGTGGATACGAATTGAGCGAATCAGCGCGAATCGAACTGGTGGTTGGCCGGCGGATTTCCTCCCAAAACATTTGCCCGCGTTGGTTTCAGCTTATATCGTCCTGCCTCAGCCGGATGTTGATGGGAGTCGTGCGGCATCAGTTCGTCAATAACCTCAACAAATCAATACCATGTTCAAGATCATTGGAGCGGACGGAAAGGAATACGGGCCAATCTCACTGGAACAATTGCGCCAGTGGATGAGCGAAGGCCGCGTGAATCTGCAAACCAAGGTGTTGCCCGAAGGTGCGGCGGAGTGGATCACGGTCAGCCAGGTGCCGGAGCTTGCGGGCAGCGTTCCACCGCCACCATCTCCATTGCCTGGCTATGGCAGCCAGGTGGTCTTTGATCAGGTCGCGGCGGGCGAAGCGGTCAAGGGACCGGCAATTGGCCTGATTGTCACTGCGATCCTTGGCTTCATTGCCCAGATCGCAGGCATTGTGATGAGTCTCCTGCCAAAGCCGGCGCAGACGTTTCCGGCAGGCAGTCCGGAGGCGATGATACAATCGTTCTCGGGCAGCATCGGGGTGGTTACCAGCATCGTGGGAATCGTGGCGGCCATCGTGATATTGCTTGGTGCGATGAAGATGAAAAATCTGGAAAGCCATGGCTGGTCTGTGGCTGCGAGTGTGATGGCGTTGTTGCCGTGCGTTTCCCCATGTTGCCTGGTAGGTCTTCCGATCGGAATCTGGGCGTTGGTGGTCCTGAACAAACCGGAAGTGAAGGCAGCCTTTCATTAAGCCTGGATGAACAAAACACTTTCAACATGCTGCGACGAGAGCCGTGGTCCTAAACCAATCGCGAGCGCCGATGGATGGTGGAAGGCCAACACCTTGGTTCTTATCGCGGTATTTACAACGGTTGTTCTTGGGGTTCTGTATGCGTTCCTCGATCCCGCGCAATTCAGCATTTTCCCGCGCTGCGTGTTTCATCAGATCACCGGGCTGAACTGTCCCGGTTGTGGAGGTCAACGTGCCATA
>CAYSDO010000504.1:0-2702 GCA_964429665.1 uncultured Bifidobacterium sp.
AACGACGAACGATGGGGTCTTGCGATGAAAAAATATCGTCCGGTGTACCGGTTGCATAAATCCGCTTCTCGTGGAGCATCAAAATCCGGTTCCCAACACGCCGCGCGCTGCGCATATCGTGCGTGACCACGATGCACGTCACATTTAGTTGGTCACGCACACGGATGATCAGTTTGTCAATGCTGTCGGACACGATCGGATCCAGGCCGGTTGTCGGCTCATCGTAAAGCACGATCTCAGGCTTATAAACAATCGCCCGCGCCAGACCGACGCGCTTCCTCATGCCGCCGGACAGTTCCGATGGCTTTTTGTTCTGCGTGCCCGGCAATTCCACAACTTCAAGCGCGTCGGAAACCTTTTTTGAAATGTCCGCAGGCGACAGATCCTTCCGCTGACGGAATGGAAACGCGATGTTCTCGGCCACTGTCATCGAATCGAACAAAGCTGCGCCTTGAAACAACATACCGAACTTTGCACGCACACGAAGCAGGCTGCGTTCGTTCATCGGGACAATATCCTCGCCCTCGATGAGCACCTGACCTGAGTCCGGCTTTAGCAAACCCACGAGTTGCTTGAGCAAAACACTTTTGCCGCCGCCGCTGCGGCCAATGATGACGACCGATTCCCCGCGTTCGATCTTGAAACTGACGCCATCGAGGATCTGGTGCGTGCCGAATGCTTTTCGGAGATCGCGGGCTTCGATCATGTGATGTTGAAGATCTTCCCAAGCACGAGCGTGAGGAAAAAGTTCGCTATAAGAATGGAGATCGAGGAATAAACAACCGCTTCGGTTGTGGCACGGCCCACACCTTCCGCGCCTTCGCCGCAGCTCATTCCCTTGTAACATCCCACCAACGCCACAAGTCCGCCAAAGATCAACGCCTTGATGAGTCCGATGCACACGTCCACGGCGCCGGTGTAACGGACGAGATTGTGCCACGCGTACGCTGCATCAATTCCCAATAGATGCACCCCAACCATGTATCCCGCCGCGATCCCCATTGCAATTGACTCTGCCGTGAGCAACGGCAGCGCGATGACACACGCTGCGAGGCGAGGCACGACGATATAATCCACCGGATGCGTCGCCAGCGTTCGCAACGCGTCAATCTGCTCGGTTACGCGCATGGTTCCAATTTCTGCTGCGATTGCCGCGCCCACGCGTCCCGCTACCATCAGACCCGTCAGCACCGGCCCAAGTTCGCTGCACATTGAAACACCGACAACCGCAAGCGTGGCAGTGTCCATGCCGACCTTGTGAAACTGGAAATAGGTCTGTGCCGCGAGCACCATGCCCGTGAACGCTCCTGTGATGAGCACGACAGACTGGGACTTTACGCCGATGAAATAGACCTGATAGAGCAAATCCTTGCCGGCAACTTTGAACGTAAACAACGACGCGATGGACTCCCGGGCAAGCAACGTGATCCGGCCCAATCCGCCCAGCCATTCATTGATCCATTTGTTGGTGGAAGTGGTCATTGACGCGCGAAAACTAGCAAGGATGAAAACCGTTGGCGAGAGTTTGATTCGCGAGGAATCCGCTCAAGGACGCTTCAATCATTGCCGCAGCGTTCCTGGCCAGTTATTGTCTGGCTGTGTCATTCACCGGTCACGGGACCGGTGCGGCCAAATCATTCATGCTTACCGTTTCCGGACTCCTAAAGTCATTCGGCGGACGCGAATTGTTCGACGACGTTGCGTTCACGATCCAGTCGGGCGAACGCGTTGCCATTGTCGGGCCCAACGGCGCCGGCAAATCCACGCTGCTCAAGATCATCCTCGGCCACGAAGAACCTGATGGCGGCGAAGTCTCGTTCATCCGTGGCACGCGCGTTGGTTATCTGCCACAGGAGAGCGAAGCTGTCCATGACGAGACCGTGATTGAGATTGCCGTACCGCACGACCACGAGCATGACGGCCAGTTTGTCGCCAAGGCCAAACAGATTCTCGACAGCCTCGGTTTCAAACAGAGCGATCATTCGCGACCGGCTCGTGAGTTGAGCGGTGGCTGGGCGATGCGGGCGCATCTGGCACGGCTTCTGGCGCAGGAGCCTGACCTGCTAATGCTTGATGAACCAACAAACCATCTCGATCTCGAGACGCTCATCTGGTTTCAGGATTACTTGCGCGACTATCCTGGAGGCATACTGCTCATCTCGCACGACCGCGAATTCCTCAACCGCCTTTGCACGCATATTGCCGAACTCCGCAGTTCGCGCATCCTGCGCTACACTGGAAATTACGATGCCTATCTGGAGCAGCGGGCTTCGGCAGAGATTACCATGAAGGCGACCGCCCTGGCGCAGCAGCGAAAGATTGACCAGTTGCAAACTTTCGCGGATCGCTTTCGCGCCAAAAACAGCAAGGCGTCCCAGGCGCAGAGCAAACTCAAGCAGATCGAGCGCATCAAAGAGGAAATGGTGGAACAGCCCGAGGGCGATGGGCCGACCGTTGGCTTCCGTTTTCCGCAGCCACAACGCAGTGGTCAGCGCGTCATCACGCTGGAGAACATAAGATTCGGCTACAGCGATAAATTGATCTACGACGGCATGGGTTTTGAAACCGAACGCGGTCAGCGAACCGTGTTGGTCGGGCCGAACGGCGCTGGCAAATCCACATTGCTCAAGTTGCTCGCGGGGGTATTGAAGCCACTATCCGGCGAACTCAAACTCGGTCACAACACCAAGTCGGGTTACTTT
>CAYSDO010000505.1:0-2663 GCA_964429665.1 uncultured Bifidobacterium sp.
GAATGCGGATCACGCCCGTCCAGTTCACGTAAAAATTGTCCACGAGCTTGGTGCCGGGAAATGCCTCAAGCGTGCTCGCAAAATTGATGTCCTTGTCCACACGTTGAACGGAAGGCTTCTGGCTGGAAGGGATGGTTGGAAAATCCCCGAGCGAATCTGGCATTTGATAGTACCGTCCGATCAAACCGGGTTGGAGTGTATCTGCGGCTGAGGCAGAGCCGGTGGCGAGTGAGACGGCGAGCAGGAGTAATTGGGTGCGTTTCATAACGGGTGCTGGATTGTTGTGATTTACAATTGAACGGACAAAACAAAGGCAGGTCCGCAATCTTTGACCGCCCAGAGATGACACGAATACGGGCAATCACGCAACAAAGATCATCCTGGAGTCACTTCGTATCGTCCGCTGCGGACCACAGCCCGCGCCTCTCCAGTATTTTTAGAAACGCCTCTGTACGTTGTGGAAAATAGCCGTTCATCAGTCGTTGAACTTCCGGCCGCCAATGATCATCGCGCGTGTAGCATTCATACGGACCTTCCTTGTAACGATGAAAATCATTGCGATAAGTCCCCCATCGGGCTGACTCGGCAACGATGGGAAGATCCAGCAAGTTCGCCAATTTGCGGAAACGGTCGGCAGCGCGTTGAGGCGTCAACACACCATCGCCTGTGCAGTGCTTTCGCACCCGATCCGCAAAGACGGAGCGGAATCCGGGACTTTCCTTGAGCTTCTGGAAAAGCCTCAATGGACTTTGGTCATCGTCAAAGTCCATCCGGTCATCGTCTGCCTGTTCCAATGTCCGTTCGCCATCCCACACAAAAAACTGGTAAGGACCGGATGGATCGCGACGCCGGCCCGCATACCAGTTGGATGAACGATCCCAATCAGCGTTTGCCCCGTAGTAATTCAAGATCATGTAATCCGCGAAGTTGGTGACGTCCAGCAGACTCCTGACCTGCTGCCACGCCACAGCGTTGCTCACGCCTGCGTTGGCGAGCGTGAACAATTTGTCCCACGCGTTGGTGTCACCGCTGAGGACTTTGTCCGAGTTGCGCGTGTCGTAATCAGAAGGATGGCCTCCCTGATTACCTGCGAGAAACGGGGCACTCGGTCGTTCGGTGAGGTTGTAGAGTCCCCAGTAAAGACCGTTGAGATAAAGATGAACGAATTGTCCGCGGGCAGCGGGCTGCCCCATCGCGGCGGATGTTTCACGCATCCATTGGTCACGAATATAGTCGCCACGTTGACGTTCAACACCGCTCCAATGAAGCCATGTGTTGTTGCAACCTCCTCGCAAAATTACAGTCTCAAACTCATGAATGCCTTCCGGCCCAAATAATGGATAATCCAAGCGCGGGCTGCCGTACTGCTTCTTGAAGATCAAGCGAAGTGAATGTTTTGGACACTCTTCCGGACGCCGGTTCCAACCACCCTGAACCCGCAGGCCGCAGTTGATCTGAAATCCACGCCGTCCATCTGGGTAAATCATTTCCGCCGAAACCGCCCGTTCCCAGTCCCGCCCCGTCTCCATCGGATGCGCATAGATGCCGCGCTTTGCATCAAACAGGCTGTCAGGATCGGTAACAATGGACAGACTGGGCAAGGAGCGCAATCCGTTGAGCAGGTCTTTCTGATAGGTCGGGCTTCCGGTAATTCGATGATCCATTTCGTAAAATGCGGCAACAGGCTCGCCATTTGTGAATCCCCAGAACTTTGGAAAGTCTTTGCCAGTTTGCCAGGCCACATGCTCCGGAAAGATAAACGAACGCGTGAGAGTTTCGGTCGGGGCGAACCCATTTCGGAACGCAGCCGCTCGCACCACTCTGGTGGTGTCGATTCGAAGCGAATTGCGGTACACGACTCCGTTGGTCGCGCTGGGAATCGATCCGTCCGTCGTATAAACAATCCGTGCACCGGGAGTTCGTGTGGTTAGCGTCAATGCCAATGCCGAGTCAGCGATGATCCCGGCGGTACTCGCCTTCAATTCACCAACCAGTCCAAGAATTTCCCCCGTGTTCGTATGGCCGGGAGTCGGTTGATGAAAGAACGAATATCCACCCGCAGGAACGCCGACGTGGTTATCCCCGGGCACAATCCCCTCTCGCAGTCCATAGCTAACCACACCGCGCTGGCGCGGATACTTTGGCAGGAATTCATGAGCAATCGTCTGACCATCCGGCTTGAGGAGCGCAAGATATTCGCCGCGATCATTGAGTTTAAAATTGGTGTGAAGCGGCCGGCCGGTCTCGCGCCGATTCTTGCCCGAGGCGAACACAACGACTCGCTGTCCTGGCGCGAGATTGATTTCGGGAAATCTCCAGCGGGCCGGTTTCCTGAAGTCATCGGTCAGGCACCAGCCAGCAAGATTCACAGCTTCCGAACCAAGGTTGCCAATTTCGATCCAATCCGAGCGATCACCATCATCATCGGCAATGCTTGCAAGACCAGAAGCTGACAACTCGGTGATGAACACCCGGGTGGACTCTCCATTTTGATGGCGTTCAGCAGCCGCCAGCACCAGGCAGACGATCACTCCCATGCCGAGAACGAGCACAAACAACCAATCAGGCAAGCGCACTCGTTTTGATGCTGAATAGTTCATCGCGCGAGCATCAGGATGGACCGATGGCATTGAGGCCAAAGACGTATTTGGACATCCGTGTCA
>CAYSDO010000506.1:0-2660 GCA_964429665.1 uncultured Bifidobacterium sp.
ATAATCCGTTGCAGACAGGAACACCGACTCAGCCTTCTCCACGAGTTTGCCGTTGACCTCTGATTCTTTTTGCGCCTTTTTCCACTCGGGATCATTCACAAAGTCAGCCCACGACTTCTTGGCTGCTTCTCGGCTCTTGTGGGCGAGGATGTAAACCAGCGTGTTGTCGGAACCTTTTTCGTTTGGAATCCAGTAGCCTATGTTTTCCATGCCGTGCTTCTTGAACAACGCGCATGTGTGGTCACGGAAACGCGCATTCAACGCCTCCAATTTGCCGGGCGCAGCGTAGTAGGTTCGCATCTCGAAACAGCGTGAGTCTTTGGCGACAGATGGGCTGACGGTTGCAGCAGTCTCGGCGGCGAAAGCCGTGAGGACCATGGCGGAGAGGACAATTGCGGCGACGAATGTTTTCATGATTTGTGAGTTGATTGTTTGTGATGTCGTTCAATTTGGCTTGGACGGCAGGATGGAATCATTTTTGGGCCGGTGGCTCAAGTCCAGATAACTGTCGCGCTGCTGAATGAAGGCTGAACGTCTCCCGCCGTGGTTTCTTGCGACCAGGGAATCATTTCTCCGGCTTGACGGGAAACCGCAGGACGTTCAACACGAGGTGGCCCGAGGCCCAGATGTCGTCGAGAAACTTGTCCACGTTGTCGCCTGCCACGCGCACCACACATTCGGGGCGGTTTTCTATGACCGATGTAATCAGGCTGACCACACGCATGGTGCGCTTCCGCGCCAGTTGGCCGATGAGACCGAACACGTCTTCGTCGTTGGACATGTCAAACGTGATGCGCGCACCTTTTCCAGGCAGGGAAAACAAACTGACAATGGCTCGAAAGATGTCCGATTCGGTGATCAATCCGACCATCCGCCCCTCGTGCATCACCGGCAATGCCCCGATCTTTTGATCCCGCATCATGGCGGCGGCCTCCTCGATCGGGGTCGCGGGTGTTGTGGTTTCGATCTGGCGATTCATGATTTCTCCCGCCGTCAATGCCCCCTGACGTTCTGCCGGTGCTTCCACGGCAAACGGGTTCACGTTCGGCGGAAACGCGTGGAGGATGTCCGACGCGGAAATCATTCCCATGACCTGTACCTTGCCACCCAGTGTTTCAGTCACCGGCAGACGACGGACGCGTTTGCGCGCCATGATCGCTGCTGCTTCCGCCACAGATTCATTTGGGCCGATGGTGATTACCCCGCGTGTCATCCACATGCTGACAATCATCGTATTCCTTTCAGGTAGGCCAGTTGCCTGACATGAGCGAACACACTTTTAACTAATGGAGCAAGCCAGGTTTTGCTTTTTGACAACCCAACTTTCTGCCGGTGGCGAGTGACTTGATCCTTCTTGAACAGTAATGCCGACCTTTATCAGCGCAGATTAGCGCGGATCAGCGGTTGGGAATTCGTGTCAATTCGTGAAATCCGTGTCTCACTTCGGCTTTAACTGCGGGAACAGGATCACGTCGCTGATGCTTTCCTGACCGAGGAGCATCATGCAGAGGCGGTCAATGCCGATGCCGATGCCGCCCGCCGGGGGCATCCCATGTGGAAAAATTCATTCGGAAAACTTCTCCCACCTACCATTGCGCCGCACAATGAGTGTGTCGGTTATCAGATGATCGCCATCTTTCGCGATCCGAGCAACGATCTTTCGCAATTCCTGAATTCCACCGGCAGTTCGCGAACCCGTAAAAATCAATGCATCGCGCGAGGGCACGGCGGCTACGATATCGCCTTCGACCACTTTTGCTTGGTCGGTCCAAAGCTTGTCCACCAAAAGCAAGCTCGATTCAAGATTACCGCCCGCCTCAAACACAAATATCGCCGAGATTCCACGACGATTTACTTTCGGCAGCAGACTCGCCAAGTTCGTGATCGCCAGCTGGTGCAACGCAGGCAGTTCGAGATTCAACGTCCGCCGGTCACCCTCGGTGAGAAAGTGGAAATTGTCGCCTTTATCTTCTACATACATGACCAGCAAGTCGGCGACGAGGGGCTGGGTGAGGACCTGATTGGTGCCCGTCTGTCCAAGTTCCTTGAAATTGGCCGCATAACGAAGGTCGCGAATCACTGGCAGAATCCTGTTGGAATCCGGCGCGTCTTTCTTCTTCCCCAAACCGCTTTGCGTGTTCTTCAACGTTGTGAGATAACGTTCAACAATCTCAAGTCGGTTTTCTGGATTATCTTTAGCCTCCGCCCACGCGTTGTCCAAAAAGGATTTTAGTTCCGTGCCATCTGGCATCTTGCTACTCAATTCACGCGGGCCGACAATCCGGACCTTTGCACCTTTGAATTCAGCAGCGACCTTCACCGCATAAAGTCGCGTGAACTCTTCTTCCGACAGGGCCGGATCCTTCATCCGGGTTTCCCAATTCGCTACATTGAACTGGCTGCCGTCAACTTCGCCGCGGCGACTGCATCCAACCAAAATTAGGCAGCCAATTACAGTCAGAATGAACGCTATCCGTGACATGACTTCACTTCGGCTTCAACTGCGGGAACAGAATCACGTCGCGGATGCTTTCCTGGCCGAGGAGCATCATGCAGAGGCGGTCAATGCCGATGCCGATGCCGCCTGCCGGGGGCATGCCGTGTTCGAGGGCGACGAGGAAATCTTCGTCCAGCTTCTGTTGCTCGCCGCCGGCTTGGTG
>CAYSDO010000507.1:0-2639 GCA_964429665.1 uncultured Bifidobacterium sp.
GACGAAGCCTACGTGCTCGATGTGGTCGTGCCGTACAGTGAACACGTGATCCCGTTCATCCCCGCCGGCAAGACCGTGGCAGACATGATCTGGAAGCTCTGAGTCGCAACAGATTCAAAAACAAAAGCCGGGCGAAGTTTTCTTCGCCCGGCTTTTTTGACGGTAGAATTATTCAGAGATGCGGCGTTTCCGATAAATAGACAATTCGTCCTTGGCCTCAGCATACGCCTGATAAAGTAAAAGAAAACGAAAGGGTATCTCATCCCAACGACCAACATCTTTGGGCTGCAAATCTAAATAGGCATCGAGTGCCGCATGATTCAGCTTCCAAGTCTTGCAAAACAACTGAAGTTCAGCATTGGTTTGCTTTTTGATGAAGTCAATTCTTGCTGACTTGTCGTCAATAGCGAACTTTCCAACGAATGGTAAAAGTGGTTGCACGTCTGCTGGAAGAGATAACTGTTTCCAAGCAACGTGCCGCCGAAGATTTCTCATCTCTTTCTCAGTATCCACTTACTTAAGATTTAGCGACTGAATGGCCGTTCGTCCAGTTCATGATTCTGGACGACAAAGACGGTTTCAGACTTGTCTAGCTGGGAGTTTCTGAAATCCCCAGCACCAGCGGTGCGGCATAGTTGTAGAAACCCCGCCATCAAAAATCACAAGCTCCGCAGGAGCGGCATATTTCCATCGCGCCGTCTGATGATGCCGCTCCTACGGAGTTGGTTTGGTTTGGTGATTGCCCTGATACAAATATGTCAGCCCTGACAGGCTTTGCTCTGCGTCTCTGACTCTCTGTGGCAAGGTTTCCAGTCACACATTGTCGCATCACACGATGGACAAGCGGCGCGAAAACTCTATCCTCCGCGCACGTTTTATGGCGAAGACACCGACGACGATTGAACAATCACCCGCAGCACTCGGCTACTCCATGCCCGCAGAGTGGGAGAAGCACGAGGCCACATGGCTCGGCTGGCCGCACAACGAATCCGACTGGCCCGACAAGATTGACACCATCCGCTGGGTCTATGGCGAAATGGTGCGGAAGATTTCCGAGGGTGAGAAGGTTCGCATTCTCGTTCGCAGCAACGCCGAGGCGAGGTTTGCCGCGAGTTATCTCAAGCGCGCCAACTGCAATCTACGCAAGGTTCAATTCGTTGTTCATCCCACCAATCGCGGCTGGACGCGCGACAGCGGGCCGATTCATGTGCGGAGAATTCAAAATTCAAAATTCAAAATTCAAAAATCCGATAAGGCCATCGTTCACTTCCATTTCAACGCGTGGGCCAAATACAAGAACTGGCAGCTCGATACGCGTGTTCCGGATACCGCGGCAAAGCTCCTAAAGCGCCGGTTGTTTGACGCGCGGTTCAACGGAAAGAAATTCGTCATTGAAGGCGGCGGCATCGAGGTGAATGGGCGTGGCACGCTGCTCACTACCGAGGAGTGTTACCAGCATCCAACCGTCCAGGTGCGCAATCCGGGCATGACCAAAGCGCAGTACGACGCGATGTTCAAAAAGTATCTCGGTGTCAGCAATGTCCTCTGGCTTTGCAGCGGCCCGGTGGGCGACGACACGCACGGGCACATTGACGACATCTGCCGTTTCGTGAATCCGAAAACGCTCGTGCTCATCAAGGAGAAGAACAAGACCGACATCAATTACAAGCCGCTTGCCGAAAACTGGGAGCGCATCAAACAACTGCGGCTTGAAGACGGCTCGAAGCCGGAGGTGATATCATTGCCAATGCCCTCGCCTGTTTATTACGGGAAATGGCGCTTGCCTGCGAGCTACGCGAATTTCTATATCTGCAACGCCTGCGTCATCGTGCCGACGTTCAATGATTCCAATGACCGTGTCGCGCTCGGGATTCTTGGCGAGTTGTTCAAGGATCGTCCGGTGGTGGGCATTCACGCCGTTGATCTCGTTCTGGGCTTTGGTTCGCTGCACTGTCTCACGCAACAAGAGCCGGCGTAAGTGGCGGACGAATTCTGTTCAACAAGATGAAACCAACATTGCTCGTGCTGGCCGCCGGAATGGGAAGCCGATACGGCGGGCTCAAGCAAATTGATCCCGTCGGGCCTGGCGGTGAAACCATCATTGATTACTCCATCTACGACGCCTTGCGCGCTGGCTTCGGCAAAGTGGTCTTCGTGATCCGGCGCGACATTGAGCAGGCGTTCCGCGAAACCATCGGCTCGCGATTTGAGAAGCGCGTGCAGGTCGAGTATGTGTTTCAAGAACTCGACAAGCTGCCTGAAGGATTCACCCTCGCGCCAAATCGCACCAAGCCTTGGGGAACAGGCCATGCGATCCTTGTGGCGGAGGATATAATTCGTGAGCCATTCGCGGCGATCAACGCGGATGACTTTTACGGCGCACGCTCGTTTCGTGTGCTCGCTGATCAGTTGTGCTCGGGCGCGGATGAATACTCGATGGTGGGATTCGTTTTGCGTAACACGCTCTCCGAGTTTGGCAGCGTGGCGCGTGGGGTGTGCAAAACATCACCCGTTGGATTTCTGGAGACGGTGACCGAGTTGACGAAGATTGAACCTGACGGCGCGCGGGCAAAATACACCGACGGGGCAGGGCAGGTACACCCGCTCACGGGCGACGAAATCGTTTCCCTGAACATGTG
>CAYSDO010000508.1:0-437 GCA_964429665.1 uncultured Bifidobacterium sp.
AATGTTCCCGACAGGAAGTTCAGGAACACACTTGTCGCCTGCCAATACTCGTTGGCGTATTGTCTTTCGCCGGTGAACAGGTCTGTGCCGGTGTTCATCTCAGCCCACATCTTGAGTCCGCCCACGCCAGGGATCATGTTCACCACCTCGGATGCCCCCGCAATGAACTGCCGCTCCCGCTCCACCTGCTCCGCGATATGGCTGTACCCACCGCCACTGCTCTGGCCCATCGGCTTGCCGAACCTCCCATCCGGGTCGAATTGATTCACAGGATCGCCATTGGCAAAACTGTAGAGGTCCCACGAGCCTGCGTGCCCCACCGGATCAGGCGAGAGAAATCGTCCGCCCGCCGCGTCGTAATAACGCGCGCCCAGTTGGTAGAACCCGGTAGGATCAATCCGCTTCCCGCGCCAGAGCGAGGCTCACAACCAAGTGCT
>CAYSDO010000508.1:447-2632 GCA_964429665.1 uncultured Bifidobacterium sp.
CTTCCACGCCAATTATCATGTGCTTCAAACCTATGCTCAAAACCATGCACTGTTATCTTGTGGTGCTCGTGTCGCTGATTGCGGTGTCGAGCGCTGCGGCGCCACGGCATGTTTATCTTACCTGGCAGGGCGATACCAGCCGCACGATCACGGTAAACTATCAGACGTTCGAATCTGGCGGCGCGAGCATCGTGCATTTCGATACGAAACCCCGAAGCGGGCGCGTTGACGATTACCGGTTCATGGCGGTGGGACGTTCGCATCAGATAGCGGGCCTGGAGGACGGCCGAGAAATTCATTGGGTTGAGTTGGAAAATCTGACACCGGGTCAAACTTATTACTTCATTGCCGGTAATCCGAAGCAAGGGTTCACATCTGAACGCAAATTTCGCACGGTATCCGCAGGCTCGGAGAAGCTGCGGTTTGTTACCGGGGGCGACATGGGAGTCGGTCCCGACATGGCGACGTTGTTGCAGCAGGCGGCAAAATGTTCTCCGGCCTTTGGTGTGGTGGGTGGTGATCTCGCCTATGCCAACGACATGCTCACGAACTACACGAGGTGGGACGTGTGGCTCGATCATTGGCAGACCAACATGATCACTCCCGCCGGCTACACCATTCCGATGGTGTTGGCCATCGGCAACCACGAAGTCCGTGGTGGCATGACGCCTACCAACTCTCGTTTTTATCTCCGCTACTTTGCCCAGGCTGGCGAGCGAAGTTATCACGCGCGAACCTTCGGGAAGAATCTTGCGATCTTCCTGCTCGATTCCGGGCATCTCAGTCCGCACGACGGCGAACAGACTGAGTGGCTCGATGCTCAATTGACCGCGCACCGCAATGTGCCGCATCGGATGGCGGTGTATCATGTGCCCATGTATCCCAGCGTTCGTGGTTACGACGGTCCCAGCTCCGTTGCGGGCCGACAAGCCTGGCTGCCCATCTTCGATCGTCACCATTTGACAGTTGCATTTGAAAACCACGATCACGCTTTCAAACGCACGCCGCCACTGCGCGAGAACAAACTCAATCCCGACGGCACGCTTTATCTCGGGGACGGTTGTTGGGGCATGGGCGCCCGTCCAGTGGTCGCCGAACGCCGCTGGTATGAAACCAAGGCCGCAAGTCTGCAACACTTCTGGTGTGTGGATGTGAGTCGCAAATCCGTGGAATACCGCGCGGTCAATAAAACGGGACAGGTCTTCGATGTGTATCCGCCGGATGCAAAGGGTGCGAAGGCTGCGGAGAAAGTCTATGAAGCGCTGACGCAGCCCCAATCGTCGGGAGCATCGAAATAGGCGGAGGGATCGCGCAACCAACCTTGGCGAAATGACTTGGTCGCCAATTTCATCATCGAACTTCCGCTGGCGCACAGATTCAGATTCGGTAAATAATCTCCATGTGCTCCTTGATCCAATAATCCGTCGCGCACTGGTCTTTGTGGTGTACTTCTTCGCCGTCGTGCTTGGTGCGGTTGCAGTGCCCGTTAAGCCGAACGTCATCTTCATCATCTCGGATGATCAGGGCTGGAATGACTACGGGTTCATGGGGCATCCGCACATTGCAACGCCTTCGCTCGACCGTCTTGCGGCACAATCCCTGGTATTCGAACGCGGCTATTCGCCCGTGCCACTTTGCCGACCATCGTTGGCAAGTATCGCGACTGGACTTTACCCACATCAGCACGGCGTCACCGGCAACGATCCCACACTGCCGGATAAAGGCGTCAACGCCATGTCGGCGCGAGGTGACACGAAATACACGATCTATTACGACACCGTCATCAACAATTTCGCCCGCCAGCCCAATCTCGTGCGCGATCTGGTTTCGCGCGGTTACGTCGCGCTGCAAACCGGCAAGTGGTGGGAAGGTGATCCAATCAAGACTGCGGGCTTCACGCATTCAATGACACAAGGCACGGCCAAGGGCAGCAGGCACGGAGATGCCGGTCTCGCCATCGGACGCGAAGGGCTTGATCCCATATACAAATTCATTGAGCAGTCAGGAGACAGGCCGTTTTTCGTGTGGTATGCGCCGATGCTGCCACATGCGCCGCACACACCACCGGATGATTTGTTGCAGAAATATCTCACGGTCGCACCAAGCGAACCGGTCGCGCGTTACTGGGCGTGCGTCGAATGGTTTGATCGCACCTGCGGCGAACTTCGTGATTATCTCGACCGAA
>CAYSDO010000509.1:0-2627 GCA_964429665.1 uncultured Bifidobacterium sp.
TGGGAGCCTGCTTGGTGTTGTGGCTGTGGTTGTGGCGTCGGGGGTGTTCCTCGCAATTGTCGGAACGGCACGCGAGTTTCCCACTGACATCCCAGGCGATGTCACTTTTCTTGCGCCTGTCCAACAGGAGGGCAGCGCGTTGAGCGTGGTGGTGATGAATGTCTCGGTGAAAACATCCAGCTTCAGCTTCGCGGTCGGTGCATGGCCCGCGTTGGTCGCGGTTGTCTTGTTTGTCGCAGGTTGGTCATCTGAGGCCGGGTGGAGAAAGTCCCTCACCAAAGTTCTCGGTTGGGTTGTGCTTGCATGGGCCGCGTTGCGTTCACAGAACGGCGCGGTGTGGTTCTTCATCGTGATCGGCGCGTTTGTTTTCATTCAACTCTTGATTCCGGCTCTTCGAAGATTGTGGTCTTTGCCCGGCCGGTCCATTGCTGAAGGCAGCGGTGCGGCGGCGACGGCGGCTTTGGTTTTGATCGCATTGCTTCAACTCTGCGCCGATCGCGCCTCAGCAGATGCTCCGGCTGCTTTGTTGGTGCAATCGAATTCCACACCGCAGCCGCGATTGATGCAAAGTGCGGGACAATTCTCGGCGGGTCTCGAGTCCATTGTGCAACAGGTTCGCATTGACGAGGAGTTTGCAACCGTCACAGCCAGGTTGCGCTGGCAGGCGGAGAAGGGTGCGACGCTGCCGCTCCTCATCGAGCCTGCCGTGCTGACGCGGTTTTCCAATGTGAAAGATGCGTTCAAGATTGACCAGACGGATGTGAACGGCAGGCGAGTCCATCAACTCACAGCTTTGCGTTCGGGCACTTTCGACTTTGAGATGCAATATCAGTTGCAAACCACGAAACGCGGTGGCGAAAGTGGATTCTCGCTGCCGACAATTTGCGGACTCATCAACCAGGTCAGTCTGACAGTGACAGGCTCGGACGTGGATGTGTTCTCGTCGCAGTCGGTGTCTGTGCAACGGGAACTCGCGGGCAGTAACACCGTCGCGACGCTCGTTCTGTCGCCCGTGGCGGACGCGTGGATCGGGTGGAAGCCACGCAGCCGTGATGCAAAACGCGAGAAGACTGTGTTCTACGCAGAGCTGTTGCAGCTTTACGTGCCTTCGGCGGGAGTGATCGAAGGCGTGCATTTTGTTTCGATCCGTCCCGCGCAGGGTGAGTTGAGCGAACTGGTTCTGGATGTGCCAAAGGGTGCGACGATTACTGATGTCGGAAGTCAAAACTCGGAAGTTGCGGATCAGAAAATGGTCCAGTTGGTTTCGCTTTGGCGATTTGATCCGGATGCCCGAAAACTCCGCATCACACTCGTGCGGCCGCAATCGCGTCCGTTCGCGTTTGTGGTGCGATCCCAGGTGGCGAGCGGGACGCTGCCATTTGAACAGTCCGTAGGGTTGCTTTCCGTGGACGCCTCTGCCGGACAGATTGGTGTGGTCGGAATTGCAACCGGCAACGAAGTGCAGTTGGACACCGTGACTGCGCCGGGTCTTTCGCCTATCAATCTGGAGGATTTTCCAGGAAATGTCGCGCCGACCCTTGCCGGGCAGATAACGGGTCTCACCGTGCGTCGTGCGTTTCGTTATTCGGACGCGGCTTCCACGGCAGTGCTGAAGGCATCCGCCGTCGAGCCGGACATTCGCGTGGAAACACAGGACACACTTTCGCTTGGCGAAGACCGTACGGTTTTGGCATCGAGTCTAACAGTGGATATCACCCGTGCCGGCATCTTCAAATTGAGCTTCCTTCTGCCCACAGGCTTCGATGTTGAGTCCATCAGTGGTGCCGCGTTGAGCCATTGGACGGAACTGAAGTCCACCGAGGGACGTGTCATCACGTTGAATCTTCGAGGCAAGACAGAAGGGCGGCAGCAGCTATCGATCAACCTCGCCGGGCCGGGAGTGAAGTCCGCGCGCGCGTGGGCCGTGCCGCAACTGGTTCTGCGTGAGGCGGGCAAGCAGCAAGGCACATTGCTTGTTGTGCCGGAGCAGGGAATGCAGTTGCAGGCCGCGACGACTGATGGATTGTCCCAGCTTGATCCTCAGCGATCCGGTGTCCGACAAAAGGGCGTGCTGGCGTTTCGAGTCCTGCAATCGCCTTGGAAGCTCGCGCTCGACATCGAGCAGGTTGACCCTTGGATTCAAGTTACAAGTCTGCAACACGCCACGGTGAACGAGGCACTGGTGAAGGTTGCAGCCAACTTGCAGTATCAAATTGAGAATACCGGACTGAAATCGTTTCGAGTCTGGCTGCCGACAAATGCTGAAAGCGTCAGATTCGCTGGTGACCAACTTTCGGATTCACTTCAGACGCAGGGAGTGGTGACAAACGGTCTGCAACAATGGGAGGTGAAATTGCAGCGACGGGTCATCGGGCAGTATTTGCTTCAGGTGAACTATCAGATGCTTGTCCCTGATGCCGCTACGGAGGCGACGCTACGGGGTGTGTTGGCTGGAGACGTGAATCTGCAACGCGGATTCGTGACGGTGCAATCCGGAGGGCGGGTGCAGGTGAGCGTGGATGCAACGCCATCGCTCCAGCCGACAGAATGGCAGAGCATCCCACGTGTGTTGAAGCAGAATCTCCAGGCCGAGTCCGCGAACCATGCGTTCCGTCTTGCTGAACCCT
>CAYSDO010000510.1:0-2623 GCA_964429665.1 uncultured Bifidobacterium sp.
TGGCCCTCAGGCACATCGGCGGATTCCTGCTGCGACACCGCTTCGTGCAAATTGGGGTCGAACGGCTTGCCCGTTGCATCCACTTCTTCAAGGCCGTTTTCAACAAGAGCGGAGCGGAGCTGGGACTGTATCATGTTGACGCCGTCCTGCAACGATTTGAGTCCGTCCGCAGAACTGTTCTGCGCGGCGGCGGTGGCGACCTCGAAATTGTCCAGCACCGGGATCAGTTTTTGAATCAGGCTTTCGTTGGCAAACTTGATCGCATCCTGTCGTTCGCGAGCCGCTCGTTTTTTGAAATTGTCAAAATCCGCCGTGGTACGGAGCAGGCGTTCCCAGTTCTCATCGCCCTTGATGGCACGGGCTTTCAACTCTTCAATCTGCTCCGGAGTGAGTGGCAACGGTGGTGCAACGGCAATGGAGGCGTCAGCGGTCGCGCTGGCGGCGTCAATCGTCTCGGCTGATTCAATGTGGACTTTCTGTTCGTCTTTTTTCATTTCCAATGATGGCTTCGGCTCAAAAATGTCAGCGTGAGGTTAGACAATCAATTGGCGTCGGGCAATTCCCATTCGTAGCCACAGACTTTGGAATGGAAAGTCGCCCTGCCGCCCGGTAAAGGCGCGAACGGGGAAAGAGTGTCAGGCGGATTTGCGTGGATGGAGCGCCGGTCACTTTCCGACACGGGAATAACCCTGGCTACCGGAGCGATGCATCCTGCTGTTGCAGGAGTTCGGCCTTCGGTTCATCGAGGCGTGTGCGAATGAGCGTGGCGATTTGCTGGAGGCTGTACGGCTTTTGAATGAACGACTCGGTGTGGTGTTGTCTGTCCGTGTTTTCGAGCGCCTTCTGTCCATGACCGCTTGTGTAGATGATTTTCAATTTCGGGTTTTCGATGACCAGTTTCCCACCCAGTTCGGTGCCGGACATGCCGTCCGGCATGATTACATCTGTGAGCAGGAGCTGGATGTGATCCTTGTTCTTTTCCCAGACCTCCAACGCGTCCCTGCCGGTCGCCGCCGTGAAAACTTTGTACCCGCAATGTTCGAGAGTATTGGAAACAAGCTGGCGCACGGCTCTCTCATCCTCCACAACGAGCAACGTCTCGCTGCCCTTTGGCATGGATTGAGATGATGTGGCGATGGGAGTGTTCGCAGTCTGTCCATCCGTGGCAGGAAGATAAATCTTGAATGTGGTTCCCTGACCTGGCGCTGTTTGCACAGCCAACCAGCCGTGATGTTGTTTGACGATGCCATAGACGGTGGCCAGACCAAGCCCCGTGCCTTTGCCAGCTTCCTTCGTTGTGAAGAATGGCTCAAAGATGTGCGGCAAGTCCTCGGCAGGAATGCCAATGCCTGAATCGGTGACGGTCAAAACGACATGCGGCCCCGGCGTTGCATCCGCGTATTGTGCGGCTGTGACAGAGTCAACGCGTTCGAGGTCGGTTACAATCTTCAGACGTCCACCCCTGGGCATGGCGTCACGCGCGTTGACGACGAGATTGAGCAGCACCTGCTCGATCATGCCGGTGTCGGCGCGGATCAGCAGGGCCGTATCAGCCTGATTGCATTCCAACGCGACATCTTCGCCAATTATGCGCTGAAACATTCGGTTCATCCGTGTGACGACTTCGTTGACATCCACCGTGACAAGGTGCAAAACCTGCGTGCGGCTTAACATGAGCATCTGCCGGGTGAGCGCGGCGGCTCGTTCAGCGGCATGGACAATTTGATGCGCGAAACCGGCCACGTCCGCATTCTTTCCTTGTATTTCCAGCAACAGCGAGGCGTTACCGTGAATGACGGTGAGAATGTTGTTGAAATCATGTGCAACACCGCCTGCAAGCTGGCCAATGGCATCCATTTTTTGCGATTGGCGCAACTGATCCTCAAGTTTCTTGCGCTGGGTGATGTCCTCGGAAACGCCGGCGATGCGCGTGATGCGTCCGGTGCCGTCGTTGACCGGGAATGCCTGGTCGCGAATCCATCGAACTGTACCATCCGGGCGCACGATGCGAAATTCAAGATCGTACTGGCCCAGCAGTTGGTTTGCCTTTGTTGCTTGGAGGACACGTGCGCAGTCATCGGGATGGATTGATTCCGCCCATGACGGCGGGGACTTGTAGAGTGAGTCGCAGGTGCGTCCCCAGATTTCTTCGTAGCGGGGGCTGACGTAGAGTATGCGTGTTTTCTCGACGTTGCTCATCCAGAAAACTTCGCGGATCGATTCGGCGAGCTGGCGGAAACGCTCCTCGCTTTCGCGCATCTGTGTCTCCATTACAGCGCGCTCCTGATCCACCCGCATCTGTTCGGTGAAGTTCTCGACCATGGCGATGAAACCACCAAAGGATCCATCCGGCTCAAGCAGCGTGGTTGTCGTCCAGGCGCAGATGACGACGTTGCCGTCCCTGGCAATGCAGCGGGTGACGTTGCGGGAGGGTTCGCCCGTGAGAGCCATGTCTGCGAAGCGTTTTTCCGCGTCGGCGCTGTCCTCCGGTTTGAACAGCAGTTCCTGCGGTGTACGGCCCTCGACCTGTTCGGCAGTGTATCCGAAAATTCTCTGCGCGGCGGCATTCCATCCACTGATGCGCATGTCCGGATCGCACATGAATGCGCCAACGGGCATGCGG
>CAYSDO010000511.1:0-2619 GCA_964429665.1 uncultured Bifidobacterium sp.
TCCGTGGGTGAGGAATTGCTCGGTTTCCTCCAGACCGGCCAGGTTTTTCTGAAGAAACCCACTCGCTCCCAATTCGGCAAGACTGCGAAGCAACTTGTGGACTGGGGCTGGAAAGTGGACTTGCGGCGGCTTGAGGAGGCGTATTTTCAAACGCGCGTGATCTCGCCGCAACAATACGAATCAGTTCTGCGCCTGCTGACCATCTTCGCGCAGCACCTTTCGCTCGTGAGCAACCAGTTGCTGGTTCTTAGCGCGAACTCCGAGCCACCCGCTGTCACGCGGGCAAGACAGTTCATTGCCGAACACCAGGCGGATGAAATTTCACTCGGCGACGTCGCACGCGCTGTCAACACGAGCACGTTTTATTTTTGCAAGCTGTTCAAGAAGGCCACGGGTTTGAATTTTACGGAATATCTTTCCCGCATCCGTGTGGAGAAGGCGAAGAATCTCCTGCTCAATCCGAACCTGCGCGTGAGCGAAATCGCCTACCAGGTGGGTTTCCAATCGCTGACTCACTTCAACCGCGTGTTCAGAAAACTCGCGGGCCAGTCCCCAACGCACTATCGCGAAAAGCTGCCCCGCAACTGACAGGGCATGGACAGTCGTGTCCGCGACTCATCTTACTTCGCACTACTTGATCGCATGGAAGTGCCGCCGAACAACAATCTCAGGCTGTTCATCACCACCACAACCGTGCTCCCTTCATGACCAATCACACCGACCGGCAACGGGATCTTTCCAATCAACGCGAACAACACCAACACTGCAACTGTACCGAGTGATACGACAAGGTTTTGTCGTATGATCCGGCGGGCCCGCTGACTGAGACGATAGGCGGCGAGAAAGTTATCCAACCGGTCATGCATCAAAACCACATCGGCTTGTTCCAGCGCGGCATCTGAACCGCGCGCACCCATTGCCACTCCGACGTGCGCCGCAGCAAGACTTGGCGCATCGTTCACGCCGTCGCCGATCATGGCCACCCGATCACCTGCGTCGCTCAATGATTTGATCGCTGCGACTTTTTCTTCGGGTCTGAGTTCGCTGCGGACTTCATCCAGGTGCAAAGTGGTTTTCAAGAACTCCGCCGTTGCATGTCGGTCTCCGGTCAGCACCACCGTGCGCAATCCGCAGCGTTTCAACTCGTCCACCACGCCTTGAGCCTGCGGACGAATATCGTCCCGCAGAATTATGCGACCGAGCAACCCGGCCTGAGCGAGCCAGACTTCGGAGAAACCTGGATCGCTTGGGGGAACGATCTTCGCATCGGTTGATGGAGTGATTGAAACAGAACCAGGCTGGAGCACTAATCGTCGCTGCGATTCAACCCATTCACGTCTGCCCAAAAAGCACTCCCCAACTTCGCAGCGGCCTTTGACACCTTGACCTGTCACGGACTCAAAGTGCGCAAACTCGAGTGGAGTGAAGCCCTGCTGTTTGCCGTGGCGCGTCACGGCCCGGGCCAAGGGATGAGTTGAAAGCCGGTCCAGCGAGAATGCAAGCCGCGCAATTTCCGATTCGCGTCCTTCCGGAAAGCTTTCAACCTTCTCCACACGCAATTCGCCTGTGGTGAGCGTGCCGGTTTTGTCGAGTGCAACAACATTTACATCAGCGAGCTTTTCCACCGCTGCGCCGCCGCGAATCAGCACGCCATGCCGCGCGCCCCACGCAATCGCCGCCAGAACCGCCGATGGAATGGAAAGCACGAGCGCGCACGGTGACGCCACGACCAGCAACGTCATTGTCCGGTAGAACGCGCTTTTCAATTCAATCGTGGATGTGAAGGGCGGCAGATTGAAAGCAAGCCACCACACGAAGAACATGGCCGCCGACAGCGCCAGCACGCTGTAGGTGTACCATGTGCTGAATCTATCGGTGAATTGTTGCGAAGGCGCCTTTTGTTGTTGTGCGTCCTTGATGAGCGTGATGATTTTTTGCAGCGCGCTTTCGGCAGCCGGACGCAGCACCGCAGCTTCCACCGCGCCCCAGAGATTTAAGGTGCCAGCGAGAACCGTGTCGCCAATCTTCTTTTCCACGGGTGCGGCTTCGCCGGTGAGGTTCGATTCATCGGCAGCCGTGTTGCCTTTGAGGATTTCCGCGTCCACAGGAAATTGTGATCCAGGTTTGACCAGCAGGCGCATTCCCGCGGCGAGCGACTGGACATTGACCTCCTGCTCGTTTCCCAGTGCATCAAGAATTGTGGCGGTTTTTGGCGCGTCACGGAATAACGAACGGATTTCCTTTTGTGTCCGGCCAAGCGCGTAATGCTCCAGCGCGCCGGAAAGGGAAAACAGAAACAACAGCGTCGCACCCTCGCCCCATGCGCCAATGCTCGCGCTGCCGATGGCGACAGCCAGCATGAGAAAGTGAACATCAATTGCGCGCTGGCGAAGGCGTTCCCAGACTTCCTCGGCTGGGAACCATGCCCCGGCGAGATAGCTCAAAACAAAAATCGCAGTCCGCCACTGCTCGGGCATTACGTACGCTGCCACCAATCCAAGCGCGCCGCAGGCAATCGCCAGAACAAGTTGCGCCTTCCATTCATCGGTGTGGTCGTGGCCGTGGTCGTCCGCATGTTCGAGGAATTCGACATCGCGTTGGACGACCTTGGGAAATGGC
>CAYSDO010000512.1:0-2594 GCA_964429665.1 uncultured Bifidobacterium sp.
GTGGCGCAATTGCGTTTCCAGGCTCTAGCGAATGATCGGGTCGTCTTCGAGGACAATGATTTTTTCTATCGGCATGGTGTTCTTGGTCTCAGCCCGGTGTTATGTCGTCTCAGTTCACTTTGACCGGCGGCGATAAAGGTCGGCAACAAAATGCGGACGCTGCCGGCTGGCCGGCGGAAGGTGACGCGGCGGTACGAGGCCGCGCCTCAACAGCGCCTGCTCGTTCTCCCGGTCCAAAACAATGATCTTCATGATCAGGTCCTGGTTTTGCCGCAACAACGCCGGCACTTCCGGAAATCGCGCACGCATCGCCGCCTCCAATCTCTGCCAGGTGGAACGATGCTCACGGATTTGATTTAGCGACTGGTCGAGACGGGGAAGCAAGTTTTTTTTGGCCTGGTACGCGGTAAAATTCAAAGCGCCCTCTGCTTCGCGCAGCGCTTCGCTCTCGCTCTCCACCACGCCAAGAATTTCCTGGCACAACGCCAGGTGACGTCGTAAATCCTGAATGATGGCGGCAATGTTCTCCGTGCTCACGCCGCTGATTCTGGCTGGGAAATCGCCGGGGTCAACCTCAACCCTTCAAAAACTCGCCATTTAACGCCGGCCAAACCGCGCCAGCAACTTCTGGTGAATATCACCAAAGCCGCCGTTGCTGAACACACACACAACATCGCCAGGTTGAACGTGCGTGCCCGCGTGCGCGACGATGGCATCCACGTCTGGCAGATACGCCGCATTCTTACCTGCTGTTTTGAGGTCGGCGATCAGTTGATCCGGGTTCAACCGTTCCTCGGGCTTGAGCAGTTCGAGTCGCGCGACCTGGGAAATAATCACCCCATCCGCATCCGCGAACGCCACCGCAAGTTCGCTCTGGAAGACATTGCGGCGTGTGGTGTTGCTGCGCGGCTCGAAGATGGCCCAGAGTTTGTCATTGGGGTGCTTCAACCGCAACGCCGCAAGCGTTTCGCGAATCGCAGTCGGGTGATGCCCGAAATCGTCAATCACCGTGACGCCACCAGAAATACCCCGCACTTCCATGCGACGCTTGATGCCGGTGAACGTGTCGAATGCGGACTGGATTTGTTTGTTTGACAGCCCGCAATGTTTCGCCGCAGCCACGACTGCGAGCGCATTGCGAACATTGAACTCACCTGCCATGTTCAGATGAAACTTTGCGCTCGGAATCTCAAACTCGCTCGCCGTCGGGCCGAGTCGTATGTTGGTGGCGCGAATTGAATTGTTCTCGCCGAGGCCGAAGCGTTTAACGGGACAGAAATTCACATTGAGGAACGGCGCGAGGTTCGGGTCGTCGCCATTGCCAAGCAGCAGCCCGTTACGCGGCACGAGCCGGATGAGGTGGCTGAAGGTCTTCTGCACGGCGGCGAGGTCCGCGAAGATGTCCGCGTGATCGAACTCGATGTTGTTCACGATGGCGACCTCGGGCAGGTAGTGGATGAACTTGCTGCGCTTGTCGAAGAATGCGGTGTCGTATTCGTCGCCCTCGATAATGAACCATTCGCTGCCGGTAAACCTTGCGCCTTGAGACAGATTGTTGGGAATGCCGCCAATGAGATAACTCGGGTTCAGCCCATTGTGCTCAAACACCCACGTAAGCAGAGACGTCGTCGTCGTTTTCCCATGCGTGCCGGCGACAACAAGGCAGCGTCTACCACGGATAAAAAACTCGCGCAACAAATCCGGCAGTGAACAGAACCGCAGTTTGTGATCCAGCACAAACTCCGCTTCAGGATTGCCGCGGGAGATGGCGTTGCCGATGACGACGAGGTCTGGCTTGTGCGCGAGATTCTTCTCCGCATAGCCGTTCATCACGGCAATCTTGCGGCTCACGAGGAACGACGCCATCGGCTCATAGACATTGCTGTCGGAACCGGTGACGGTAAAACCCTTTTCCAACATGGCCACGGCAGCAGCAGCCATCGCCGTACCGCCAATGCCGACGAAGTGGACTGATTTGATTTCGGAAAACATCGCGGCCAAGACGATAGGCAAAATTGGAACTCAGGAAAGCCGGAAGTTTCCCGGACATGCATGGTTGAAGCGTCCATGGAAGTTTGACATGCTTTCTGTCAATGAACCCAAACGTCAGTCTATTGAAGACAGCAGCTTGTTGCGGGATTGTTACGGCCACTTGGACCGCGCTCGCGCAGTATCCTTCATCACCTCAAATCGCAAAGGACGGCACGACGGTTGTTCTGGAGGAATACGCGAGCCTGCCACTATCGAGCGCGACGACGGGCATTTACCCACCAACCATCAATCTGGGTGGGCAGTTGGGACGGGTGAACTTCCTGCGACCTGAACCCACCAACGCACCTTTGTCCGCATCCCGTTTCTTCGTCTGTGACCTCAATCGCAATTTGTACATTCTCGACAGGACGTCCAAATCGTTCACGACTTATATCAACTTCGAGGAAGTCTTCCCTAGATTTGACAACAGTCCGGGCTATAGCGGCGGCCTCGTCACATTTGCCTTCGATCCGGACTACGCGACGAACGGGATTTTTTACACGGTTCATACCGAGCTGACCAATCTGCCCGCCCTTGGCCCAACAAATGGTCACCTGCCAAAC
>CAYSDO010000513.1:0-2592 GCA_964429665.1 uncultured Bifidobacterium sp.
TTCAGCCCAATGCCGGCGGCACGCTCACGCTTGTTCACTACAACGTGAAGGGCAACTTCGCCGCCGATTGGAGCACCAACGCCGCGCAGGTGCAGGCCATCGCGCGGCAGTTGCAATACCTCGGTCCGGACGTCATCACGCTCAACGAAATTCCAAATGGCCTGCGTTACGAGATGACGAACTGGATGATTGCTTTCTTTCCCACGTATCAACTTGCGGTGAGTCCCGGCACGGACGGCGTGTTGCGAAGTGGCGTGATCAGCCGGTTCCCGATCACGCGATCCCAATCGTGGCTGGAGAACTCAAGCCTCACCAACTTCGGTTACAACGGCACTTACACGCGCGATTTGTTTGAGGCGCAAATCACCGTGCCGGGGGCGACCGAGCCGCTGCACGTTTTCACCACGCATCTCAAGTCTGCTTCCGACGGAGACGCCCAGGATCGTCGCGCAGCCGAGTGCAGTGCGATCTCGAATTTCTTCGCCACGGTTTTCACCCCCACAAATGGCTGGCGTCCTTATCTGCTCACCGGCGATTTGAACGAGGACATCGCCCTGCCGATGAGCCACAACAACCAACCAATTCAACGCCTGATTTCCACCCCGACCGGTCTGCATCTCACCACGCCGCTGAATCCTTTCACGTTGTCAAACTTCACACACTCGATCCAGGGAAGCCTCGACGCTCGATTCGATTACGTGCTGCCAGCCGTCGTGCTCAGTTCGAATATCGTGAACAGCCAGGTGTTTCGCACGGACCTGCTGCCATCACCGCCGCCGCCGCTCCAGACGAACGACGACATCGTGGCGTCTGATCATCTGCCGGTGGTGATGGTGTTCAACTACCCCGATCCTCCATTGAGGATGACGCTGGCTTTGAGCAACCAGATCGTGACATTGAACTGGCCCGCGCTCGTAGGCCGAAAGTTCCAGATCGAGACGAGCACAAATCTGACGATCTGGACGGTGACGGCATCAAACCTCGTCTCGCTGTCGTCTCAAATGACATGGGATACAAGCGCGGGCGCGGGCGAAAAATACTTCCGTGTACTGCGCGCGCCCTGACTCGGAAGCGGCTCGCTGCCCATTACGGATACAGAACCGAGCATGTTGTTTTTCCCGGTCCAATAATAGAACGCAGATTTCAAGAAAAGCCTTGCACACCAAGCCCAAACCATCAAAATCAACCCACAACCTATGACTGTGTTTAACGACAAACCAGTTGCTCAATCATACTGTTAGGCCGCTCGACGCGCCATGTGTATCCGAATCTCAATCCTCGCACTGATGATTTTTTCATTCTTCACCGGCGGCTGTGGCAGCAAGAGTTCGTCACCGGACTTTGCTTTCATTGACGGATACTTGGGGACTTGGGATCGCTTCGCGCAGGGTGCGAACGAGCTAGTTCCGCAGCTCAAGCGAGACACACCGCGATTTCACCAGCAGCTTGCCGAGGCGCTCACGCAGGGCGACAAGCGCGCGCCGAGTCGTTTGGTTTTCTACGCGGTTGTGCAGGTTGGTGGTTTCATCGCATACGATTCGGAGTTGGGACACGCTTGCGAGAAGCTCGTTGGCAGCGAGGTTTCGATTTTCACTTCCAAGAAGGGCGAGCGGTCATATTTTGCGGGCGACCTTTATCTTTGGTGGCAGCGACACCACAGCGAGTATGAGGCGTTCCCCCTTTACGACGAGTGGCAGCAGCGAGACTTTGCCAAGAAGACCGTGATTCCGATGTATGAGTCAGCCACGAAGAAGAAGTGAGCGGCCTAACCATGCGCTGCAGCGAACGGCCTCTGCGCCGTCCGTTCGAGCGTCGCGGGAGTTCGTGAGCGCGCCGTGCGCTCCACCCGCGCCGCCGAGGCCGTCGCTGAGCTTGGGTCGTTAGGCGCATACGCACCATTTATGCGATATCGACTCGTCATCTTCTTTTTGTGTGCGCTGCTGACGATTGCCGCAGCGAAGCACGTTTGCCGCGTTCACGACACGCCGATGACGAGAAAGCAGGTGTCTGTCACCTTCCTTTGCTGTCGCCACAATGAGCAGGAGTGGCAGCAGTACACGAATGCGCGTGCGAAGCTGTTCCCGAATTCGTGCGATGAGATCGTGAGGATGGTTGACGACCTTCCACTCGATAAATCGGGATACATCAATTGGAAGAAGGTTTCGACCAACGCTTGGATTTATGTTTGCTCTGTCTGCGACGAACGCAAGGGCAAGTGGCAGGCGGAGCATCCACCACGCAAGCATGAGCCAGATGAAGTTCCATAATGCGCCTAACCATGCGCTGCAGCGAACCCGGCGTGAGCGTCGCGGTTGCAATCGTAGCGTCCTGAGTGCCGGGTCGCTGAGCTTGGGTCGTTAGACCACATGAGCGCGCAACAGGTCATTGATGAGTCTCGTCCGATGCTCGCGGATGTTCTTCGAGACATTGGCTTGCACACGTCAGACCAGCCGTTAGACCTTCGCGCTTTGCTCGACCCATTCAGTCATTGGGTTGAGACACAGGACGTGCGCCAAGAGGACATCGCGTTTCTGGCGGGTTTGATTGGTGCATTCATTTGTGAGTTCCTTATCGAGTATCATTCAGCGAGAC
>CAYSDO010000514.1:0-2544 GCA_964429665.1 uncultured Bifidobacterium sp.
ATCTTGCCGTCTTCACCGGCCTTGACCTTGATGACGCAGACGAGCTTGGCGAGTCCTTTGGAGAGTTCTGTCATGGTGTTGAACTCGTGGGCTTCGCGCTCGGCGCGGCGCTGGCGCAGCGCTTCCAGGCGGCGTTTGTTGGCGCCGCTCACGGGAATGGCGAGATGTTGCGGGAACAGGTAGTTGCGCGCGTAGCCGGCGGCAACCTTGACCTGGTCGGACTCGCCGCCGAGGCCGACAATGTTGTGCGTCAGGATAACTTCAGTCTTCATAAATCGAATTGTGGTGGGTGGTGCGTGAGAATTTTTCGGGCGAAACCGCTAAAATCAAAATGGAACGTCATCGCCTTCATGTGGCCCATCGCCTTCCAGAGTTTCTGCCCCTGTTGCGGACGGCGCGGACGGGGCAGGGCGGCTCGGAGGGGGTGCGCCGCCACCCCCGGAATCGCCGGGCCTGGAATCAATGAACGAAAAGCTTTCGAGCACGACCTTGAGCTTGCTCTGTTTCTGCTTGGTGTTTTTGTCTTCCCATGTGTCGAGTTTCAGGCGGCCTTCGATTAGGAGGGGGCGACCCTTCTTCATGTACTGGGCTATGACCTCGCCTTGGCGTCCCCACGCTTCAACGTCAATGAAGTTGACCTCTTCCTTCTTCTGTCCGTCCTCGCCTGTCCATGTGCGGTTCACGGCAAGGCCGATCTTCGCAACCGCCGTTCCCTTGGGCGTGTAACGCAACTCGGGATCGCGGGTGAGATTCCCGGCGATGATGACTTTGTTGAAGCTGGCCATGGGACGGTGGGAAAATTACCTGGCTGCTGCTGCTGCTGCCTTCGTTTCCGGCGACTCGGTGAAGATGACGCGGAAGATGTCGTCGCTCAGGTTGAATTTGGTGCGGAGCGCGGCCACGGAATCCGGAGCGCTGGTGAATATCACGTTCGCGTAAAAGCCCGCCGTGTGGCGTTTGTCGGCGACGCGTGCGAAAGGCTTGCGTTCCATCTTCTGGACCGTTTCAACCTTGCCGCCCGCCGTGGTGATGTCGGCAGAAATCTTGTCGAGTGCATCCTTGATGCCATCTTCCTTGCCTGCTGTGTTCAAAATGAACAAACCTTCGTATCGTTTCACTGCTTCTTTCCTTCGTTGGTGGAGTCTTCAATGACTCCGTTAAACTGGCTCATTGCTTTCTGCAATCCGTGCGCGATCCAGCATTCAATCTGATCCGCCGCACGCGCCAAAATCTTTTCCATCATCGCCATCTCGCCCGCGCACAATCGTCCGAGCACGTGACCGGTAATCTCCCGCAAGCCGTCCTTGCGTCCGATGCCGATGCGCAACCTGGCAAAATCCTTCGAACTCAGATGAGTCGCGATGGATTCCAATCCATGATGTCCGCCGCTGCCACCACCGGGCCGCAACCGGATCTCGCCAAACGGCAGGTCCGCGTCGTCCACAGCCACGACCAGCTTCGTGACTGGCGTCTGATAAAACTTCATCAACGCTCCGACCGCTTCACCGCTGGCATTCATGAACGTCTGCGGTTCGCACAAAACCAACCGCGCTTCGCTCCGTTCTGTCCGTGCAATCTGCGACTGAAACTTTTTTTCCGCACGCCACGCGGCTTTCCACCGTTTTGCCAGCAACTCCACCAGCATGAACCCGGCGTTGTGTCTCGTGCGGGCGTATTCCGCGCCCGGATTTCCCAAGCCCACGATGATCCGCAAATCGTCCATGCGCGGGGCAGGGGCAACATGCCCCAATGATTACTTTTTGCCGGCAGGCGCGGCAGCCTTCTTGTCGCCCGCAGGGGCCGCGGCTTTCGCGTCGCCTTTCGCAGGAGCAGCCTTGTCGCCAGCCTTGGCCGGAGCAGCGCCTTCCGCGCCTTCTTCCTTTTTCTCCTTCGTCATTTCGACATCGCCAGCAGCGGTTGGAGCGGCTTCCGCAACAACTTCTTCCTCGGCGCGAGGTGCCTTCACAGAAATGACGGTTGTCTTCTTGTCGCCGAGAATCTCGACGCCTGCGGGCGCTTTGATCTCGCCAAGGTGAATGGATTTGTTGAGTTCGAGTGCGGACACGTCAATGATGAGCTGCTCGGGCAGGTCTTTCGGAAGTGCTCGAACTTTGAGTTTGTGCAAAACGTGTTCGAGAATGCCGCCGCCAGTCTTGACGCCGACGGCCTCGCCGGTGGTTTCAACGGGCACCATGACGGTGACTTTCTCTGTGGCGGAGACTTCGTGAAAATCCACATGCAGCACTTTGCCATTCAACGGGTGATGCTGAATTTCCTGCACGAGCGCCAGGTGACTGGCCTTGTCCACGGCGAGATCCACGAGAATGTTGTCCGAGGCGGTGTGGTGGATGAGGTCTTCGAGTTCCTCGGAGAGCAGTTCAAGATTGCGGGGCTTGGACGCGCCGCCGTAAATCACGGCGGGCACTCGGCTGTTGCCGCGAAGTTTTTTGACTCCATCCCGGCGGTCGAGCGTGCGGGGAAACGCGTTCAATGGTACTGATTTCATCGTAAATTTTTCTTTTGTGACGCCTAACTGGTTCGCGC
>CAYSDO010000515.1:0-2543 GCA_964429665.1 uncultured Bifidobacterium sp.
CATTCGTGACCAACACCAAATCTCCAGTCGCAGACGCATCAATCGCGTCCTGTATATTCGTGGCTGCCGTGCCCCAATCTGTAAACGGTGCGACCGGAGTCGGATTGCTCAAGTTTACATACCGTGTTATTGCGCTGCCGCACAGTGGATGAACCAACAGCATTATTCCAAAAAGTAGCTTGGTGGTGGCAGTCATAGGGCTCTGCCTTGTTTGTACCACGTCCGGAACGGGCGGTCAAGGAAAGCTAACCGTTTTATTCACTCCAACTGAGCAAGTTCCGTCCGAGCCAATTCCATCAAGGGCCTGATTGTCGCCGCGTCGAATTGGAACTTGCAACCGGCGGCGGTAAACAGTTCCGGCAATGGTCGCGAGCCGCCGAGCGCGAGTGCGGCTTTGTAGTCGCGCAAAGCTCCCGCCTTGTCGCGCTTTGAATTGGCCCAGACCTGTAACGCTCCCAACTGGGCAATGCCGTATTCAATGTAGTAGAACGGATGGATGAAGATGTGGAGTTGACGATGCCACAGATGCGCGCGCGCCTCCTCGTAGCCGTTCCAATTCACGTCGCCGCCAAAACGGTCCATGAGTGTGTTCCACGCCGCAGCGCGATCGGCACGGGAATGGCCGGGATTGGTGTAAATCCAGTGTTGAAACGCATCCACGGTCGCAATCCAGCCGAGAATGCCGACGATGCCTTCAAGATGAGTGCGACGCGCGCGGTTTGCATCGCCAGTGGAATAAAACTCCTCGATGAATTCGTTGCCGAGCAATTCCATGCTCATCGAAGCCACCTCGCAGAATTCAATCGGCGCACTGCGATACGCAACAAGGTCTTCATCGCGCGTGGCCAGTGCATGAAATGCGTGACCCGCCTCATGGAGTATGGTCTCCACATCGCGTTGTTGCCCGACGGCATTCATGAAGATGAACGGCACACGGGATTCGTTGAGCGTGGATTGGTAGCCGCCCGGCGCTTTGCCTTTACGGTTGGCGAGGTCCAGCAGTTTCAAGTCCTGCATCCTCTGGAATCCGTCTCCGAGTTCAGCGTCCAGCTTGTCGAAGATTTTCTGGGAACGGGCGACCATGTCTTCGACTTTCTCAAAGGGCTTGAGCGCGGGACGATTCAGAGGATCAACCGACATGTCCCACGGCTTCAGCGTGTCGAGACCCAGTTGCTTGCACCGTTGCGCCTGTTGTTCGCGCACGGCGGGCATCACCTCGCGCTCCACTGCTTCGTGGAAATCAAAGCAGTGCTTGGGCGTGTAATCAAACCGGCCCATGCGGCGGAACGCGTAGTCGCGGTAATTCTTGAAACCGGCATTGGCAGCGATGCGTTCGCGCAACTTGAGCAACTCATCGAACTGTTCCTCGAATTTGTCGCGCTCCTGCAAACGTCGCTTTGCCACCAGTTCCCAGGCTTCCTGTCGCAATGCGCGGTCGGGTTCTTCAAGGAACTTGCCCATCTGCACAAGCGTTTTTTCCTCACCACGAAACTGGACTGTGAGCGAACCGGAAAGTTTTTGATACTGCTGCGTGAGCTTTGCCTCCTCGGTTTCCAGCGACACGTTCTCCTCACGAAACAGCTCAACGTGATTCTGAACGTCGCGGATGAAAACTTGGTAGCGTGGTGGTTGGAGTTCAAGCTTTAGCTTGTCCGGCGGGGGGCAGGCTGAAGCCTGAACTCCAACGTTCAGCAACGCCCCGCGCTGCGGGTGCGCCATCAGCATTTTCTCCAGCCGGAACTGACGCGGCTTGAGTTCAGGCTCAATCTTCTCGACGAACTGGAGGAAGGACTTTTCCGCGTCGGCATTGTCCGTGTGGCATGTCATGGCGATGTAGCGGCGGGAAGATTCCTCGTCCAGCGCGGCGCTAAGTTCCGACCAGTCCACCAGCCAGCGTTCGAGTTCGCCTACGGTCGAGAGAGATGGAGCAACAGCTTCAAGACGGTCAAACAACGGAGCAATCTGGGACCAGTCACCAAGATCAATGGTGGCGGGCACAAAGCGCCGTGTCTTGTGGGCGGGCATCGAACCAAATGGCAATAAACTCATGCCATGAGGATACGGGCGTTTTCGTCGATGAAAAGTCTTTCAACGCGCGGAGCCATGCGCAATACAGCAATCCAGTCTCGCCATCCCGATAACATGTTTGGTAAGAATTCGCCATGACTCAGATTGCAACGGACAAATCTGGAGGACAGCCATCATGAGACCGCCATCATTTCGCATGTCGTCAGTTCTCCTGGTTTTATTGTCGTTGTCCATCGGCTGGGGCATCCGGGGCAATTACGGTCACGAAGCTGGCGCGATGATACCGGGGGCCTTGGCGGCCATCGCCGCGGCCCTGATGTCTGGTCGTGAGGATTGGCGAAAGCGAGTTCCTTATTTCGCGTTCTTCGGCGCGCTGGGATGGGCTTTCGGCGGCTCGATCGCCTACATGGTGCCACCCTCCTACACTCAAACGGGCCAACTCGCCACGCAGGTTTATGGATTCTTTGCCACGTTCCTTGAAGCCTTTCTTTGGGCCGGTCTCGGCGGCACGGCGG
>CAYSDO010000516.1:0-2531 GCA_964429665.1 uncultured Bifidobacterium sp.
CGACCATCTGAAAATCTGCTGTTCAACGGTTGGGGGATAACTCCTGCGGGCGAACAGGTGGCGATCAGCGATGTGGCTCTCAAGTTCGTGGTTTCACCGGACAAAAAGATGCTCCTCGCGGTGAACGGCGGATTCAATGATACCGGCCTGACGCTATTCGATTTTTCGAGCAAGCTGGTAACACAGTTTCTTCCATTGCCGCAGACTTGGAACGGGCTTGCTTTCAGCAAGGACGGGCGTCGCATTTTCGTTTCGGGTGGAGATTCCGGCGTTATCCACGTTTTTAATTACGCCGATGGCAAGGCAGCACCCGCAGAGTCAGTCAAACCCTCGAATGATGCCGGAATCACAGCGCTAGGTTCGATCGTCATTCATCCCACCACGGGCAAGCTCTATGTTTGCAATGAAGGCAATCACGAAGTCTGGGTGCTCAACGCAGATACGCTTGCGCTCGAAACCAGAATTCCGGTCGGGCAACATCCGCACACGTGTGCGATGGGGGCGGATAACCGTCATCTTTATGTCAGCAACTGGGGCAGCCGAAGCGTCAGTTTGATTGATACCGAAACCAACCGTCGCTTGCGCGACATCACAGTCGGCATCCGCCCGAACGACATGGTGCTTGCGCCGGATGGACGATTGTTCGTGGCATGCAGTGGTGATAACACGGTGCACGTCATTCAAACGAGGACCTTGGAGGACGAGCCCGTGCCTGCCAGCCCTGCGCGCCGGCTGTGGGACAAGACACGCGAGATTATTTCGACTTCGCTTTTTCCGCAATCGCCCGAAGGCAGTACGCCGGATGCGGTTGCTGTCTCAGGCGATGGCAGGACTCTTTTTATCGCCAACGCCGATAACAACAACGTGATGGTGGTTGATGTTTCCAACCCCAACACCTCCATGGTTAATGGATTTATTCCAGTTGGCTGGTATCCGACCGCTGTGGCAGTAAGCCCTGACGATCAGACTTTGTTCGTGGCGGATGGCAAAGGTTTGAAGTCGCGCGCCAACGTGCCTCCGCAAAGGGCGGAACCGAAGAAACTGCACAAGCCCCCACCGTTTGATCACATCGGGCGGACGCTTCAAGGCGCGATGTCCATTATCACCAAGCCCGACTCCAAACAAATGGCGGCTTACACGGAACAGGTTCGCCTCAATTCACCTTATACGCCCGCAGCAATGCGCCGTGCAGGAATGAAGAGCAACACCGTCATCCCCGATGAAGTTGGCAAGCCGTGCGCCATCAAGTACGTGCTCTACATCATCAAGGAGAACCGGACTTACGATCAGGTCTTGGGAGCTTTGAAAGATGCCAGGGGCCGGCCACTCGGCAATGGCGATCCGAAGCTCGTGATGTTCGGCGAAGATGTGACACCGAATCATCATCAACTCGCCCGTGATTACGTGCTGTTGGATAATCTGTATTGCAATGGCGAAGTGAGCGTGGATGGCCATAGCTGGTGCGATGCCGCCATCGCCACGGATTTCAACCAACGTTCCTGGATCATGTCGTATTCGAGGCATGGCCGACTTCCTGGCAACGAGGAAATGGAAACGCCGTCCTCGGGTTATCTATGGGACCTGTGCCAGCGACATGGAGTGAGTTACAAGAATTACGGCGAAGGCGCCCAACGCGTGGCCGCGGTCAATCGCGGCAAATGGACTGGTGAGCGCGATATGGACAAAGTTCAGAATTGGATTGATGACCTGCGCTCTGCGGAGAAGACCGGCGAGTTGCCGCGGTTTACCATCATGTCGCTCGGCGAGAACCATACCCGGGGCACCACTCCCGGTGCGTTTACGCCTGACGCGTGCGTCGCCAGCAACGACATTGGTCTCGGCAAAATCGTCGAAGCTGCCACGCGCAGCCGGTTCTGGAAGGAGATGGCAATCTTCGTCATCGAGGACGACGCGCAAAACGGGCCAGACCACGTGGATGCTCATCGCACAGTTGGTTTCGTGATCAGTCCTTACTGCAAGCGCGGTTTTGTGGACAGCACGCTCTACACGACAGCCAGCATGATTCGGACGATGGAGCTTATCTTGGGTCTGCCGCCTATGACCCAGTACGATGCCGGTGCGACCCCGATGTTCAACTGCTTCCGCAAAACCGCCAAATTCACTCCCTACAACCCCATCAAACCAAAGGTGGATTTGTTCGCGCGAAACACTGCGAAGTCTCCTTACGCACTGCAATCTCAGCAGATGGACTGGAGCGAGTATGATCGCATTCCGGAGGATGAATTGAATCGAATTCTCTGGTGCGTCGCCAAAGGTCCTGATGTGCCTTATCCAGCGCCAATTCATCGGGCTGTGTTCACACAGTAATTAGCGCCCAAAATGGGTAATGGAAAACCTAAACGACACGCAGAAAACTCGATCGCATTTGATTTTTGGATTGACTAATTTCGTGTGTGTGTCGTGATAAGGAAACAATGCCCCTGACCGAAACCATAACTGGAATTGTGTTGCGGAGAACTGGTGGGTTTATGATTCGCTGTCGCTGTTCCGGAAGCACCTTGAGGCTACAA
>CAYSDO010000517.1:0-2531 GCA_964429665.1 uncultured Bifidobacterium sp.
CGACTGCTCGGATCACGTCTATCGCCAGGCCATCACCGCAGCAGGCATGGGCTGCGCGGCGGCTATTGAAGCGGAGCGATTGCTGGCGTCGGAAGCTTAGTGCGTGCTGGCAGGCGTCGTCGCATAACACATCTCTACACGACGAGTTTGTATCCCACACCGTGAACGGTGAGCAAATGCTTCGGTTCGTCGCCGTTGTCGCCAAGCTTTTTCCTAAGCTGCACGATCACCTGATCCAGGGTGCGCGTCGTGCCGAGATAGTTCAATCCCCAGACCTCGTTCAACAGCCGGTCGCGTGACAGAACATCGCCGGCATGGGCGTGGAAGTATTGAAGCAGCTTGATTTCCTTGGCCGTGAGTTCCTCGGTTGTTTTTCCGCGATGCAATTGAAACGTCTTTGGATTAACCGTCGCGGCACCTATTTTGAATTCGGCCTCCATGTTCTGGAGTTCGGCATCAATCCCCTGCCCTCGCCGCAACAGCGCGTGAATCCGGGCCAGTAATTCGCGCACGCCGAACGGTTTGGTCACGTAGTCATCCGCTCCGAGATCGAGCCCCACCACCTTGTCAATCTCTTGCCCTTTGGCAGTGAGCATGAGAATCGGCGTCGTGACTTTCTTCGCGCGGAGCTGCTTGCAGACATCGTAACCGCTCAGACCCGGCAGCATCACATCCAGCACCACGAGTGCGGGACGGTGTTTTGAAAAAGCTGCCAGCGCCTGATCACCGCGATTGCATGACACCACATCGAAGCCGTCGCCTTTTAATACCTCTTCCAACCCGAGCAGTATGTGCGGGTCGTCTTCGACAACCATTATTTTCGTTTTCATGTATTTCGTAGAGCCAAAGGCAGGCGCAACGTAAAACAACTTCCTCCACCTTCGCGAGGCTCATAAATCACCTCTCCCCCGTGTGCCCGGGCTATTTGCCGCGCAAGCGTCAGGCCGAGACCCGAGCCTTGAACACCGCTGCTTAACGAATCATCCACGCGATAAAATTGCTCGAAGATTTTCTCCTCGCACCCGCGCGCCACGCCCGGCCCACGATCCATCACCCGCACTTCCGCGAGCAGATGCTGGAGTTCAAGCTTTGGCTTGTCCGGGGGACACGCTGAAGCGTGAACTCCAGCCCGCGACTGCTCCGCCAATTCCAATCGGATCTCCTTCGCGCCGTTGGAATACTTCTCCGCGTTGGACAACAGATTCACGATGACCTGGGCAATCGCATCACGATCCGCGCGCATCGGCACAGGCGATTCCGGAAGCAACACTTCAAACCTAAACCCAGCAGATTCAAGATGCGGACGAAACGTCTCCGCAGTCTCACGCGCAATAACCACGAGGTCGCAATCGGCCATGTTGTATTTCTTTTCGCCACGATCCATGCGCGCGAAGTCGAGCACGTTGTTGATGAGCCGCGTCAGACGCGCGGTCTCGGCGGTGATGATGTTGAGATACGAGCGTTGTTTCTCTGTCTCCGTTACACGGCCTTCTGCCAGCAATTCTGAAAACATGCGGATGGACGTGAGCGGCGTTTTCAATTCGTGTGACACGTTGCTGACGAAGTCCGTCTTCTGCCGCGCCAGCGCCAACTGCCGGTTGATGTCCTGCGCAATAAGCCAGCTTCCGATGGTAATTGCGAGCACGAGCACCAGAATCAATGCACCGAGCGTGAACTGGATGGTTCGCGCCGACCGCTTGATCTGTTCCGGGTTCAACAAATAGGCCGCTACCTCCCAATGTGGTAGCGCTTCTCCGATTTCCGTGGCAACCAGAGGACGTTTCAGATCAATCGCTGTCTCCAAGATTCTAACCCTGCGGTTAGTTCCCGTTCGGAAGCCAGTCACGTCGTCCGTTGTCGCAACAGGCGATGCGCCATCGTCGAGCACTACGAGCGCGAAATCCTTGGGAACATCTTTCCATTCCGAATGCACCTCACTATTTCCAGGAGGATTGCCAAGCCGATTGATTCTGCTGAAAACAGGTGTGTACTGGATGCGATGGCTGTTGGTAGCATCCTTCAACATGGCTTTCAACAAGCTGCGCACTGAATCCATGTTCAGTTGAACGCCGTAAACCAACTGAGGTTCACGCTCCAGTCTGTGCCAGAACATAAGTCGAAGTTTGTTTTGAAGAAACCGCGCCATCATGCCTTCGCGTTCATTGCCGATGAGTTGTCGAAATTCAGCCTCGGCAGGAATGACTTTCGAGAAGTTTTGATCCGCCGGTGACTGCACTGACTGCACGTAGTTCTGCGCGGGACTCACCTTGCGCGCCTGCATCTTCGTATTGAAGATGGCGGATTGCGATGGATTGCTGCTGGATTCCACCGGGTCTTTAGCAATCTGATTCTGCGCTGCGGGTTGCGGCGACTCGATCTTTTGAACTGGGCTTATATTTAGCAGCGCGTTGCCGCCTTTCGACGGGTCGTTCCTATACACCTCCACACTTTCGCGGTTGGCAAGAAAGCCGCCGTTGTCGTAACAAAACATCCTGGCCTCGGGGCTGCTCGCCGGAGACGGACAGAGAATA
>CAYSDO010000518.1:0-2482 GCA_964429665.1 uncultured Bifidobacterium sp.
AGGATGTGTTTCGCCTGATCGAAGAAGTGGCCGACTCCGACGCCACCGTGTTGAGGAGTTCGGACAGCTTCATCCCATCAGCCACCCCTCGGCTGACCTGGCTTCGTTGTGTGTCGTTCAAATTCATGATCGTGTCGCCCTCCATTCTGAGGGCTTCGCACAGGATGAAAATCAAAATCTTTCGATTGTTCGCCGCGCATTGCAGATTTGCAGCAAACTGCCATGCTGTCCGCGTGAATGATTTGATGCCATTACCGCTCCGTCAATTCCACCAAAGTTGCCGTGCGCGCTTCATCGCGGTGCAAGGCATGGAAGTGATCGCCGACTTCGGCGACGTTTCGGCAGAGCACAATGCGCTGCGTGAGTCTGCAGGAGTTCTCGATTTCAGTTTTCGCGGGCGGTTTTGTCTGGTCGGTGCGGATCGCGTCCGCTTTCTTCACGGTCAGGTGACCAATGATGTGAAAAAAATTCGCCCGGGCGAGGGTTGTTATGCTGTGCTGACAACCGCCAAGGGGAAAATGCAAAGCGACCTCAACATTTTCGCGCTTCAGGATGAACTGCTGCTTGATTTCGAACCGGGACTGGCAGAAACCGTAAGACAGCGGCTGGAGAAATTCATTGTAGCCGATGACGTGCAGGTGGTGGATGCCGCGCCGCACTACTGCCTGCTGAGTGTGCAAGGGCCGAAAGCGGATGCCGCTGTCCGTGCTCTGGGATTGTTTTCCGAACTTCCCGACAAACCGCTTGCCTCTCGCAAGGTTTCTGACGCGATGCTTGGTGATGTTTACTTGATGAGCAATCCGCGTCTGAGTCAGTCCAGAGTTCAGAGTCCAAAGTCCAAAGTCATGGACAACGGTAGTGACACGACTGCGAAAGACTCTGGACTTTGGACTCAGGACCTCGGACTTGCCCGACTAAACGGCTTCGATCTATTTGTGCCGACGAATTCCCTCACCGCAGTCGCAGACAAACTGGTTGCCGCCGTGAAAACAGTCGGTGGTCGCACGTGCGGTTGGAGTGCGTTCGAGATTGTGCGCATTGAGGCTGGCATTCCCAGATTCGGAGCGGACATGGACGAGACGAATATACCGATCGAGTGTGGCATCGAATCCCGCGCCATCAGCTACACCAAAGGCTGCTATCTTGGCCAGGAGGTCTTGAATCGCATTCACAGCATCGGCCATGTGAACCGCGAATTCTGCGGTTTGCGAATCGAAACCAAAGCCGACAAGGTTCCCGCTCGCGGCGGCAAGTTGTTTCACGAAGGCAGGGAAGCCGGATACATCACCAGCGCGACCTTTTCCCCGGCGCTTTGCAGCGTCATTGCCCTCGGCTATGTGCGGCGTGAGTTCAATCAGCCCGGAGCCAAGTTCAACCTGGAAGATTCGGATGGGGCAATCATGGAAGCGTTTGTCAGAACATCAGCGATCCAGTGACAGTCAGGAAGGACGGAAGCAAAAGGCTTGCACTATTTTCTTAAAGCCTTTGCCACCGCCTCGGTGCGCGTCCGGACGTGGAGCTTTTCGTAGATGCGTCGGATGTAGGTGCGCACGGTTTCAAAACCGATGCCAAGTTTGTCCGAAATTTCCTTGTACATCAGACCCTGCGCGAGACAATTCAACACCTCCTGCTCGCGTGGCGAAAGCTCCTCATCCGGCGCGAGCGGCATGACAGTGCGCTGTTGGAAGGATTGCACCACCTTGCGTGCGATGTGCGTGGTCATAGGCGAACCGCCGGAGCGAACGTCGCGGATGGCCTCGATGATCTCGGCGCTCTTGGATCTTTTGAGCAGATAGCCGGACGCGCCTGCGGCGAGCGAGTTGAAAATGTTTTCCGTGTCCTCGTATGCCGTCAGCATGATGACTTGGACGGTCGGCAGCGATTGTTTCAAATGCCGCACGCATTCGACGCCGTTCATGCCCGGCAGGTTGATGTCCATCAGTACGACGTCCGGCTTGTCCGTGGGAAGCCCCTTCAAGGCATCTTCCGCGCTCCCATAGTGACTCAGGCACTTGAAACCTTCGGCGCGGTTGAGCACCCGGGCGAGGGTGACCCGCAATTGCTCGTTGTCTTCGACGATGGAAACGTTCGTGGTCATTGGCTTCTGGTTTGAAAGTCGCAATCTCGCCCCAAAAAATTCATAAGGCCCTTTTGCCGATTGGCGCGGTCAACCGCACTCTCGTGCCTCTTTCAGGCGCAGGTTCGAATGCGAATGAACCGCCGACATCTTCCATCCGCTTGTGCATGTTTCGCAACCCATTTCTGCCTGTCTTTGATTTTGCCTCGGCGGGGCCGCGACCGTTGTCCTCAATTTCAAACGTGAACCTGTTGCCATCCATCCGCAACCTGATTATGACCTCCGTGGCTTTCGCGTGTTTGACAACGTTGTTGATGGATTCCTTGAATGCGAGAAAGACGTTATGCCGCAGGTCCGGCGGGAGATTTGTTGCCGGGAGTTTAGGAGGCACGTCCAGCCGGTAAC
>CAYSDO010000519.1:0-2481 GCA_964429665.1 uncultured Bifidobacterium sp.
AGATGGGCACGAACTGGTTCATGCCGGCATTGGTGAACAGCAGGTTGGGGCTGTCCGGCATGAGCGAGGAGGACGGCACGATGGTGTGTTGCTTCGACTTGAAGAAGTCGAGGAACGACTGGCGGATGTCTGAACTTGTCATCATTTCAATTCCAATTGCCGCGAGAGAACGCAAAGAAAAATTTCCACGCGACAAGGCGGAAAGTTAGCTGAAACCGGCGGCCTTAGGCGAGTCGAAGTTTTGAATGCCAAGAACACTGAACGCCGGCTTCTGGCCTGGCGTGAATCCACTGCATTGAATCAACAAGCCGGGCAGGAGACCGGCGCTCCAATTCAAGGCTGGATGATGCGGAAGAAACGTTGCGGTTCTGCAAGACTGACGGGATTGGTCACGACCAAGCTGCCGGTGGGGTCATATGTGTTGGTGGAAATTGCCGTCCAGTTGGTCATCGACTCTGCCACGTTGGTCTGCGTCAACACGCGGAACTGGCCGTTAGCAGCACCGCCGGTGACGGAAATGACGAAGTTTGTACCACCGAGAAGTTGCGGGCTGGAGAGTTGCGGCTGTGGCGGACTTGTTGAAACCACCGTGATGGTGCCATCCACCGAAAGGCTGGCAACACTCCACGCGAGGCCGGTGTCGAGCGCGGGCAACGTGACGCTGGCGAAAGCCCCGGGGTTTCCGGTGAAGCCGAAGAGCTTGAAAGTATCTCCAACCAGAAGTGGGTCACCAAAATTGTTCACGACCAGATTGCCGCCAAAGGTCAGGGTTCCGAAACACAGAATGTTTGTGCCAGGTTGGCTGAAGCGATTGATGGTAATGGCGGTCGTACTGCCCGTGGCGAGTGTCAGATTATTGCTGAACGTCGCCGTACCAAAAGTTGTGTTGTTTGTTAATGCCCCGTTGATCGTCACGTGGCCCGTGACTTTGCAGCCGCCATTGACGCGAAGTGCTTGAGTTGGTTTTATCGCAAAGCCAGACACGGCGGAAACATCAAAGGAAGCGCTCCCGCCCACGAGGATGGTGGTCGCGCCCGTGAATTCGCCGGACGGACCGAGCGCCATCGGGCCGACGCTGACAGTGGAGGGGCCGTTGTGACTGCACACGCCATTGAAGGTGAGCAAACCGCTGCCTGTTTTATTGAAGCCGTAGCCGCTCATCGGGCCGGAGATGACGATGCCCGCCAGGTTGGTGACATTGATTGAACGTTGCGTTGAATTGGTGATCCAGACGACCGGCCCGGCGAATTCAATGGCATTGGTGCCGCCGACGGTGAAGTCGCGATTGATCAGGATCGAATTAGTGATGGCATTCGCGCCGGACAAATTCACGCCGGGAATGCTGAACAACGATGCACCGGCGAAAAATGCCGGATCGCCGATGCTGAACAAGCCGGTGCCGAGCGCTCGCGGATGTGCGAACGTGACGACGCCACCCGCAAGGACAAATCCCCCGCCGAAGGTGTTCGCGGCGGAATAAATGAGCGGACCTTGTTTGCCAAAGGCGGCATCACGCCGCAGTACACCCGGCCCACTGATGCTGCCGGCAACTTCCAAAATTTGACCGTCGTTGGCGCTGATGACGGGTTTCGTCGCTGCGGCCAGAATAATGTCGTTCGTCCAAGTCATCGTTCCACCGCCGCTGTAGGTGAGTTCGGAATTGGTGTGGGCCAGCGTGATCGGACCAACGCCTGCCGCGCCGGTGCTGTTGATGAAGATCTGGCTGGCGCTGACGTTGGTAATGCCGCCGCTGAAAGTGCGCGCGTTCGTCAGGATCAATCCGCCCGTGCCAGTTTTCACCAGAGCCAGTTTCGCGTTGAGCCCGGAGTTCTGGATTTGTCCGGCGATGGTGTATTGAAAGTTGTCGCCCAGCGTGAACGTGGAAACCGTACTCGCGGCAGTGTTATCGAGTGTTCCGTTCCAACTCCCGCTTCCGCCCGCGCCCGTCACCCCGCGCACTGTTTCACCAAACCCGCTCAGATCGAAGACTTCGGTCGTGTTGGTCATACGCAATGTTCCCGCCGTGGAGACATCGGGTAAAACATCGTTGGCGATCAGCCGCACCATGCCGCCGAAAATGGAGAGCCCGGCGGAAAAGGTCGCCGAGGCATGATTCGTCCCCCCCAGTTCCAACGTGCCCGGGCCGAGTTTGGTCAGCCCGGTACCGTTGATAAGTCCGCCCGTGAATCGCAGCACGCCGCCGTTGGTGACGAGGACGCCGCGGTTGCCGCTGTTGAGTTCGATCAATCCGGAGAAGGTGAGATCGAAGGCGCTGTTGAACACCAGCGGTCCGCTGGAAATGCGCAAGTTGTTCCGCAATTCTTGCGCGCCATTGTAGGTGAACAATTCACTGGTCGTCGCACTTGCGCCCCAGATGAAAAGATTTGTTCCCAACGGTCCGGACAACACGAATGGAAACCCGATTGAACTCGCACCGATGCCGAGTTTCAGTCCCGCAGTGGTCACCTGCACGTTCGTACC
>CAYSDO010000520.1:0-2462 GCA_964429665.1 uncultured Bifidobacterium sp.
CGAGCCGTCAGCCTCCACGGGAACAGTGCCAAGCACGCGTTTGATATCCCACGGACCGTCCATGCCAACTACCCCGAGCAAACCACCCATCCCTTGATAGGCGTAGTGGTAGGTGAATAGCCGCAACGATTTCACTGTGCCGCGCGGGACGCCACGCATACCCTCGCCGGCATAAACATCCTGCAACACCACGAGCCCATCGATGCGGGCGGAGTTCACACGTTCGGGGATGGTTGGCGGACGTGGAGTTTTTCGGAGAGGGATTGGCTCCAACAGCGCCGAGTCCTGAAACTGTTTCATCGGCAGCAAATTGTCGAACACGTCCGCGAGGTAAATTCCCCATGGCGCACGCGGCGAAGGTTTACAGGCGACCAGAAAATACTTTTCGCTCAGCGGCCAGGGGTGGAGAAACTTCGGCCAGCTTTCCAAAGTCAACCCGTCGCGAATGAACGGCTCAACTTTCTTGCCAAAGCCGGGAATACGCTGCACCACGGGTTCACCCTCCAGCCGGCCTTGTTGGGGATCAAAGACGACGAGTTCACCCATGCGGGGGTGATCGTGATGACCGCCAATAACCGCGACGATTTTTGAGGGATGATTTGGTATGGGTCGCGCGTAGAAGAAGGAGTTGGGCCAATACGAACCGCTGCCGAGATAGGCGGATTGACTCGTGCCATCGGGGTTCATCGTGAAAAGCAGGCGCGAGTTCGAGTGAGGTGTGTCGGTGTATTCCCAGCGTGCGTAGAGCACGCGACCGTCATTCATAACTGTTGGACACCAGTTGTGTTCCTGATCAAAACAAAGTTGCCGAATGTTCCGTCCATCGTCACCCATGACATACAGATTCGCGACGTGTGCGCTGCCGTTGACGCACGGCACACCCACGAAGCTTGCCGTGGAGGTAAACGCGATACGTCCATTGGGCAGATAACAAGCGTCATAGCTGTCAACGTCCGGCTGTTCACCTGTGAGTTGGCGAGGCAAACTGCCAGCCTGGAGAGGAAGTTCAAATACCTGCCAGCGCCCATTTGTGCCAGGCATCGAGAGCAGCACGCGATTTGCATTCCAATGCAAATCGACATCGCCGATGAACTTCCCTCCAGGCTTCAACACCGTGCGTAGTTCCGCCGAGACGTCCTTCAACGACCATACACAGAGTTCGTCATCATAACCGTTGGCGGGAAGAGAACAGTTGCTTTCCCAGTTGCGAGGAAACCCGAGAGACGGTGAGGTGGCAGGGCGTTTGACCAACAGCAAGTCGTCGAAATCGAGCAGAGGATTGGTGAGCAAAGCCTCGCGCTGAAGTGCGATGAATTCCTTGCTGATATTGTTTCCAGCTACGACGGCAGCCTCAAGTTTCGCGAGCCTTGCGAGATACCGACCACTGTTCACATAGCTTTGGCCGAAAGTGTGTGCGAGATCTTCGATGGCCCGGCGCAACGCTGGCAGGTTCACGGCGGGTTCGTAGCATATCACCATCGGAGTGGGAGCACCTGCGACCAGCTTGCGCGCTTTGGGGCGATTCACAGCCCACCCAGCTGGCAATGGCAGCGCGGAATCGAAACGCAAATTCATCACATGTGGGAAGCTGCCCACGCGCTCCAGCTTGAGCGTGTGTTTCCCTGCGTTCAACGGCAGAAGCGCACTCTCTTCCCATCCCGCACCGCTCGTGTTCCACGAACCGGTCCTGCCCCGGCAAACATTCGTGATCAAACAACCGTCGACCGAAAGCGCCACCGGACGTGCTTCATCTGCGGCGTATTGGATGCGCAACCGGTAATCGGTCGCGCTCGGGAAATGAATCTCGTATTCCACCACGACCGGAGACTCGCCACCGAACGCAATCATTGGTCCAGCATCGGCGTATTCCTTCGTAAAGGTTTGGGGATTTCCACGATCGTAAGCCCACGCCGGTATAATGAAAGAATGAGTTGTGCTGCTTTCACAACTGGAATTAGTCAGCAGGGTTTCTGCAAATTCGCTTTGAACGACCAGCACCACGCAGCAAAACAACAAGCAGCGCAAACAACTGCTCCTTGGTGAGCGTTGATAGTGGTTCAAGAGACCGGGTAATTTCATGGCTGCCTCGCCGTCCGCCGATTGGGCGAATGCGATTTCTTACCTCGTTCCTCATCGGAACAGCCTTCCGTACGATCGTTAAAGCCCTGGACGGAATTAACGTGACGCGACCGAGGTAGCAGGGACTACACGAAACTTGGCTTTTTCTGCCCGGTTATTGGTGCAACCGAGAGAAGCACGCGCCATCAGCTTTTGACAGCAACCGCCAGCGTTCCAATCAGGTGGTGGTTCTTGATGCATTTCCTCCTCAGACCATTCTTGAAATCCTGGAAATTGAAAACCATCCTGAGCTAGGGTCGGTTTGGACGGCGTTCCAAACAAATTTGTGCCGCTTAAAACATAATTCCAACGCACCATGAAAGCTTGTTCTTCAACCAATTCTC
>CAYSDO010000521.1:0-2412 GCA_964429665.1 uncultured Bifidobacterium sp.
GTAAAGAACTGGTCTTGGGCGGGACGCAGGCATTCGCATCGGTTGGCGGGCTGCTCGTCACCGGGGTAAATGTCTGGGTCGTGGCGCATGCGAATACCCTGCCAGCGTTGCCGCTGCCGGAAATCTTCAACGCACACGCCGCGTGGCGCTACACGCTGTTCACCGGGCTTGTGCCAGCGATCCTTATCGCGTTTCTGCTGCCGTTTGTGCCCGAATCACAAGTCTGGCGCGAACGCCGCCAAGCAGGCACGCTCAAGCGCCCGAGTTTCGGACAACTCTTCGCGCCTGAGCTGCGACGTGTGACACTGGTAACTGCCCTGTTGTCTGCGTGCGCTTATGCTGCCGCGTTCGGAGCACTTCAACTCACGCCCCTGCGCGTCGCGCCAGGATTACCGGAACTCGCCGAGCAACGCACGGCTCTCAAGCCACTGCAAATGGAAGCGAGCTTGTTAAACTCAAACCTTCTGGCTGTCATGCCTGCATTTCGACAGGCCGTTGCGGACGTGCCCGGTCTTGGTGATCTTGCGGCGCAACGCGCGAAGATTCGTATTGCGCAGCGCGCAGCTAGGAAGGCCGACAACAAGGAACAGCTCGCGACGCTTGCCGGTCGTTTCAGCCAGCTTGAAACAAATTTTATTCAACTCACCGAATCCAAATCTGAAGCAAGGAAAGCCGTCATTGAACGAGAAAAGATTCTGAAGCAGCTCGGCGACAATCGCGATTTACAGGAGCCGTTCGACACCGCCATCAAGAAGCGCGGCAACACCATTCAGACTTACCAGGAATTCGGAGGCTTGATAGGCCGGATTCTGCTCGCAGTCCTGTTGCTGGCGGCCATCACCCGCCGGAATCTGCTTAGGCTGTTCCTTGTACCAGGACTGGCGTTGTTCCCTGTGACGTATTGGGTGCTTTACCATCAATCGGCTGATGCAATGCAGTGGGGAATCCTTTTCTGCGGCATGATGGTCGTGGCGCAGTTCAGTTACTTCGGAGAATATCTGCCCAAAGTTTTCCCAATCCACTTGCGCGGCACCGGCGGCAGCTTCGCCACCAACGTCGGCGGACGAATGCTCGGGACATCTGCCGCATTTCTCACAGCCAACTGGATTGCGCCGATGGTCGGGGCCAAGACCACGTTTGATTCAGTCGCAGTCGCTGCGGGCATTGTCGGCACCTCTGTCTTTGTGATCGCGCTCGCGCTGACATTCCTCCTGCCAGAGCCGAAAGATGAAATGGCGAAAGAGTGAATCCCCTGATAGATCAGGTTGGAGCTGTGCAGAGTTCGATGGTGTGTCCATCCGGATCGGCAAGGAAGATTTGCCATGCTCCATCTGGTCGTTTTTTCCTGGGCCGGAAGGTTGCACCAACGTTTTCCAGGTGTTTCTCCCACGCTTCGATGTCGTCCACCAGCAATGCAAAGTGATTGCTGCGGTTTCCAGAAACAACTTTCTCACCGCGCTCGCCGATAAGATGCAATTCCTGAGTCACACCCAATCGGAACCAAGCGCCGGGGAAGTCAAAGGCCGGTCGAGGCATTGACCGCAGACACAACACCCGTTCATAAAAGGCGCAACTCGCCGCCACATCAGCAACGTGGATGGCCACATGATTTAGTTCGGAGACTTTCATCGCACAAAGCAGGCAGACTTAGCGTTTCCTTTTCATCCGCTCGTTGGCCTTCTGAATGGCGTCGAGCTGCCAACTACGATTATTCGTTGCGTTCACATTCCAGTCTTTTGCCTGACCTTCAAAATCAAACACCCACAGGGCTGAGAGAGGGACATTGTTGGTTTCAATTGCACCAAGAATCGTGGCGAACTTCTCCTTCGATTCGCCCGCGGCATCCTGGGGTGCTCCAAACTCGCCTACGAGCAGCGGCTTCTTCGTCACCCGCGCCACGGACATGGCTTGGTCGAGCCGGCCTACATCTGTTCGATCATAACCACGCACAGACAAAGTGTTCATGGGTGAAGGATTGTCTGCCGCGAGCATCTCGGCGAACTGTTCGCGTGTATCAGGCTTCCAGCTTTTTTCATGCGCCTGGTGCCATGCTGAAAGGCGCGGGAAGGCATTCCCACTAACGATGATTCGATGCGAGTCGTGTTTCCGAACTTCAAGAGCGAATTCCCGGAACGCCACGTGGATGGCAGCGTGCGTGAGTTCATCATCAGCCGTGCGCTGCGAAGGCGTGCCGAGCGTGGGCACGACTGGCGGACGATGCTCTGCCGCATTCGGAAGATCTGCGACCAGGTTGTATTCGTTCCCAAACTCCCAACCCCAGATGGCAGGTGATTTGTGATAGCGGGTCACCAGCTCGCGCGTGTATTCACGCATGAATGCAATGGTACGGCTATTTGTGTCACCCCAGTGGTTGCATGGTTCACCGACAATATCCGGAACAGCGCTCAGGTG
>CAYSDO010000522.1:0-2408 GCA_964429665.1 uncultured Bifidobacterium sp.
CTCGGGAAAAGATTCCGACCCGGCGACAACAGACTCGAACTCTCCCTTCTCGCTGTAAATTTTTACGCGTGGCAATCCCTTTTCCGCAGTGATGAACCGGCCGTCCGGCAATAGTCCAAGATTGATTGGATTACAGCAGCCGCAGAAGCCGGTAATGCCCATGGACGCGCTTCCCCAGGCCAGTTCAAACTCACCTTCCGCTGTGTAAATCTCGACGCGGTGGCGGCCGGGGTTGTTGACCCGCAGCAATCCGTCGCCGGCGATTTCCACATCGAGATACGGGCTCGGCACGATGAAACCGGAAATGTTGCGTTCCCTGTTTTTCTCACCGATGCGGCTGACGAACTTGCCGGAGCGGTCGTAGCGCAGGATGACGCGATTGCCGGAGTCTGCGGCGAACACATCGTTTGCGTTTACGGCCAGCGCGGTGAACCACGTTTTCTTCGCTGGTGAATCCCACGTCGCTTTTCGCTGACCCTTTACGTCAAAGACCTCGATGTGGTCGCGGAGGGCAACATAAATGGAGTCGTCGCCAACTGAGGCAATCGCGCGGGCCGGTTCCGGGAGGGCGATCTCCATGCCGCGATCTCCATCCGCTGTAAATTCGGTGACGTAGTTTCCTGATGCGATGAACAGTCTGCCTGTCGGAGACAGAGCAAGACGGCGCGCCTCGGTATGAGAAGCGCGCCATCGTTTGATTTCAACGTGACTGATGAGTTTTGGATCTGTCTTTTCGAGGTGGCTCAAATCGTAGGCAAATGGATTGGACGCTGCCTTTTCGGCGGCGGAGGAGGCTGCGGACGAGAACGTCGCGAGCACAGCGACGCTTTTTATTGCGTCGGCAACGAACTCCCGACGGTCGAAAAGCTGGAATTCCTTTTTCATGACCTTCTCCTTTGGGTGACGTCCTTGAAGGAAAGCGCCTGGGGCAGGCCGCAATCTCCAACCGCAGTGCAGGCCCGGCAAATGCCTTCGTTGATGCACTCCTGATCCGGCAACCCCGCTACCCGCTTTTTTATCAAGACAGCGGACACTGCCGCCATTCCAGCCACCAACGCGTAACGCGCTCCGCCGCGCAGGAATTCACGGCGATTGGCCAATTCTTTGCGTTGCCCGGTATTCATAGTCGGTAACGAACGGACCAGCACCAAATCAAACACGCCTCGCACCAAGCGAGGTGTGTCGGCCCGGACTTCACGGATAACTTTGCGCCCATCCGCCGCTGGTTGCTTGTGCGGTATTGGCAAAGCCTAAACCTTTCTTGGCGGCCGGTATTTGATCCGGGTCAATCTTTGCGTCCTGTCCCGTTGGCGTAATTCCGTGTCACCGCGCCTGGCAGTGCGGGATCAGGGTGTATTCACTTTGAAGAATCGTTGCGGGATGGTCGGAGATTCCCGCGGCAGGATGCGAAAGGTATTGGTCATGAAAACTGTGTTCGTCGTCTGCCAGGGGCCGGGTAATCCAAGGTTGGTCGTGGTCATCACATTGAAGCTTTGGTTGGTGGGACCGTAAAGCACCACCTTCACGCCGACGCCAGGCAGCGTGTTGCCGTCCCAATTGGTGGCGTTCTGCCACGACAAAGACCCGCCACCGCCATCCCACGAAACGGTGGCTGACCACGCATTGGCGGCGGCAATCAAAGCAACCGCCATTGCGCATACTATTCTCTCGCGAGATTTCATACGGCTTCGTTCGTTGGGTGTTTCTGCAATGACGATATCCACCCGTAGCGCGTTTTCAAACTTAAACCTGACGGAACAAATCGGAACGAGGGAAGCCGGGAGAAGTGCCGTCTCGCCCGGCGCACGTTGGTATTAAATTGGACGGTGTTTTCAAAAGACATAAAAACGAATCTTGAATATTTCGTGACGCCATAGTTTAGTAATTCCATTCACAGGTCAGGCATTGCTCAAATTTTTATGGGCCGGTCAGTGATTTGCCAACGACACGATCAATCCGTTGGAGTTCCCACAACAGGCATTCTTTTGGACCGGGTCGGACCGGGCCTCGCCGGAAGTAACGATTGCCGAACCAGACGGACAATTAAACAACGCATGACTATGAAACGCACCATCTCGACCGTGACCAATCTGTCACTCGCAGTCGGAATACTGTTCTTTTCTGCGCCGGGTCTTCAAGCTGCCACCCGGGCCAAAGAAGATAACTCTGACAATCTGAACCTCGCCTCCAGTTGGACGAACAATCTCGCCCCGGGATCGGCCGACGTTGCGCTGATCGATGGCACCGTCGCCGCGCCGACCACGGTTGCTTTGGGTGCGAATCTGTCCTGGAATCAATTGAGTTTTGCCGATCCGGACGGTGAATTCGTGATTTCTTCTGGTAATACCCTGAAGATCTGTAATAACACGCCATTCACTTTTTCGTTCGGCACGGACAATGTCACTTTG
>CAYSDO010000523.1:0-2396 GCA_964429665.1 uncultured Bifidobacterium sp.
GAACACGCTGGAGTCGTGACGGTGGTGGACCCCAAGGGCGGTCCCGATGCGAAGGAGTTTGCTCGAAGCATCAGCAAGAGTCCTGGATTTCGCGACCCGTGGGCATTCAGCGAGAGTTGTTTCATTGCTGCCAGCCGGGACACTCTAGTCATCATGGATGCTGAGGGCCGCACAGAGGAGCTTCTTAAGTTACCCGCTGAAGACCGCACTGCAAAACTCGAGTGCCATGAGCCTCGTCCGCTGGCCCCGCGTTTGCGCGAGGCCGTCATCCAGGTCCGTGCCAAACCTGATGAGGCGACAGGGCGTCTCCTGCTCGCAAACGTAAATCACGGTCGTAACATGACCGGCGTCAAAACTGGAGAGATCAAGAAGCTGCTCGTGCTCGAAACGCTTCCGATGCCCGTTCACTACACAGGAGGCATGGAGCCGATCAGTTATGGCGGGACATTTACTTTGGAGCGCATTCTCGGCACCGTACCCGTTGAACCTGACGGATCGGCTTACTTCGAGGTGCCGGCGATGCGCAGTATTTTCTTCGTGGCACTGGATGAAAACGATCTTGCCGTGAAACGAATGCAGAGCTGTTCGAGTGTTCACCCCGGTGAAGTCATGAGTTGCGTTGGTTGTCACGAACACCGCTCGCAGACGCCGCGCGCGGACTTTCATGAAACTCTGGCCGTTCGCAAACCCGCAGCGCGCATCGAGGCTATCAACGATGTGCCCGAGGTGTTTGACTTTCCTCGAGATGTTCAACCCGTCCTTGACTCTCTCTGCGTGGATTGCCACGGCTACGAAAAGACCGCCCGCGGTGGCCCACGCGATGGACGACTGGTACTGACAGGCGATCGCGGTCCACTTTACAGCCACAGCTACTACATGCTCACCATCGCGCGCCTCTTTGCTGACGGTCGGAACCAGCCCAAGAGCAACTACGACCCGCGTGCTCTCGGAAGTTCTGCCAGCCGTTTGCTTACCATGCTTGATGGCTCGCATTACGGCGTCCATGCCACGCCGCACCAGAAGAAAATGTTGCGGCTGTGGATTGAATCCGCCGCTGCTTATCCAGGCACCTACGCCGCGCTCGGTTCCGGCATGATTGGCAATTACGCCGAGAACAACCAGATCAACACCGGGGTCGAGTGGCCAACCACAATCGCAGCCACCGACGTCATCCAGCGGCGCTGCGTCGGTTGTCACAACCAGCCCAATCGTCAGCTCCCGCTCAACTTGGCCGACGAGCGTGGCGTCAGTTTCTGGCAGCCGAGCCTCGACGATCCGCGACTTCTGACCAGCCGGCACATCGTCTTTAATCTTTCGCACCCGGAGAAGTCGTTGATGCTGCTGGCGCCACTGGCCAAGGAGGCTGGCGGATGGGAGTTGTGCGGTGACCCGAATAGTGGAGCGACTGCGAAGGTTTTCGGGAGCCGCAGCGATGCGGATTACCAGGCGCTGCTGGCCATGATCACAACGGGAAAGGATTTTCTAGCCGGCCAAAAGCGGTTCGACATGCCCGGTTTCGTGCCACGCACCGATTGGGTTCGCGAGATGAAACGTTATGGGGTGCTGGCCGAGGGAATGAAAGCCAGCGACATCACTGACGCTTACGCCATCGAGGCGAAGTATTGGGAGTCGCTCTGGCATAAACCAATAGGCCGGTAGCAAATGCGTGTTGGCGGTTTTGGGACGTAATCAAAGCAAATATGAAATACTCGCGGCTAAGGGTTCTGTTGTGCAAGTCGTGCTCTGAAACATTGGACAAATAAAGATCAACCTATGGGTAAATTATTACCGGTGTCATCCTGTTCTGATCTCATCAAAATTGGCTTCCGTTGCGTTGTGTTGCTCGGCCTGTGTCTATTCCCCGTCAACAACCAGGGTTTCGCTGCCGAAGCGGATCCGAAGACATCTGCTCCAGCCGTGAGTGTCGGTGTCTCTCCGCTCGTTCCAAATGCCGCTGACGGTCAGCGCAACTTGGTGATCGTCACAATCGATTCCGCCGGCCACTCCAACGCCATCGTGCGATTGACCTCCTCCGCCTGGCCAGCACCCACAAGCAAAACCTTGGCAACGCTCGCGTCAGGGAAACAAACCGTGGATTTCGAGGTGCCAATGCTGGCCACGACTACGCCGGTGATGGTACGCATCGAGTCGTCGGCGGGGCAGCAGGAATTCGGCCCGTTCACGCTTCAACCGCCGCGCAAGTGGACGGTTTATCTGACCCAACACACGCATACCGATATCGGCTACACGCGCCCGCAAACCGAGATTCTGCCCGAGCACCTCCGCTACATTGACTACGCGCTGGATTATTGCGACCTCACCGACAGTTATCCTGACGACGCCCGCTTCCGCTGGACGTGCGAGACTTCCTGGGCCGTCCGCGAATATCTCAAAGG
>CAYSDO010000524.1:0-2392 GCA_964429665.1 uncultured Bifidobacterium sp.
ATGCCATCGTCCACGCTGGACTTACCCGGCTCGAAGACCTGTTGCAAGCCGACGCCTCCGACCTCGCGGACATTCCGCAAATTGGCGAACAAGCCGGAGCCGTAGTGGAAGCAGCCAAGGCCGAAGCAGAACGTCGCCGGATCAACCTGGGCGGAGACTCAGAAGCAGCCTGACACGCCTACGCCTCCGGCACTCAATTGCCGATCACCCTAGAATTCGCTCGTCAGCGCGCGAGCCCTCCTACATCTCTGGGGACCAGCCTACGGAATGCAACGAGTCAGTGACGCAATTGTTACGGCCGTGTTACAATCGCATCCGGGGTGCTTTTTTGTTGGACATGGTCGCGTGTTTTAACGCTACTGACGTCGCTATGTTTTCACTTCAAAAGCTTTTCGGCAAAGGCGACCGCTTCCACGAACTCCTCGAAGCCGCCGCGCAAGAAGCAAACCAAAGCGTCCGGCTCGTCATCGAATTGATGAAATCACCAGGTGATACAAGAAAGTTCGACGACCTGGTGATGGCGCGGCGCAAGGAGAAGAAAATTTCCGAACAGATCAGCGAGGAGCTTGTGAATACCTTTGTCACTGGCCTTGAGCGCGAGGACATCGAGGCTCTGGCGCGCGGGCTTTACAAGATTCCCAAGAGCGCGGAAAAACTCGCCGAACGATTCATGATGGCAGGCAAACACATCGAGGGAATTGATTTTTCACGACAGGCCCTGATGATGGAGCAGGCCACAGAGACGGTTCACAAGATGATCCAGCAACTCCACGCGATGGAGGACCTGGAAAAGATCAAGGAACTCAACGACAAACTCCAGTATGTGGAGGGCGAGGCGGACAAGGTGATGAACGAGCTGCTCCGCGATCTTTACAGCGGCAAGTTTGAGGCGCTCCGCACCATTGTGTTGCGGGACATCTTTGAACTCATAGAGAAGGTTGTGGATCGCTGCCGCGATGTCGGTAACGTCGTCACGCACATCGTTCTTAAAAACTCCTGACCGCGCACGATGACTCTCATCCTGACCGTCATCCTCGTGGCGTTGGTGTTTGAATACATCAACGGCTTTCACGATACCGCCAACTCCATTGCCACGGTCGTCTCTACCAAGGTTCTGTCGCCGCGTCAGGCCATCGTCCTCGCCGCCTTCACAAATCTGCTTGGCGCGCTATGGGGCACAGCAGTAGCCAAGACCATTGCCTCGGGACTTGTGGACGCAAAGGTGGTCACTTCTGAAATCATTATATGCGCATTGCTCGGAGCGATTGTCTGGAATTTGATTACCTGGTGGCTCGGGTTGCCATCCAGTTCGTCGCACGCGCTGGTGGGCGGGCTGTGCGGCTCCTGCCTCGCAGCGGCAAACAACAACTGGGGGGTCATCATCTGGTCAATTCCCGGCAAAGATCATTGGTGGGACGGCAAGGGCATACTCTGGAAAGTAATCATGCCAATGGTGACGTCACCGGTGATCGGATTCACGCTCGGCATCATCATCATGGGGACGTTGTATTTTCTACTGCGCAACTGGCGACCCGTTACCGTGAACCGTGTTTTCGGTAAAGCCCAATTGCTCAGTGCCGCCTACATGGGGTTCAGCCACGGCACAAACGACGCACAGAAAACGATGGGCATCATCTTCCTCGCACTCGTGGCCGGCACGGGCAGTGGTGTTCTGGATTCTGCGGGCAGCCATTGGCATTTCATGTCCGCGCCGGAACATCTCGGGACGGTTTCCGTTGCGCACGTGGAGTTGGGGCGGCTCGATCTTCAATCCGGCCATGTGCACAGCGCTGTGGCTCATTTTGAAAAAGCAGCCGCAGCTTCTGACAAGACCGGGAAATTTCTTCTCGCACAGTCGTTGCAAAAAGGCGAAAGCGTCACCGCCGATCCTAAAAAAGCGGAGAAGATTTTTGCGGAACTGGCGGAAGCCAAGTTTGACACCAATGCGATCAAGCCATCATCCGTTGTGACGCGCAAATTCAAGGACCTTCCTGAATCACCGGAGGCCGCCGCCGCGTGGCTCGCGGAAAAAGCCAAAAAGGGAAATGCCGACGCTCTGCTCTGCCTCGGCGTCGCCCAACTCAAGGGCCAGGGCGTGCCACAAGATGAAGCTGCCGCGAAAGCGTCCTTTGAACGCGCAGGCGCACTCAATCATCCCGCCGCGTTTTTCAATCTCGGCGTGATGAGCCTGAACGGACTTGGAGTGCCGAAGGATGAAAAGCACGCCGCTGCCATGTTCAAGAAGTGCATCGAGAAGGAAGCCATCCCAACATGGATCAAAGTCGTTTGCGCGCTGACAATGTGCGCCGGCACCGCTGCGGGCGGCTGGCGTATCATCAAAACGCTCGGCCACAAAATGGTGAAGCTTCATCCTGTCCACGGCTTCGCAGCG
>CAYSDO010000525.1:0-2382 GCA_964429665.1 uncultured Bifidobacterium sp.
GGAAAGAAGTCCACCTCGCCAACCTTTCCTTTTCAGCGCTTTCGGCAACAAAAGCGGAACAGCTCTCACCAATTCTGTTCAAAGTGGACGCAGACACGGCGCACGCGAACGATTATTTCCCGGAAGCATTTCTTTCATCTTGGTTTCGAGAGTCAGAAAAACTGGAAGTTCCAGTCTTTTGCTTTGAACAATCCGGCGTGCAGCCTTTGGCTGCCGCTTACCAACTCTTGGTTGATAGATTAAGTCTCGATACAATTGTTCTGGTGGATGGAGGGACGGATAGCTTGATGCGAGGCGACGAGGTCAGCTTGGGAACGCCACAAGAAGACATCGCAAGCATCGCAGCGGTTTCGCAGGTTCAAGTGCGTCAAAAGCTTCTAGCCTGTCTTGGGGTCGGCGTGGATTCGTTTCACGGCGTTTGTCATTCATATTTCTTTGAGGCTGTCGCCGAGATCACTAAGCAAGGCGGCTACTTGGGGGCGCTTTCGCTTGCAAAAGAAATGCCGGAAGTCTCCAAGTATCGTGATGCTTCACACGCCGTTTTCCAGAGAATGCCTTCACAGCCGAGCATTGTGAACACCTCAATCTTAGATGCGATTGATGGAAACTTTGGCAATCACCATTCGACTGATAAGACTGCGGGAGGCGAACTCTGGATTAACCCATTGATGCCGCTCTATTGGTTCTTCAATTTGCCACAGGTTACGGAGCGTATCTTGTATCTGGATTGGATCAGCGGAACGGAGACTTTCCAAGAGTTAGGAACAGCGATTGAGAATTTTCGCAAGCAGTGCCGACCGGCCCGGCCTTGGAAAAATATTCCCATTTAAACATTCATGACCACCGCCGAACTGCTCGAAACCGTCCGTCGCGTCGAGGTGCGCACCAACCGCCTCGTCAACGACACGATGGTCGGCGCGTACTTGAGCCAGTTTCGCGGGCGCGGCATGGACTTCGAGGAGTTGCGCGAATACATGCCCGGCGACGACGTGCGCGACATTGATTGGAACGTCACCAATCGCATGGGCCGCCCGTTCGTGAAACGCTTCCGCGAGGAACGCGAACTCGGCATGGTGCTGGCCATTGATATTTCCGCGTCGTCCGCGTTTGGTTCGGCTCGGCGCACCAAGCGTGAGTTCGCGACGGAAATCGCCGCCACGCTCGCCATCTCCGCCGCCCGTGCGAGTGATAAGGTCGCGTTGCTGCTCTTCACCGAGCAGGTGGAACTTTATCTTCCACCGCGCAAAGGTCGCCGCCATATCTTGCGCCTCATCCGCGAGATGCTTTCCTTCCAACCGAAACATCGCGCGACGAACATTCCCGCTGCGTTGACGTTCCTGAACCACGTTTTGCCTCGTCGCTCGATGGTGTTTCTGCTGACGGATTTTTTACACAGCTTTGGTGGTGGGACGAGCGTCCCCGCGAGCCAACTCGTCAGTAGCCTCGCCCCACCGGCCGACGGCGCGCACAGAGTGCCGCGCCCTACCCACCGCGATGCCATCCAAGAGATCGGCCTCACGAATGCCCGGCACGATTTGATCTGCGTCCATCTGCACGACCCTCTGGAAAGCACATTACCGCAAGCTGGATTGTTGACCGTTGAGGACGCGGAGACGGGTGAGTTGTTGGAGCTGGACACGAATCGTGCGGCGGTGCGCGATGAATTTTCTCGGACAAATGCGGAGCGGCTCGCGCAGTTGGATCGCTCGTTGCAACACGCCGGGGTGGATACGTTGCGTTTGAGCGCCGAACAGTCCTTTGCTCAGACGCTGCAAAGTTTCTTTGAATTGCGGCGCGGAAGGAGGCGGGGATGATTAACTCAATTTTGTACGCCCTGCAAAGCGGCAGGGGGCTGCCGCAGTCCAAGACCTGGCGGAGATCAGCGCGGCATGGTCGGCGCGTGAGCGTCTTGGAGTGCGCCAGTCCCCTGGCGCTTTTCCTTATGTTGTCGGTCAGTGCCGGCGCGCAATCCACGAACGACATTCCGCCGCTGTGTCCGGCATTGCCGGAGATTGTGCCGACGGTGTGGGAGCAACATGGTGTGTTGATAGTGGTGTTGGCGGCGGTGGTGGTGTTGCTTATTGGTATCTTGATCTGGTGGCTGTTGCAGCCGAAGCCGCCGGTGCCTGTGCCGATTGAAATCCAGACCCGGCACGAACTGGAACGATTGCAGTCATCTACGCAAGACGCCAGGACGCTCAGTCGTGTTTCGCAGGTGTTGAAGCGTTATATCGCCGTTGCGTTTGAACTGCCAGCAGGCGAGATGACAACGACGGAATTTTCAAGTGCTGTGGCTACCAACGAGAAAGTTGGAGTAGAACTGGCCGCTCGCATTAGTGATTTTCTGCGTCACTGCGATGAGCAAAAATTTTCTCCGGCGAT
>CAYSDO010000526.1:0-2379 GCA_964429665.1 uncultured Bifidobacterium sp.
GCAGGCGAAGCGCATGTTGCCCAATCCCAAAGTGAGACGACTTGCCACTGAGTTTGCCTGTGCCTGGTTGCACATTCATGACTTCGAGTCGCTCGACGAGAAGAGCGAAAAGCATTTCCCGACCTTCGCAGCTTTGCGTGGCCCCATGTACGAAGAGGCGATTCAGTTCTTTGCAGACTCATTCCAGAACAACGCCACCGTGCTATCACTTTTTGACACCGACCACACGTTTCTCAACGAGAGCCTAGCGCAACACTACGGGATACCTGGCGTGACCGGCTCGGAGTGGCGGCGTGTGGATGGCGTAAAGAAGTTCGGGCGCGGCGGCATTCTCGGTATGGGCGCCACACTGGCGAAACAATCTGGCGCATCACGCACGAGTCCGATCCTGCGCGGGAACTGGTTTTCCGAGGTGCTCCTTGGCGAAAAACTTCCACGTCCGCCCAAGGATGTGCCGCGCCTGCCCGAGGACGAAGCTGCGGAGACGTTGACCGTGCGACAACTTACCGAGAAGCACACCAGCGACCCGCGCTGCGCGGGTTGCCATGCGCGCATGGACGGCTACGGCTACGCGCTCGAAGGTTACGATGCCATTGGTCGCGCCCGCACCCGAGACCTTGCGGACCGGCCCATTGATACGCGCTCGAAACTGTTCGACGGCACACAGGTCGAAGACGCCAATGACCTGCGCAATTATTTGCTCACCCGGAAGCGCGACCTTGTGCTCCGGCAATTCTGCCGCAAGCTGCTCGGTTATGCGCTGGGTCGCAGCGTGATGTTGTCCGACAAACCGTTGGTGACGGAGATGCAACGACAGTTGCAAGCGCACGATTACAGCTTCAACACTGCTGTCGAAACCATAGTGCGAAGCAAACAGTTTCGCGAAATCCGTGGACGTGATACTATCTCTGAAGAATAAGCCAGCCAACAAACTGCCAGATCTGAATTATTTATGAGCAACCACACATTTTCCCGTCGCGCGTTTCTCCGCGGGGTCGGTGTCTCGATGGCGCTGCCATGGATGGAATCATTCAATGTTTGGGGTGACGAATCCGGGCCAGCCGTTCGGCCCGCCAGCGAAGCGCCAGTTCGAATGGCAGTTTTGTTTTCTGGCAATGGTTTTCATAGCAAGGAGTGGTGGGCCAAAGGCGAAGGCAAGGACATGGAACTTGGCAATGTGCTCGCTCCGCTCACCGATTTCCGTGAGAAGATGCTTTTCATCCGCGGCCTCTACAACGCCGAAGCCTTGAAGGGGAACATACACAGTTCGCAAACGGGCAATCTGCTTTCCGGTGCACCACTCGCATCGGGCGGAGAAATTCGTTCTGGCACGAGCATTGACCAGTTGCTTGCCCAGCGTTACGGGCGCTCGACCAAGGTTCCAAGCCTCGTGCTCGGTTGCGAGAAGTCGAATCCCTCCGTCCACAAGAATTACTCGATGCTGTACAGCTCGCACATCTCGTGGAGTTCGCCTACCACCCCCACACCGCTGGAACTTTATCCTGCCCTCGCGTTTGACAGGTTGTTCAAGGACGATGTGAATCGCGGCGACAAGAGTGTGCTGGATGCGGTCAGTTCGGATGCAAAGGATTTTCGCCGTCACATCAGCGCCACCGATCAGCGAAAGCTTGATGAATATCTCGACTCCGTTCGTGAAGTCGAGGTGCGTATCGAGAACGCAGGCAAGAAAGGGGAAATCCAGGGCTGGCGTCCTACGCTCTCCGCGCCGAACATTCCCCGACCGGCGGACGGTATCCCGCAGGACATTGCGGAACATATGCGCTTGATGAGTGACATTCTCGTGCTCGCGTTTCAAACGGACACCACGCGGCTCTGCACGCTCAAGCTCAATAACGACCACAGCTCTCTGCGTTTTCCCAACCTCGGCGTGGATTACATGATTCATCACCTGCTTTCACACAGCGACACGGCGGACTGGCTCAAGGTGAATCAGTTCTTCCTGCAACAACTCGCCTACATCGCGCGCAAACTCGAGAGCATCCAGGAAGGCGAACGCACGCTGCTCGACAACTCGATGCTGCTCTACTGTTCCAGTATGTTGAACGGTAATCACGACGCCAATCAGCTCCCCGTTGTGTTGCTTGGCGGTGCAGGCGGGCGCATCAAGGGTGGGCGTGTTCTCGATTACAAGGAGAAGCCCGAGCGCCAGATGTGTCGCCTCTACCTTTCAATGATGGACAAGATGAATGTGCGTCTCCCTAAATTCGGTGACGCGACTGAAGCGCTGGCTGAGGTGTGAGTTGGGAGCGCTGGCACTCTTGCCGGCGAGTTGCCAGTAGTTACTGCGGTATAGAAATGACGAAGCAACGCCAGCAGGGATGTCGGCATTCCCAGGTTTCCCGCTCCAACCACTCCTGC
>CAYSDO010000527.1:0-2330 GCA_964429665.1 uncultured Bifidobacterium sp.
GCGTCCGCTCGCCGCAAAACGTCGCCGACGAAATGGCCTACATGAAGAAACTGTTTCCGCAAGTGCGCGAATTTTTCTTTGACGACGACACCTTCACCGCGAACCTTCCGCGCGCCCGCGAGATCGCGAAGAAACTCGGCCCGCTCGGATTGACCTGGAGTTGCAACAGCCGCGCGAATCTCGATTACGACACGATCAAAAGTTTCAAAGACAACGGCCTGCGCCTGTTCCTCGTCGGCTACGAAAGCGGCAACGACGAAACGCTCACGCGCATCAAGAAGGGCGTGACCACCGACGAGATGCGTAAGTTCACAAAGGATTGCCACAAGGCGGGCGTAGTCATTCACGGCACGTTCATCCTCGGCCTGCCGGTCGAGACGAAGGAAACGATTGAGCAGACGATCAACTTCGCAAAGGAACTCGACGTCTTTTCGCTGCAAGTGTCGCTCGCCGCGCCATATCCTGGCACCGAGCTTTACGAACAAGCCAAGTTGAACGGCTGGTTCAGCAAGCGCAAAGACAAGGGCGACATTCTGCACGACGACGGTTTCCAACAGAGCGCTCTTGAATATCCCGGCCTCTCGAAGGAAGAAATCTTTGAGAATGTCGAACGCTTCTACCATCGCTACTACCTGCGTCCGAAACCGATTTTGCGCATCGTGAAGACGATGCTCGAGGACAAGGATGTCTGCGTCCGCCGCCTGCGTGAAGGCTACGAGTTCTTCAAGAGCATGGCCGCCCGCCGCAGCGATCTTGCGTCTTCGAGAGCAACTGCGTAACGGACCACCAAGTTCCGTCAGTTTTACCAATCAACAAAGGCTCGCTGACTTATCAGTCTGCGAGTTTTGCCGTGCCTGCATCAAAGCTTTACTCGATAATCAGCAAATCATGAGTACGCACTCTCCAAACGAAACCAAGGTCGCATTCCTTGGAGCCGGCAACATGGGCGCGCCGATGGCGGGGAATCTGGCCAAGGCCGGATACCATGTGAGGGTGTGGAATCGCACCACGCCCAGCGCAGGCATTGAATTAACGGCATCACGTGGCTGCAAGATCGCGCGGACTGTTGAGGAGGCGCTGAACGGCAGCTATGTGGTTTGCTCGTGTGTGACGGATGGTCCCGCGCTTCGGTCGGTCTTGTTTGCGCCAGGTCGCGATTTGAAACAACTGCTTGGCGAAGACGCGATCGTCATGGACTTCAGCACGATTGGCCCGGTCGAGGCGCGTGGAATCTCCGATCAACTGACGAACTTTGGGGTGCGGTTTGTGGATGCTCCAGTTACGGGTGGAGACATCGGTGCCCGCGATGGGACGCTCACGTTCATGGTAGGAGGTCGTACTGAGGATCTGGAATCCGTGCGTCCGCTCCTGAACGCGATGGGTAAGAAAATCGTTCATGCGGGCGCTGTTGGCAGCGGTCAGTCCCTCAAGCTCGTGAACCAATTGCTATGTGGCGCAAATCTTCTTGCCGTGGTCGAAGCGTTTCAGGTGGCTGAGAAACTTGGCATGGATAGATCGCTTGTCGTCGAAGCTTGCGGTGGCGGCGCGGCGGGCAGTTGGCAGCTTGCGAATCTCGGACCTAAGATCATCGCGCAGGATCACCGTCCGGGCTTCAGAGCCGCGCACCTGCTCAAGGACCTCAGGTTTTTGCGGGACGCGCTTGCCAATGCTTCATCGGAACCCAGTCCTCCTTGCTTCAAACTTGCGTTGTCGGCATTCGAGCGTGTGACTGAGATGGGGAAAGGCGAATTGGGTACGCAAACCGCCTGGATGGCTCATCCTGCTGGGGAGAAGAAAGCTTAGAAATTGTTCGAGGATGAAACGGTTGGCGGCTGGCAACAGTTTCTCACGTCGCCGGGGGCGACTCTGATTCCTTGGCCTTCTCGACAGGTCGGTTGATCCGGTGGTGTTTCAATTCCGCGTAGATGGATTGCGCGAGGCCGGACTTTGCGAAGCCAAGAACTTTCGTTCCTTTGATGGCGAAAAACTTTTCCAAATCAGCTTCGGTGTAATGTTCCACCACCGGGTAATGAGCAAAGTCTTTCAGGACCTGAGCGCGGCTGTTTTCTGAGAGGTCGTGTGTGATGAGAAGAAAATGCAGCCGGCTTTTACTGCGGCTCAGAGTGTCGCGACCCACGATCACCACGCGCGCACGCAAGGCAAATGGAAACAACCGCGCGACGTCTTTGGTGGAAACTTGATCACTCATGTGGAATTGCAGCAGACCAGACAGGGGGCGATGCCACAAGCCAAACGTGATGCCGAACCGTGATGCGGGTGCGGTTAAAGGCGGGTGAGGCTGATTCCGGAGTGAGAGCCAATGGTTGTTG
>CAYSDO010000528.1:0-2315 GCA_964429665.1 uncultured Bifidobacterium sp.
GTCCTGTCCGATCGCAGCGGTCGCGGTCTCGACGGCCCGACCGGTCAGCACCGTCGGCCCGAGCTTCTGGACGAGTCCGTCGGAGTTGGCGAGGGTGACCTCGGAGTCGGCCTTGTCGTCCTCGGGGGGCGTGGTCTCGGCGGCCAGCTGGGCCTCGAGCTGGGCCAGCTGCTGGTACTTGGAGTCGTATACGTTCACGCCCCACTGGTTGAGCGGCGTGGGCGTCGTCGTGGACGGCTGCCCGCCACGCCTGAAACTTTCCGAGGCCGATATTCAGCCCGATCTGGATCGCCGCCGTCCCGGCCAGTCCAGCATCGTCACACCCCGCAAGGAATCTGACACCGTCCAAATCCTTTCCGGCACTTTTGAGGGCAAAACGCTCGGCACGCCCATCAGCATGATGGTGAAAAACACCGACGCGCGTTCCGAAGCTTACGCTGAAATGGCCAGCAAGTTCCGACCCTCACACGCGGACTACACCTACTTTGCCAAGTTTGGCATCCGAGCCTGGCCGGGCGGTGGACGAACCAGCGCGCGCGAAACCATCGGTCGCGTTGCGGCGGGTGCGATAGCAAAAAAAATCCTGCACGAACAATTTGGTGTTGAAGTTCTCGCCTACGTCAAGCAGGTGCAGAACATTGTTGCCGATGTTGTCCCCGACAAGGTGAAGTTCAACGCCGTTGAATCCAACATCGTCCGTTGTCCTGACTCTGGTGCCGCGAAGAAAATGATTTCACTCATTGAACGCGTCCGCAGCCAGGGCGACAGCGTAGGGGGAATCATCGAGGGCGTGGCGCGGGGCGTGCCGCCCGGATGGGGTGAGCCGGTGTTTGATCGCCTCGAAGCCGATCTTGGCAAAGCAATATTGAGTCTGCCCGCGACCAAGGCGTTTGAGATTGGCTCAGGCTTTGGAGGTGTCCTGCTCACCGGGTTGCAACACAACGATCCGTTTCGCATGAAGGGCGGCAAGGTTCGCACCACAACGAATTTATCTGGCGGAATTCAGGGCGGCATCAGTAACGGTGAAACCATTTTCTTTCGTGTCGCCTTCAAACCTGTGGCCACCGTCATGCACGAACAGAAGACTGTATCTATTGACTTTAAGAACACCACGCTTAAAGGCCGTGGACGTCACGATCCATGTGTGTTGCCGCGTGCCGTGCCGATGGTCGAAGCGATGACCGCGTTGGTGCTGGTGGATCACGCCTTGCGTCATCGAGCACAGTGCGGCTGAGGAGCGCCGGACTCCGATCCGGCTCGTTGCAGTAGCAGAGCCACGGAACGGGCCGGTTCGGAGATCGGATAGGTGTCTCCCTCAGGCCTTTTTCTGGCGCGAATCGTGGGAATCGTGTCCGTTGCCATCTGCGTGCGCGAGCAGATAGCGCAGGAAGGCGACGTAACCAATCATCATGGCGATGACGCCGAGAACGACGAGGAGTTCGGGAAGTGCAATCATGTTTTGGATGAAGCTGGAGTTTTGGATTGGTGCGATGAACGGTTGGAGCGCAAATGTTTCTTGCCGGGATGCGTCCCCACTTGTGCCGCGAGCTGCAACGCCTCCCATTGAGAGCGCAGGGCCAGCTCGGAGATTTCAAAAAGCTGCCAGCGTGTGGCCTGCAAGCGGCGCATCATTACTTCGGCCATGCGTTTGACCAGTTCGTAGCCGAAATCGTGGTCGTCCTCGCAATGCTCGCGAAGGCGCGAGCCATAGATGAACAGCACTTTTACGGGGTCAATGGCATGGGCGTCGAAGTGCCAGAGGTAGGGCGGAAACAGCCAGGACCAGCCGAGGACATCACCCGCGCCGACCGTCTGGATGCGGATCGGGTCGCGTTCACGGCTGCGCGATTCCAGCGCCACGCTCCCTTCCAGCACAAGATAAAATCGGTTTGCCACATCGCCTTCGAAGAAAATCGCCTCGCCTCCCTTGAACGACGTCTGCATGGCGCACTCCGCCATTGTTCGCAGGTGCCGCGGATCCATTTTGCTCAGAAACGGCGACGTTGCGAGCAGGTCGAGGATCGTTGGCGATGGTGATTCCAACTTCATGTCCAAGAAAATCCTAAGCGCGATGCCGGAGTCCTACTCCACGCAGGTTGTTGAATGGTCACCTTTTTTTGCCGCTTGTTTGGCGGAGCGAGCGTGGCTAATCTGGCGGGGTGGATCGCGAGACCAACAAGAAATTCATCGAACAACTCGCACGCTCGCAGATATACGCGGATTATGAGCGCGCTTTTACCCGTACAACCGGTTTGCCGCTCACCTTGCGGCCCGTCGAGTCCTGGCAACTTCCCCAGCGCGGCAAAAATGCGGAG
>CAYSDO010000529.1:0-2313 GCA_964429665.1 uncultured Bifidobacterium sp.
TGAATTACTTCCGTGTATCGCATATCATCACGCCACGGAACCGCGAAAGGGTCAATGGAAAGTTTTTCGCAAAACAGTTCACACAAAAAAATCTGTTTGCTTTCTATCGCAATCGAAGTAAAAGCGCGTCTCGCTTTACAAGCGCTTCATTCCGGCATCAGTGCTGCGAATCTCAAGCCGCGTGTGCTGACCCGTAGTTCACTGAAGCCGAATTCCAGCATCACAGATTCATAGATCGCAGCACCCGTCAGAATCACGTCCGCCCGCAACGGCGGGAGGCCGGGCAACCGCTTCCTTTCAGCCAATGGCAGACGCCAAAGGTTCTCCAGATGCGCTGTCACCCGCGTGTGGGTCAGCCGTACTGCTTCGATGCGATTACGCTCGTAATTCTCCAGTTTCGCCTCCATTCGCGCGAGAATGGTTGTAGTCCCGCCGGTGCCGACGAGCAAAATACCCCGGCGACCTCCGTGGCGGGCTTCATTATGCAATTCAGGTTCGAGTAGTGGACGGACCTCCTCATGCAAAAAGTGTTTTAACCACGCGCGGCAATCTTCCAATCCTTCCACCCCAGGCGGGTCTGTCGTTGGCAGGCGCTCCATCAAACGAACCGCGCCAAGTGGAAAACTGCGCCGGAAATCCGTTTGCTCACCGTGCCCGAGAATGAACTCCGTGCTCCCGCCGCCCACGTCAAGCAGCAGCAATGGATGCTTCGCCAGCTCAAGGTTGCTTGTCACGCCTTTGTAAGCCCAGTCCGCTTCCTGCTCTCCGGAGATGATTTCCACATCCAAGCCCGATGCTCTCCCGATTGCTTCAACAAGATCACGCGCGTTGACTGCGTCACGCGCAGCGCTCGTGGCGATGACTCGTAAGGATTCAACCTTCTGTTGGCGGCAGATTTCGGAAAACTCCGCCACAGTCTCGGCAGTCTTCCGGATGGGACCGGGTTGCAGGTGGTGGGATTCGTAAAAACCCTGCCCGAGGCGGGTTTGGCGGCTGTCTTCAAGGACGGGTGAGACCTGAAGACCCGAGATGTCGGCGACCAACACTTTTACTGAGTTGGTGCCGATATCAATCACCGCGCGGCGCACACTGGACACGGTGAGATTAGAACAACGGTGTGGAGAATACCCAAGTGAAAAACTCCCGGACACGGTTTGAGTGTTCGTGTCTTTGTGTGCAATTGCGGGATAACTTCCCGCATACACTGCTTTACACGATTTCTGCGGCTGTCTAAAGTCGCAGCATGGCTTCGCAATACGACACCACGGATTTTGTTGACACGGATTTTCAGGCGCACAAATCGCCCTATGGCACGACCTCGTCCACCGCCACCACGCTTCGCGCCCCGACGCGTGAAGAAGTGGACTCGAAGGTTGCAGAAGCGCAACAACGCCTGGCCGAACTCAAGCGAGCGCAGGAGGAACTCGAGCGGGAACGCTCGGTGCTTGAGGAAGTGCGGCGCCGCCAGACCGAGTTCCAGGCCGGACGCACTGAGATGATCCAGAATCTTACGCGCGGTCTGGGCCTGCTTGAGGAAACAGAGTTCACAGCGCGCCGTGATGCCGAGCAGATGGCAAAGAGCATCGGCGAATTTCGTGACGCGTTGGCCAAGGTTCAAAACATCAACGAGGAGACGTGGTCGAAGGATAATTTCAACGTGGAACTCACACGCGCCCTTACCACGATTGAGAACGCGCGCATGGAATGGAACGGTGCGCGGCTGAAATTTCCGGTTTTGTCAGGACAGGCTACGACCACAGTGTCGGGCAACGTGCCTCCCGCCAAGGCCGGGATTACGCTGGCCGAGATGAGCGTCGGTCAGTTGTGCAAGCTGGGGCTGGCATTCACCTGGCCGCTTGCGGCGGTGGCGTTGCTGGGTCTTGGCGTGCTCGTGGCGATTCTGATCCGGCCGCATTGAAGCTGGTGTCTTGTGACGATCAAATTCATCACATGAGTTTGCTGAAGAAAAAATCCGATCCTTATACAAACCGTGCCCGGATGTTGAATTCGCAGATCGCGGCGCTGGAAGCTCAGATCAAGCAGCTTGATGGCCAGTTGCAGCGTGGCAACAAGCAACCACGCCTCCGTTCCACCGCGGTACCACATGGTGCAACCATCAGCCACAACATCCCCACGCCTTTGCCGGAGGCAGCAGTTGTGACCGCGCCAGAGGCGCCGGTATTTGAAGCGGTGGATCGCGACCGGCTTAACGCCACGCCAGAAGCCTTCGTTACTGCGCCAGAACTTTTCAACGAACAAGGTGTGCGGAAATATGATCTGCCCGCGTTGATCCAGCGGATGCGAAATTATTTC
>CAYSDO010000530.1:0-2301 GCA_964429665.1 uncultured Bifidobacterium sp.
TGATGATACCGGTGCGCATTGCGGTATTGAATCGGACAGTAACATTCCGAGACTCGGTCGTTTTTACATCTACAACAACGCCTTTATCAATGAACCGGCTACCACGATCAACTTCCGGGTAACGCCGGCGGGCGGACAGATTTTCAACAATATCTTTTGGAACAGTCCGCAACTGCTGGCGAATTGGTCAACGATGGAGTTAGATTACAACTTTGCTTCTGGCTCTGCTCCTGCTGGCGTAAACAGCATTGGTAGCGGCTCCAATCCATTTGTAAATCTGGCGGGAAAAGATTTTCACATTGTTTCGAACATCGGCGCGAAATATCCCCGAAATAAAGGCGTTACGGTTGCATTGCTGACTGGTTCGACTTCAGCTGTTGATGTTGATGGTAGTGCCAGAGGAGCGGACGGGTTGTGGGATATCGGGCCGTATGAATTCGTCTCCAACGGACCAAACACCAACCCGGTGATTTCTATTTCACCAACAAGCCTGGATTTTGGCGCGGTTTCAAATGGCAGCACGATTACGAGAAGCATTACGGTACAAAACACTGGCGGCGGGACACTGGCGGGTTCTGCAACTGTTGCTTTGCCGTTCACGATTGTCAGCGGTGGAAGCTACACTCTTGGTAGCAATCAAAGCTCGGTGGTGACGATCGGTTACAGTCCCGCCAGTTCCTCAGATAGCCAGGTTGTCACATTCACCGGTGGTGGTGGTGCCACAGTAACATTGAATGGCTACCGTTTGGCATTCTTGCCAGGCAATACATTCGAATCCTACGCCGGAAACATCACTGCTCCTTTTGTAACAAACAGCGGAGGCTACATTTCGCAGCCAGCCGAGACGACAGTGACGACCGGCGGTCAGGCGGTTTACGGATTTACAGTTACAAGCCCCGGAAGTTATGTGGTTTCGGCCAATATAAACGCCCCAAGTGACGCCGCAAATTCGTTATACTTGAACATCGATTCTCAACCCTCCGATCCAAATATGATTTGGGACATTCCGATTACAACTGGTTTTGAGTCTCGTGCGGCTTCATGGCGTGGTAGCGGGGCTTTTGACAGTCCGCAGTTTGTCCCGGCTGTTTTCAACCTGACAGCGGGCGTGCATCAATTGATCCTTCGCGGTCGTGAAGGCGGTGTCCAGATTGGTAGAATCTCAGTTGCTCCTTACAGCACCGTGACACCACCCCAAAACTTGCACGTCGTGTCGGGTTTCTGACCTTGATTTCGCGCACTTGGTAAGAGTATCCGCATTTGTCGGGGGGGGGAATGTCTTCTTTGTAGCGATCTTCGTTTCAAAAGTAGCTTGAGCCAGATTTCATCACTCTACTATTCGATTCATAAAATCAGCCTTTTGTGATTCTTGAGTTGCTGTAAGAGTTCAAAAAGACGCAACGATGACTATCAGTTCACCAACCAAATTGGGCCGGTTGAGTTGGTCTCTGATTTCTGCCGTGAACAACGAGGCGGTTTTGAAGAGCTGTTTGCTTAATTCGCCTGAGTTTGAATTGGCGTCTGAGGTAATCCTTCAACGAGACCATAAGACTGCGGCCAGTGCCTACAACCAGGCGATAGACAACGCCAAGACGGATATCCTGGTGTTCGCCCACCAGGATGTTTTTCTGCCCCAAGGATGGGCTGACTCCTTGGAGCAGACGCTGGTTGCGCTGTCAAAACAGGATCCCTTGTGGGCTGTTGCCGGGATTTGGGGGATCCAGCGTGACGGCACGAGGTCAGGTCATCTTTATTGTGGCGCGAACTCACGAATTCTAGGCAATGCCTTTGGCCGCGGAGTTGAGGTCCTCTCACTGGACGAAGTCCTGTTGATCGTACGACGTTCTTCGGGCGTCCGGTTTGATGAGCGCTTGGAGGGATTTCACATGTATGGAACCGATATTTGTCTGACTGCCAAGGCCCGTGGACTCAAGAGCTACGCCATCTCCTTGTTCTGCGTACATAACACCAACGGATATAACCTGCTGCCGTTGGATTTTTGGAAAGCCTACTTTTTCATGCGCCGAAAATGGAAATCAGAACTGCCGATAACTACATCTTGCACGAAAATTACCGCTTGGTGTTGGCCAATGATTTGGTGGAATGCAGACCGTATGGCTAACTTGCTTCTGAAAAGACACAAACCCGGGAAAAGAGTGGATGATCCTCGCTCGATTTACGAGGAGTTGCGCCGCTCGGGCCGGCTATCATCAACGTCCTCTCTGATCAATAGCACCTGACTGAGCCTGATTGTCCCAAACGGATCGCTTTATCCGATGGGCGAGTCAGGCTGTATTTTGG
>CAYSDO010000531.1:0-2295 GCA_964429665.1 uncultured Bifidobacterium sp.
GTTGTAGAGCTTAAGATTCTGAATCGTTACCACTGGCGACAGCAGCCCGACGGAAAACTTTTCGATCTTCACATCCATGCCGGTCTGCGCCCGGATCTGCTGCTCGGCGGCGGCTCGGGCAATTGAATCCTTGGAAAGCACAAGGCCGGCAACGATCAGAACCAGGATCGTGATCAGGATCATCAGCCACTTGATGATCCGGATCATAGGCGAATATCCTCGGGCCGGACTTCCAGGCACTCGTCCTGGTCCTCCCAGATCACGGCGGGATAAAACTCCAGCAGTCGCACGGAAAGAACTTTGCCGGCTTGAAACAGAATCTTTTCGGCCTCGCGCGCGGCATTTTCGTAGGCGCGGTCGTAATCGCCCGCGCTCTTGCGTTGTCGGTCGTCCCAGTGGGCGACTGCGTGAATGGGTTCGTACCCGTTGGCCCAGAATTCGAGTTCCCCACGGATCGCCTCCGGGATTTCTTCGAACGTCACAAGCGTTTCGTTGCAATGCTGGCAAATGAGTCCGGACTCGCGAATGTCGCGGGAGAGTAATGGCAACATGGGTGCCCGGCAGCAACCGGATTCTGTGTAGGCGGCTGGGGGTGTTGCGAGACGCTTGTGCCAGATCTGGCGTTCGTGACCGAGCTGCGAGGCGAGGCGGTATGCGCCGATCAGCGGATGTGACAGCCGCCAGGATTTGCCTTCCAACTGGCCAAGTGTTTGCGCAAGCCATCGTGCCAGCGAGTGGTCGTCGAAGTCGCGAAAGGCGCGGCCATATTCCTTCCATAACACATCGAGTGGCGCATCTGAATCAATTGCCATGTGGGATTGAGCATGAAGAAATCATGCTTCATTGTCGAGGAGTGGTGTTACAATGATGTGAATGCGATGGTGGTGCAGCCTTGTGCCACGTTCATTGACCATTTTCTTCGTAAGATTTGACCAACATATAACGAAATGACAATACAGGACCGTCATCGTCATGAAGGCAGATCTTCTTCATGTCTCCAACTCGCGAGTGGTTCGATTTCACACAATAGGCGGGGTCTGCAACCATGAGTTCATCAATGGCCTCAAATAGAAAACGAAATCGCCTTCCGCAATAATCCGTGAATGCGATATTTAACGATTTTCCGTCTGGCGAAGTCGACACCTCACGGAACTCCCCGTCCGACCAGATGAAGGATTCAGCTTCGTCCTTGGTCTGGAGGAAATTGATCATTGTTGGAGGCCATTCCTGCTCCTCGTCTCAACGTTTTCAAACTGAGAGAGGCTTTTCATCGTTCTGTGTTTCAAGAAACATTTTGTGCCTCTTACCAAATTAAATTCGTTACAGTAATCGCGGTGTGCGCCTCCGTGTGGCCGTCCACGAGCATCACGTAACCCGAAGCCTTTGGTTTGTGCCAGCCGCGTGGATTGCCAGGGAATACCACGACGTTATCGGCAAAGAGGACTGCCCTGGAGGGCGACGAAACCGAGGTTGATTTCTTGGCGTTCAACCCACCGGTGCCGGTGGGATTGCCGATGGCATTGAACATATAGGAGTTTCCCACCCATTCCGAAAGGGTGCCTTGTTGCGTATCGGAGCGTCCTTCATCACGAGGGCAGGTCACAACGGCATGGTTGAGACCGTAGTGGTTCAGTGGGCGGTCAATCCGATTGAAGATTCCACCCTGGCCGGTGTCGAGGTTGTTCGTGGCGCGTCCGGCCCAAACGAACCACTCCATTCCGTCTAGGGATGGATTGGGAGCGTTCCAGAAATACGTGTCATTGAAGTCGGGCAGATAAAGATTCATCGCCACGCTGCACTGTCTCAACTGTGAAATGCACTTGGTGTTCTGTGCCCTTAATTTGGCGGAGGACAATGCGGGCAGCAGCATCGCCGCGAGGATCGCAATGATTGCTATGACCACGAGCAATTCAATAAGCGTGAAAGCCGCCCTGGCGGTTGAACCCTGTACATCGCTCGCTGGTTTCCGGCGGGCCCGACACTTGAGCGCTGGCAAAACTTTATTCATGGGCAATCCGACGTGTAATGATCCTGTTTGATTCAGCCTTGAATACCCTTCGTCGGCTGCCATTTGGGCAGCCGTGTATTCGGTTGTTGTACGTTGGCAACATGGCCGCGGAAAATACGTGGATTGGTCGTTGGAGACAAGATTGCAACATGCAATCCAAGGACGCACCGGAATGAGTTTGCCACCCGGTGTTGACCTAAGTCCGCGTCTGGCGTGTCGGATAGGTTGCTGGTATACCTTGGAATTCAGAAAGCGCCCGTATGCCAGCCGTCGCGATATTTGCGTTT
>CAYSDO010000532.1:0-2271 GCA_964429665.1 uncultured Bifidobacterium sp.
ATAAAGATTTCCGCCGCCGTCCTTCGTGCCGAAGGCGTCGTGCAGTTGTTTATAGAGCGCGTAAAGTTCCTTGTAGGTCACGTGCGCTTTCACGTTTGGTTTGAAAACCTTCGGTTTCAAACCCGTCATCCGTTTTTGCGCCGTGGCGTAATCCTTGTGCGCGCCCGCCACGACCGCCGCCGCGATGGCCGAGCCGAGAGCGCAGGTCTGCGCCGAGCGGCTGACTTTCATCGGACGCCCCGTCACGTCCGCGTAAATCTGCATAACCAGCGGGCTCTTCTCCGCAATGCCGCCGCAGTTCACAACGGACGAAATCTTCACGCCGTATTCTTCGAGTCGGTTGATGATGGTCAATGCCCCAAAGGCTGTCGCTTCGATGAGCGCGCGGTAAATTTCACCGGGCGTTGTGTAAAGCGTCTGGCCGATGAGTGCGCCGGTGAGCTGTTGATCCACCAGAATGGTCCGATTGCCGTTGTTCCAATCAAGCGCAAGCAGCCCGCTTTCGCCCGGCTTCAACTTTGCCGCCTCCACGGTCATGGCTTCGTGCGTGCCTGCTTTGCCGAGCGGTTGGACATAATTGACCAGCCAGTTGAAAATGTCCCCGACGGCAGATTGCCCCGCTTCGAGACCGAAGTAACCGGGCAACACGCTGCCATCCACGATGCCGCAAACTCCCGGCACATCTGCGAGCTTATGGGTGTTGGCACGCACCGCGAAGTCGCACGTGCTCGTGCCGATGATCTTCACGAGCGTCCCTGGCGCAACGCCGGATCCCACCGCGCCGAGATGCGCATCGAACGCGCCGACAACTACTGGGATTCCGGCTCTAAGACCGGTCTTGCCTGCCCAAGCCGCCGTCAGTCCACCGACTGCGCGATCAATTGAGTGGACCCGTGTCGTGAGCCGGGAACGGAGCTTGCCGAGCTTTGGGTGCAGCTTGGAAAGAAATTCCGCGTCGGGATAACCACCCCACTTCGCATTCCACATTGCCTTATGACCCGCAGCGCACACGCCAGCGATGAATTTGCCTGGGTGCTCCGTGCCGGTGAGAATTGCTGGCACGTAGTCGGAGAATTCCACCCACGAATGCGCGGCCTTGAAAACTTCCGGCGCTGTGTGAAGGCACTTGAGAACCTTGCTCCAGAACCATTCACTCGAATATGTGCCGCCACACTTGGCGAGGTACTGTGGGCGCATCTTTTTCGCGAGCGCTGTAATGTCCGCTGCTTCAGCAATTCCGGTGTGATCCTTCCACAACCACGCCATCGCAGCGGGGTTGTTGGAAAACTGCTTTTGAAATGCGAGCGGCTGACCGTTCGCATCTACTGGCAACGGGGTGCTGCCGGTGGTGTCCACACCGATCCCAATGACCTGAGCCGCGCTAAAATCTTTCACAGATTTCGTTGCTACTGCCAGGGCTGCCTTGATGGTGATCTCAGCACCTTTCGCGTAGTCGGCGGGATGTTGCCGCGCAAGATTCGGATCCCTGGAAAGAATCACACCCTGCGTGCCGTGGGAATAAGTCCAGACAGCAGCGGCGACTTCCGCCCCGTTGGTAACATTGACGATAAGGGCGCGAACCGAGTTCGTGCCGTAGTCCAATCCAATTGTGTACTGTGCGCTCATGGTCGGATGATGATTCTCAAAAACCTCTTCCGGCTCAACTAAATCATTCGGCCATTCGCTACCATGCTAGCTGAATTCGTCCTGCATCAGGCCGCTGGCGCTGGTTCATTCTTGGCTCGATTACTATGACAATCTACTCTTTGTCATGCCCATGACTGCACTGTCAAACTGGATAGAAGCCGGGCTTGCCTGGCTTTATCCACCAGTGTGTCAGATTTGCGGCGATCACCGTGCTGGAACAGCGGAGGGATTGGTCTGCCCGAGTTGCTGGCGCAAGGTGCGGTTCATTCGTCCACCGTTCTGCGACCGGTGCGGGTTGCCATTTGGGGGCGAGATCACCTCATCCTTTGAGTGTACGAATTGTCGCGGGATGGAACTTCAGTTCTCGTCAGCCCGTTCGGCTGTCACCGCCAGCGGCATCGCGCTGGAGGTCATTCACCGCTACAAATACCAGCGCGCGGTTTGGTTTGAGCCTTTTCTTGCCGATTTGTTGACAAGAGAGGCCGGGCCGGTGTTGCGCGCCGGGAAATGGGACATGATCGTTCCTGTGCCTTTGCATCCCGTAAAAGAGCGCGAGCGTGAATTCAACCAGGCCGCCAGATTGAGTTTGTCCTTGGGGCGCGCCTTGCAGATACCGGTTAACGA
>CAYSDO010000533.1:0-2247 GCA_964429665.1 uncultured Bifidobacterium sp.
ATAGACGGCGGATTTTGGCTGGATCCTTCTGGTCATCCCCACACCTTCACGTGCTCAGTCGTCGCCACTTGTTCAACTCCACCGGCCTCGCTGCCGGGCGCATCGCGCTCGCAGGTTTGATGTGTCCCGAAATGCTGAAGGCTGCGACCAAAGGAACTGTTCGTGCTCATCCGGCGCTGCCTGAGTTGCCTCATTTCGCGCCGAAGGCAAAACGGCTGATTTATCTCTTCATGAACGGTGGCCCGTCGCAGATGGACCTGCTCGATTACAAACCTGGCCTTGAAAAAATCTACGATACGGATTTGCCGGACTCCATCAGGCAAGGTCAGCGGTTGACCACAATGACCAGCGGGCAATCACGATTCCCCATCGCACCATCCAAGTATTCGTTCAAGCAATACGGCCAGTCCGGCATCTGGTTCAGCGAACTCTTGCAACACACTGCTAAAATCGCTGACGAAATCGCCGTCATTAAATCTGTCCACACAGAGGCCATCAACCACGATCCCGCTGTTACATACATCCAGACCGGCAGTCAGATACCGGGCAAACCGAGCCTCGGCTCATGGCTTTCCTACGGCCTCGGCAGCGAGTGCGACAATCTACCTGCGTTCGTCGTGATGACACCAAGCTGGTCCGCGAAGCGTGACGCACAGGCTCTTTATCAACGGCTTTGGGAAGCGGGCTTTTTGCCGACCAAGCACTCCGGCGTTTCATTGCGGGCTAAGGGCGATCCGGTTCTCTACCTCAATGACCCGCCCGGAGTTGACCGCGATACTCGACGCGACATGCTCGACGCTCTAGGCAAATTGAATACGGCATCCTTCAAAAAGATTGGCGACCCGGAAATCAACACACGGATCGCCCAATACGAAATGGCGTTCCGCATGCAGTCCTCCGTGCCGGAACTCACGAACCTGGCCGGCGAATCGAAAGCCACGCTCGACCTTTACGGCCCGGAAGTGACGACGCCAGGCACTTTCGCGCACAGCGCGATCATGGCCCGACGCCTCGCTGAACGCGGCGTGCGCTGCATCGAATTGTTCCACCGCGAATGGGATCATCATGGTGATCTGCCACGCGATCTTCCGTTGCAATGCCGCGACACTGACCAGGCTTGCTACGGATTGATCACCGATCTGAAGAACCGTGGCATGTTGGACGACACGCTCGTGGTGTGGGGCGGCGAATTTGGTCGCACAGTCTATTGCCAGGGCAAATTGACCAGGACCGATTACGGTCGCGACCATCACCCACGCTGCTTCACCATGTGGATGGCGGGTGGGGGCATCAAAGGCGGCACGGTTTACGGTGAGACCGACGACTTCAGCTACAACGTCGTCAAGGACCCTGTGCACATCCGCGACATCAACGCCACCATCCTTCACTGCTTGGGCATTGACCACCGCAGACTCAGCTACAAGTTCCAAGGCTTGGATCAACGTCTGACCGGTGTCGAAGAGGCAAATCCGGTCAAAGGCATTCTTGCGTAGCGCGGTAACGCCATCCGGTCCGCTTTTTACTTTCGTTTATCCTTTAATCCGTGTTTCATCTGGGCCGTTTGCGAAAGGGAGGGACGTCGCGCTGCGGCGGCCGCACTCAACCAGATTTTTCCGATGCCAAAAAGAACCGACATCCACAGCGTCCTCATCATCGGCGCTGGCCCGATCATCATCGGCCAGGCCTGTGAATTCGATTACTCCGGCACACAAGCCTGCAAAGCCCTCAAGGAAGAAGGCTACCGCGTCATCCTCGTGAACTCGAATCCCGCCACGATCATGACCGACCCGGAGTTCGCCGACCGCACCTACATCGAGCCCATCACGCCCGAGGCCGTGGAGAAAATCATTGCCCGCGAAAAGGAAGAGATGAAAAAGCTCGGCGCGAAGGGCAAACTCGTCCTGCTCCCCACGCTCGGCGGTCAGACCGCGCTCAACACCGCGATGGCGCTGAACAAAAACGGCGCGCTCGCCCGGCACGACGTTGAGATGATCGGCGCGAAACCCGAGGCCATTCACAAAGGCGAAGACCGCCTCGCGTTCAAGGAACTCATGTTGAGCATCGGCCTCGACGTGCCCATCTCCGGCGTCGCGCACAACATGGACGAAGCCCGCGCCATCGCCGACAAGATCGGCCGTTTTCCGCTCATCATCCGCCCCGCGTTCACCCTCGGCGGCACGGGCGGCGGCATTGGTTACAACCGCGAGGAATTCGAGGAGATCGCCAAGCGCGGCATCGAACTCTCGC
>CAYSDO010000534.1:0-2239 GCA_964429665.1 uncultured Bifidobacterium sp.
GGATTCTTGGGTGATCAATTTGTCTCGGTCAAGCCGGGCACCAACGGCGCGTCGCCGTATCTCGAACCAAATGCTGCCGTGACCTGCGATCCTCCGTTCAACCTGCTCGATACGGCACGCGACGCAGCCGGGTTCATACGTCGCATTGACGCAACCGCACTGATGTTGAACGACGCCATAGCAGACGTTCGCCGGCTTGTCCTCAACCAGGAAACGCTTTCCAACCTGGCGGTCACCGCCAGCAACCTTCGCGAAACTTCACGACATGCCGTTACCACCGTGGACGAATTGCGCATGATGATCAGCAGCAACAGCCCCGTTGTGGCTGGATCCGTCAGCAACTTGAAGGCATTCACCGCAAGATTGGATTCCCTTGCCGCGTCACTCAACGATGTGGTGAACACCAACAGCGCGATGATCGGTCACGCCGTCAAGAACGTCGAAGAGTCCAGCGAGTCGCTCAAACTCGCCATGTCCGATGTGCAGGCTGGAAAGGGCGCTCTTGGCAAGGTGCTCAAGGATCCTGAGGTTGCAGCGAATGTCGCGGACATCGCGAACAATTTATCCATCACAACGAGCAATCTCAACCGGCTCGGCCTATGGGGAATCCTTTGGGAAAAGAAGCCGGCCAAGGTAAAAGCAACCGACAACCCTGTGAGGAAATAAATCATGGCACTCTGGGTCATCCGCATATTGTTTCTCTGCCTCTCAACCATGGGCGGCTACGCCATCAGCCAGGTGCGCGAGGAATTCGTGGGCCTGCAACATTCTGGTCTGCTGGGCATGATGATCGGCTTCGGCTTCGGCTGGTTGATGATCGCGATTGATGAAATGCTCAAGGGCTTTTCGTTGCGCGCATTTTCAGCCACAACGTTTGGCCTCCTGCTCGGGATGGTCGTGGCGCTCTTGATTGACAACTCCGGCCTTTTTGAAAACGTGGATACCAACACCCGCAAGACCGTGCGGCTGGGATTGTTTCTCGCATTCAGCTACATCGGCATGGTGCTCGCCATGCGCAGCAACAAGGAGGATTTTTCACTCATCATTCCGTACGTCCGATTCGCCCCGCGCAACAAGCCCGACAACCTCATGCTCCTCGACACGAGCGTCATCATTGACGGACGCATCGCCGAACTTGTCGAGTCGAACTTCCTCGAAGGCATCATCGTCGTCCCGAGATTTGTGCTGAAGGAATTGCAACAGATCGCCGACTCGGCGGATTCCACAAAACGCGCGCGCGGACGTCGGGGCCTCGAAATGCTGACACGCATCCAGCGCAACAACCGTAACGAGGTGAAAATTCATGACGGCGATTTTCCTGAAGAAAAGGAAGTGGACACCAAGCTCGTCCGTCTTGCCCGCAACCTGAATGCAAAACTGTTCACCAACGACTACAATCTGAATCAGCTTGCCGAGCTGCAAAACGTCACGCACGTCAATCTGCACGATCTTGCCAAGTGTCTGAAGCCGACTTTGCTCGCAGGTGACCAGTTGAGCATCAAACTCGTTCGAGAAGGCAAGGACAAGGGGCAGGGAGTGGGCTATCTACCCGACGGCACGATGGTGGTTGTGAACAATGGCCAGACGCGCATCGGTCAGCAGGTTGACGTTCAAGTGACACAACTGTTGCAAACGGGCGCTGGTGTGATCGTGTTCTCAGACCTGCGTAATGGTTCGGCGTAGAATGTAATTCAAACTTTTTCACTTTTTTTAACCGAGATGAAACCACGCGTCCGTTTTGCTCCATCGCCCACCGGTTACCTGCACATCGGTGGGGCGCGCACCGCTTTGTTCAACTGGCTTTACGCCCGCCACACCGGCGGCACGTTCGTCCTGCGCATCGAAGATACCGACGCCGCACGCAATTCGCAGGAAGCCGTGGACGTGATCCTTCAAGGACTCCGCTGGCTCGGTCTGAACTGGGACGAAGGCCCGCTCACCGCCGACGCCACCGGCCCATGCAAAGGCGACCGCGGCCCGTATTTCCAATCGCAACGCAAAGCCAACTATCAGGCGCGCGTCGAGGCACTCCTCTCCCACGGCCTCGCCTACGAACACGAAGGCGCGATCAAATTCAAAATGCAGCGCGAGCCGATTCTCATTCCCGACCTCGTCGTCGGCGACGTGCTCCGCAAACTCACCGACCGCGAGGAGGCCGATCCCGATTTCGTCATCGTCCGCAGCGACGGCCAGCCCGTGTTCCACTTCGTCAACGTCGTGGACGATCTCGAAATGGGCA
>CAYSDO010000535.1:0-2239 GCA_964429665.1 uncultured Bifidobacterium sp.
CATTCGACAAGGAGGATATGGGTATCACGATGCTCAAGACTTTTCGTCACCCGCGATTGCGTAATCGCATGGCAAGAATGGGTGCTCACAAAGCGCGCAGCTTGTTCACTTGGACCGGCATTGCACAACAACTAATCGCCACAGTGGAGCAGCGACCCGGCGCAGCACTTATCCTTGCTGATACTGAATGGGATGAACCTTGGAATGATGCCGATTAAGCTCTTTTGTTCCGACCTTGACGGAACTTTGCTTGGTGAATCTGGATACACCCAAAGCTTCAAGGCTGAATGGGAATCGCTGGAAAAGCCCACCGCTCCCATATTGTGCTATGCAACAGGGCGACTCGTGGACGACGTGATTGATTTGCTGAAGGAGCGCCTATTGCCATGGCCTGACTATATCATCGGAGGAGTTGGCACACAGATTTACGACTGTCGGCGCAAACAGCCATTGAGTGATTACGGCCTGCATTTCCAGGAGGGTTGGGATCTTGGCCTGATCGAATCAATTGTCGGCAATTGGCCTGGTGTCACACCACAGCCGCCGCAGCTTTCGCATCCTTACAAGTCGAGTTGGTATTTACAGCAGGCTTCTCCGCCAATTGTGAAAGCTCTCGAAAGGCGACTGACTGCTGCGGGAATGCGCGTAACAATTGTTTATTCGAGCTCACGTGATCTGGATGTCTTGCCGGCTGGCGCTAGCAAAGGTGCCGCCCTCAGCTGGCTCTGTAAAAGGCTGGATATCAGCACTTCAACAGTCCTGGTGGCAGGCGATTCAGGCAACGACAGCAGCATGTTCTTGTTGCGTGGCGTGCGTGGCTTGGTGGTGGCAAATGCCCAGCCCGAATTGATTGATGCCACTGACGACCTTCAACCCTTCAATGCAACCCACGTCATGGCCGCCGGCGTGATTGAAGGATTGAAACATTTCGGCATCATCTATGCCTTTCCGTGATATGAAGAACTGTCCATGCTGCAATGTTATCACTTTTTCCGCGCCGCCCGAAGCGGAGTTGTTACGAACTGCCTTCTTTTGCGCGCGGCAATAGGAACAGCGAAAGCACCGTCAAGAACAAACCCGTCAGCAGAAGCCACTGTGCGGTCGAACTGTCGGGTTGATGTTGAAACAGCGCACTGGCCGCCAGGGCCACGATGGTCAGGTTTGGGGTGAACAGCAGAAAAGTCTTACGGTCGCCGCCGGTCTTCAGCCAGCGTCGGTGAAGGATTTCGCGAAACCCAAGCAGGAGGCCGGCCACACCGAGCGCCAGAAGTGCGTTCCAACTCACGAATGATTGCCAGGGCAGTTGCATTCCCAGCGCGACAAAGAATATGGGGACAAGAAAACCATGACTGATGGGCGCCATGTAGGTTTCCAAACCTTTGCCATCGTGCTCAATCCGGCTCAGGAACAGGCCCAATACGAATGCCGTCTTGGCGGCGGAGAGTCCGACCCGTTCCCCAAGCGCGCAAACCGCCAACACCAGCAACACAAGAAAGTGAACGCGCCAATGCGTGGCCTTTTCCAGCACCAACCGAAACAGTTTTTGAACGTGGGTCGAGAATCGCGCAACGAGCAGCACCGTGATGCCGATGCCGATCAACTTGAGTGGAACATGCCAGGACAATCCTGCATCCAGCATCACCGTCTCCACCGAAAGCAGCATGATGGCCAGCAGTTCCAGCAGAACCATGACGTGCAATACGAGCGTGCGTGAAGTCTGATCCGGGAATTGAAAAGTTTTCCAGGCGGCGTATGCCATGCCCACCGAGCAACTCGTCAGCGCGGCAGCCGCGACAAAAGATTCGATCAGTTCGAGGCCAGCAAGACATCCTGCCGCCAGGACGATGGGGTATTGCGCCAGCACAAACAATGCAACCATCCGAAAGGGACGAAGCAACTCACGTGGGCGCGGCAGATCAATTTCCAGGCCAACTTCAAAAAGCAGCAGTACGAATCCGACCTTGCCCGCCTCCGCAAGCATCGTCTTAACTCCGGCATTGACCAGCGGGGCGATGCTCAAGCCAATCACAACAAACAACGGGAAACCCAAAGACGGGCGTCCGAACTTGCGGCACAAGTCCGGCACGCCCATGAAGAGCAGCAGCAGGAAGATGATGACTTCGATGTTGTTCAACAACATAACCGACCAATAGTGGTTTGGAGTGCTCCCGACATAAAGCCCCGTTTCCTGCCATGCTGCACGAGTGGCCTTTTTACCTGACAATGACAATTACAACTT
>CAYSDO010000536.1:0-2206 GCA_964429665.1 uncultured Bifidobacterium sp.
TGGAAAAACTCATGGCCTCTCCGCAATTCGGCGAGCGCATGGCCATCGGCTGGCTCGACGTGGCGCGCTTTGCGGACACGATCGGCTATCACTCAGACACGCCGCGCAACATCTGGCCGTATCGTGATTACGTGATCAAGTCGTTCAACGAAAACAAACGCTTTGACCAGTTCACGCGGGAACAACTCGCGGGTGATCTATTGCCACAAAGCTCGCTCGAACAGAGGGTCGCCTCCGCTTTCAATCGCCTATTACTCACAACAGAAGAAGGCGGCGCGCAACCCAAGGATTACGAAGCCCGAATGTTGACGGACCGTGTTCGCGCGGTCAGCAGCGTCTGGCTTGGCCAGACCATTGGTTGCGCGCAGTGTCACGACCACAAGTTCGATCCCGTCAAACAGCGGGATTTCTATGCGCTCGGAGCATTCTTTGCGGACATTCAAGAGCCGATCATTGGCGCCCGCGAACCTGGCATGTTGGTGCCGGACGATAAGCAGGCGGCGGAACTCGCGCGACTCGACGAGGATGTTGCACGCGCGCAGAGGGATTACGATGCCCCTCGTCCGGAATGGACCAAGGCTTTTGAAGATTGGCAGGAGGCGCAATCCCAAGCCTCAATTCAAGAACGCCATTGGACCGCTCTGATTCCGATGAATGCGGAATCTTCGGGCGGTGCCAAACTAAAGATTGAAAAAGATCACTCTGTGCTCGCCAGCGGTAAGAAAGCGGATACGGACACTTACACAGTTTCATTTACGAATGGACTGAATGACATCGTGGGTTTGAGGCTTGAAGCGCTGCCGCACGACTCGCTGCCGGCAAAGGGGCCGGGTCGGGCCGAGAACGGCAATTTCGTTTTGACGGAGGTGACGGCGAGAATCCAGCGCCTTGATCAATCCTCAAATGTGATTTCTTTTGCTTCCGCTCGCGCAGACATCGAACAAGCTGGCGACATCAACAAGGAGGCCCACCCGACCTATGGCGCGGCCTCCACGATTGATGGCAATGCCAAGGACGACACCCACGGCTGGGCGATACTTCCCGAGGCAGGCCAGCCTCATCAACTCGTATTGACTCTCGCAGCCCCGCTTACGTTGCAGCCGGGTGAAACGTTGACTTTTGAACTCGCGCAAAATCGTGCCGGTCATTTGCTCGGCCATTTTCGCATCGGCGTCACCACCAACTCCGAGGCATTGCAAGGACCTTTCCGTTTTCCGCCCTCCAAGGAAATCAGCGACCTGTTTCTTGTTGCCGAGGATCAACGCGATCAGAAACAGCGGGAGAAACTCTACGAGCATTTCAAGAGCATAGCGCCTGAACTGGCCGGGCCGCGCACAAAACTGGCGGCTGCCCGCAAGGCGAAGGGCGATTACGAAGGCACTGTTCCACGCTGCCTGGTTTCCATCACCAATTCGCAGCCTCGGGTGGTCCGCATTCTGCCGCGTGGAAATTTCCTGATCGAAACCGGCGACATCATGCAGCCTGCATTGCCTGCTTATCTTGTCGGTACTGACAAAAAGATTGATGACCGGCGGCTGACTCGACTCGACCTCGCCAACTGGCTGGTGTCACGTGAGAATCCGCTCACGGCACGCGTCGTGATGAACCGCCTGTGGAAACAATTCTTCGGTCTCGGTCTCTCGAAAGTTGTGGATGATCTCGGTGCGCAGGGGGAGCTGCCTCCCAATCAGGCGCTGCTGGACTGGCTCGCATGTGAGTTCATGGACAGCGGTTGGGACATGAAGCACATGGTTCGGCTGATGGTCAGCAGTGAAACGTATCAACAGAGCTCCGTGTCCTCGAAGAAACTCCGGGCGCGTGATCCGCTGAATCGTGAACTCGCCGTTCAAAGCCGATGGCGGCTCGATGCCGAACTTGTCCGCGACAACGCGCTGTCTGTCTCTGGCTTGCTGACGGAAAAGATTGGTGGGCCGAGCGTCAAACCGTATCAGCCTGACGGCTATTGGGAGAATCTTAATTTCCCCGTTCGCAGTTACGATATGACAACCGGCCAGGATCAGTATCGCCGCGGACTTTACGTCTGGTGGCAGCGATCCTACCTGCATCCCAGCATGGTGGCCTTTGATGCGCCGACCCGTGAAGAATGCGCGGCGGAACGTAATCGCTCCAACATCCCGCAGCAGGCGCTCGTGCTTTTGAACGATCCAACCTATGTCGAGGCTTCGCACGCGCTGGCGGTCCGAAT
>CAYSDO010000537.1:0-2183 GCA_964429665.1 uncultured Bifidobacterium sp.
ATCTAGGAAAGTCCAGAGTCGTTTTCCGGTTTTCTCATCGAACGAGTGAACGCGCTCCCATGCCTTCGGTTTCTCTGCAATCGTGTCGGTGACAAAGACGCGGCCACCGGTGACCACGGGGCTGGAGTTTCCCGCTCCCACCGGCGCCCGCCAGCGAACTTTCAATCCTTCCGCCGGGAAGGTTTGTAGAATGCCGGTTTCGTTCCAGACACTATCGCGATCCGGCCCGCGGAACTGCGGCCATTCCGCCGCCCGCACTGCCTGCGCTGCCAGCAATGCCAGTGCAACGATCGTGTGAATAAACTTTGGGAGCTTCATTTCAAAGCAACAATTCCCGATTCCCTTGAACACCCGTTCCTCACCGCCTTGCAGCTAGCGAGGCGCAGACCAGTTCCTCGTCATTGCGCGCAAAGATGCAACGGTTGGCGAAAACCGGCGGCACCCACGCAAACTTCCCAGCAAATAGAATCGAGGTCGGCTCGAGCAGATGCACCCGGCTGATCTCCTGATAACCTTGAGGCGTGAGTCGGGCTAAAATCAAATTCCCTTGATCAGTGAATAGAAAAACGGAGTCACCATTGGGCGTCAGGTGGATGCTGGCGCCTGGTTTCAGTTCGGTCACATTGGTTGTTCCCCAGACCTGTTTGCCGGTGGCCGCTTCCAGGCAGACGAATTCGCCGCTGGATTTCGCCGAGTACACGTGGTCGCCTTGCAGGAGGGCGGTGGAGGTATTGCTCAGAATTCTTTTCGCTGCGGCCCGGCTCTCAGGCCAGATCACTTTGGCCGTCGGCTGGCTGTCGTTCAGTTCCAGCATCAAGCCGCCGATGAGGAGCCGGTTGCTCTGCACCACCGGAGTTGGAATTGCGTCGTTATTGCTCGTGATCATCGCTTCACGCCAAAAGACCTCGCCTGTGGTGGGGTTCAAAGAAGCCACAGATTCGTCAGTCCAGACAATCAACTGCCGTCTTCCACCAGCCGTGATGATCAGGGGCGAACTGTTCGATGCGGTTTCATTCAACGCTTTCCAAACTTCACCACCCGTCCGTTTATCGAGCGCAATGACAGACGCGCCCGGCTTGCCGCCCGCGGACAGGATCAAAAGATTCCCTTCAATCAAGGGCGACCCCCGGCAACTCAGCACCCCGATTTCATATTTGCTGTTCAGGTGTGATGTCCAGATTGATTTGCCGCTCCGCGCGTCCAGGCAATCCACCTGACCGCTCCGGCCAAACCAGTAAACCTTTCCCGCCTCGACGATCGGTGTCGCCGCCGGTCCGCCACCGTGCTCGGGAATGAATGCCCAATCTGGATATACCAATTCGGTTTCACGGCTCCAGAGCAGTCTGCCTGTGGATTCCATGAAACATTGGATGCGTTCCCATGCCTTGGGCTTGTCCAATCGCATGTCCGTCAGGTAAACCCTGCCTTGAAACACCACCGGACTCGACCAGCCCGGCCCCACCGTCACGCGCCAGCGCGCCTTCAATCCTTCTGCCGGGAGGGTTTTGAGAATGCCTGTTTCACTCCAGACACCATCACGATTCGGCCCGCGCCACTGCGGCCAGTCAGCAGCCCGCACGGAAACGGCCAGCAGCAACGACAAACCGGACGCAGCCAGCAGCCGGGTCATTGCGTGACGGGCGGGTAACACGGACAAACTTTGCCGCTGTTACACGCGGCAAGTCAAAGCTCGAATTGCAGGGCGCACCTCTCAGGTTGCGCAACCCAGTGTCAACAGGAGGGGATGGCTCTTTAACGATTCAGAATGAAACGCAGGAAGCTCCAACGCCTCCACAACTTGGCCGAGCCTCTTAACTACAGAATCGCTCCAATCCAATGAATTATGTGGCCAGTTTCTCAGGAGCTGTAGGCCGGCCTGCCACTGGTGACTTAAAGAACCCATTCAGGAGCTTGGCCCCGCATGCGCCGACCCTATCACTGGCGGCGTGCGTGATCCTTGATGGACGCGGCACGACCCCGATTACGAGATTGCACACTTGCATTCGACCATGCGGCCCGACTCCGGTTCCACAACTTGATTGGCAGACTTGGCCGCGTGGGATTTTTTGCGAAAACCATGTCCGGCCTTTTTGTGTTGCCTGCATCTGGCACTTCCAAAAACACACCATTCAAAATCCCCAATAAAAACAAGGCCCCGCTCTTACTCTTGTTTCTTACGAGGC
>CAYSDO010000538.1:0-2182 GCA_964429665.1 uncultured Bifidobacterium sp.
TCCCAAACAACGTCAGGTTCGGCGGAAAGCAATTCGTTCATGGCGGCGGCCTCCTGTTCACGGACACGGCGGCGCACATCCGTGCGCACTGTCTGCGCGGCGATGTTTTGTGTGGTGCGATGCAACCAGCCGGACAGCACCGGGCGATCCTTGAGCTGCGCGGCATTCCTTGCGAGAGCGACAAAAACGCCCTGGGTCACATCCTGCGCAAGGTGCGAGTCACAAACCATGCGCAGCGCGGCGGAATGCACGATGTCCAGATGGCGGCGCACCAGTTCTGTGAACGCCGGTTCAGAGCGATGGTCCACGTAGGCGCGCAGCAGTTGTGAGTCGGTTTGGTCGTTCACTCATCCTATAGTAGCCGCCGACGTGAAAATCGGACAGGGAATGTAGCGTCGGGCATCCCGCCCGACTTTGGCGTGCGAATCTTTTGAAGCCTCACGAATATGTCAGGCCGCCTCTGCATGTGTGAGGTTTCTCCGCCGGACTGGAAGCCACGGCTCTACGGCGGGGACGCCCGCCGCTACGGGACGCGATCTGGTTCGCGTCGTGGTCTGGCAGGAGTTTGATCCGGTTCACGCCGGGCAACGTGTTGTGAGCGGCGTGTGGCGTCAAGAATTGAAACGCGGAGTCAGTAATCGTCGCACCCGAATGGTGTGTGGCACACAAGGACTTGAAGCCGAAAAAACTCGCGCCGCAAGATGAGATTTGGGATAAGCCTGTTTCAGAATTTATGAAATCCACAAAAGCACTCCTGGGCTTGTTGCTTCTGAGCATGGTTGGTTGCAAGACTCCACAATTCACAGCTTTCGCTCCTTTTGAGGCAAACCTCGAACGGGAAGCAAAACAAGGCTCCCATTACTTGCGTCTCATAAACGCCAGCGCTCACGACCTACACAACTACAAACTCTCAGTGTATGCGTGGAACGTTTACATGGACCATCCGATGTATCGGCATGAACCTTTTATAAAAGCCTTCGGCGACGACTCGGTTTTGAAATCCGGCGAAAAATTGAGAATAACGAGTTTTGGAAAAAGCCTGGAAGAAGGCGTTGACCAATCTATAACGAGAGTCGAGGTGGTTGGACATTGTGATGAAGGCCAATTCCGGCAAGGCTGGGTAGTCGATCATTTCTGGAGGTTTCATCCCATTGAGGCCAAATCCGAGGCAGCGCACACGAAATAAACTCCCACGAAGTAAAACGAAATGGCCAACGACAAATCCAAACCGCTTCGGCGTGACAACCGCGTGGTTCGTGGTTAAACAATCTCCCCATGAAAACGCTTTTGATCGGCATAGACAGCGGCACGCAGTCCACCAAGGCGGTGATTGTGGACGCCAAGGACGGCAAGGTGCTCGGCAGCGGCGTGCAGGCCTATGAGTTGATTCCCAATCTCCCGCCCGGCGCGAAGGAGCAACATCCGCATTCGTGGCGCGAGGCAACCGCAGCGGCAATTCGCCAGGCCCTGCGTCAGGCCAAGGCCAGCGGTGCGGACGTCAAAGCCATCGGCGTCAGCGGCCAGCAACACGGCTTTGTGCCGCTCGACAAAAACGGTGAGGTGATCCGCCCGGCAAAGTTGTGGTGTGACACCTCCACTGCCGCCGAGTGCGATGAAATCACTGCGGCGATGGGCGGCGCCAAGAAAACCATCAAGGCTCTAGGCAATGCCGTGCTGCCGGGTTTTACGGCGTCAAAAATTCTGTGGCTGAAAAAGAATGAGCCCAAGAATTTCGCGAAGCTCGCCACTGTGTTGTTGCCTCACGACTACCTGAACTTCTGGCTCACGGGCGAGCGCGTGATGGAATATGGCGACGCCAGCGGAACGGCGTTGTTGGACGTTCGCAAGCGCAAATGGTCGAAGCCCGCACTCGCGGCGATTGACACGGACCTCGCGGACAAACTGCCTCCTTTGATTTCCAGCGACCAGCCCGCGGGTAAGTTACAGGCGTCCACTGCCCTCGCACTCGGCCTGCAACCCGGTGTGCTCGTCAGCGCGGGCGGCGGCGACAACATGATGGGAGCCATCGGCACCGGGAACACGCGACCCGGAATTGTCACGGCCAGCTTCGGCACGAGCGGGACGATTTACGCCTGCGCGGATGAGCCGGTGATTGATCCCGAGGGCGAGATCGCGGCGTTTTGTGATTCGACGAACCGGTGGTTGCCGCTGCTCTGCACGA
>CAYSDO010000539.1:0-2159 GCA_964429665.1 uncultured Bifidobacterium sp.
AAACAATTGTCTTCTGGCCAGCCGGATGGATGAGAAAGGAGTGCGAATGGTGCATCTCTTAGATAGTGGCTGGGACATGCACGGCACCGCCAATGATAATTATCTAGTCACCGGCCTTCAGAAAAAATGCAAGGACGTGGATCAGGCCACCGCCGCCCTCATCACAGACTTGAAACAACGCGGCCTGCTCGACCAGACACTGGTGGTTTGGGGCGGTGAATTTGGACGAACACCGATGAACGAGGCTCGCAACGGTTCAACCTTTCTGGGCCGCGACCATCATCCCAATTGTTTTACAATGTTGATGGCGGGCGGCGGCATCAAGCGCGGCATTTCTTACGGCGAAACCGACGAATTTGGCTACAACGTGGTCAAGGACAAGGTCAGCGTGCGCGATTTGCAGGAGACAATTCTCCATCAACTCGGCCTCGATGCTCATCGCTTCACCTTCCCTTATCTCGGATTGAACCAACGGTTGATCGGTCCGACGGAAGAGGCTCAGTTGATCAAGGGGATATTGAGTTAGCTACACCGCCCGGCGATGGTCGAAAAGAAGTCTGTTCGCTCAAGGCCGCGCGTTGGCCCTGGCGTTGGAGTCGCGGTATCCCATGCCTCTGGGAAAGGAGAGGGATTGCAGCATCAACACCGAATCCACATAGCGTTTGTTGAGCACCCGCATCCGGCCCACCAGAATCTGGCCGAGCGAATGGAGAAACGGCTCCGCGAGGGAGGGCGCTTCCTGCCGCAGCTTTGCAAACGACGCGGTGGAAATCTTCAGCAGGGTGCTGCGGTCGTTCGCCACCACATCGGCAGAACGGGGGCCTTCATCCAACAGCGAAATTTCGCCAAAAAAGTCGCCGGCTTTCAAGGTCGCCAGAATGGATTCCTTTCCGTGTCGCATTACCCGCACGCGCAATTCCCCCTCGAGAATCAGGAACATGGCATCCCCGCGTTCGCCTTCACGCACCGCAACGGTCATCGGATCCAGCGTCAGGATTTCCATGTAGCGAATGAACGCCTGAAGTTGATTGTCGTTCAAGCCTGAGAGTACCCGGATGCGGAGCATCACGTCCGGATTTACACCCGCATTGATGGCGCCAACAAGGTGACCAGGGCGGCCTTGCGACGGATCAAACAACAGCTTGAGTTCCTCCAGGTCAGCCGCCTTTGACCAGGTGCCGCGCCGCTCGCAAAAAATCCAGCATTCCGGTGTCACGCGTTTCTGATGCACCCAATCCACAAGTGTCAACAGGTCAATTGGGCCGTAGCTGATTTTATCCGTGTCCCAAACCTGATAGGCTGGCGTGTGTTTCTTGTTCTTCATCGCGTGTCTTGGTGTGTATAGTCAGCTTGGACGCCAGGATGATTCAAAGCAATTATTTCTGAGTCGAATTTGTTGCGGCTTTGGGGTGGAAATAGAGTGACATGCTGAACAGCGGGCGGGCCTACATCAGCAGTTCACGCAGTTGCGGTACGGACGCGCTGCCTGTCGTGCCTAGCTGGTGAACCACAATGGATGCAGCCAGATTCGCAAGCTCCATGGCCTCACGCAATGTCGCCCCGGCGGCGAGTGCTGCGACAAGGTTTGCCGAAACCGAATCGCCCGCTCCTACAACGTCAATCTCGCCGCGAATCGGAAGTGACGGTACGTGATCAGATTGTCCGTCCGGCAACGCACCAACAATGCCCCGCTCCGCAAGCGTGACAAATACCGGCCGGTTATTCTGACGGGCCAGTCCGACCGCGACCGCAGCAATGTCCGACAACGCAGAAGATGGTTTCGTCCCAGTGAGTGCCGCCAGCTCTGCGGCGTTCATCTTGAATACAACCGGGGGGAAACCACGCAGACTGTGGCGATTGTCAGCAAGAATCAATTGCTCCGGCTTGTTCTTTGAAATAGTTCCGAGTGTTTGCAGCACACGAGACGTCAGGACACCGGTCTCCGGTTCGTCCACCTGCCCCATCAACGTGATTGCATCCACAGCTTTTGCAGCCGCGATCACAGCCCCGTTCAATTTCTCTGACAAGGCCGCAGGTGTTGGCGTCCAGTTCTTCTGGTCGAAACGGTTGAGTTCTCGCGGCGACTTGCCCTTCTCCAGAATGAGCGGCTTGCAGTAAGTGAACGTATGACGGTCGCGTGTTTGAACGAAGTGATCCAG
>CAYSDO010000540.1:0-2154 GCA_964429665.1 uncultured Bifidobacterium sp.
GATGTTCAACTGCCCCGAGTTTTGTTTGAGCTTAAGTGATGGAATGCTCCCCCCGAAGAGGTCGATGGCGGTTTTAGCAGCGATTTCTTCAACCTCGCGCGGAAACGTAAGCGCGGCGTTTGAATTCACCATCCAGAAACCTCCGTCGAGTGTGTTCCCCTTCAAGTTTAGGACTTCGCCGCGAAGTTGAACGGTCGTCGTCGGTCCTGAAGAGTTCCCAACTATCAGCCCATTTTCCGCTGCCGGATTCCAGGGAGCATTGTAAATCCGTGCGTCAATATTGACTGTCCCGGACTGACTCAGACCGATGAGCAGAAGATGCTGGTTGGAGAATACGCCCGAGACCGTGTTTGTGGTGATGTTCAAAGGACGGTCGATCAGCCAGTCACCGTTGTTGATCACCGTCCCGTTAAGCTCAAATGAACCGTGGTGGAAAACTGTCGCGCCGTTGATCAACCGCCCGTCGAGCTTGCAAACCTGCGCAGCGCTGTCGTCGATTCCAAACAAGCCCTCATTCACCAGGCTGCCCGTTCCGATTGGTCCGCCGCCAATCGCGATGTTGCCACCTTTCCATATGAACTTGCCCAGGTTGGTGCACATTCCAAAGTCGCCGCCCAAGCGGCCGCGATGTAAGTTCACCACGTCGCTGCCCATGGCGAACAGCGATTTGGCGTAGCCGATGTGGTTCAGGTTGATGTCCTGATTGGTAGTTCCCAAATCAAGCGTGCCATTGCCCCGGAAGATCGTGAGTTCTGGCTGCACATCGAATGTGCCAGCCATTTCGAGCGTGGCGTCAGTGAAAACTTCGTTTGTGTGTTGCCCGATGAAAAGTCCCCCGCCAAGCAGGCTTAATTTACCTTCGTCCACCTGGATGCCCCACGGCGGAATGCGCAATGGCGGCTCGAACGCCTGATACGGCGTGTGAATCGTAAACGGCGTGCTACGATCCTTGATCAACCAACCGGAATTCTGAAACTGCGAACCGGAGTGATTCGTGAGCGTTCCACTGTTCGCTCCAAAAGTGCCGTAGTTCCGAATTGCCGCGTTCGAGAGGATCATAGTTCCTTCGCCGTCAAACTGCGCGTAGTTCTCAATACGCAGGATCGTTTCCAGCCGTGTCGTTGTGCTATTGGTGAAGTAAAGATTGGTGGCGAGCAACTGGCCCATACCATTCACCTTGCCCGTGACCCACTCGAGCAGGTTGGCTGTGCTGTTTTCGTTTACCGTGAGTGAACCCGCCGGCGCTTCCATCCGCACATTCTCGAGCCGTGACGTGCGATTCAGCGTCAGGTGTTCGCGCAGTCGGAGCAGGCCGTTGCTCTGCATCAATGACCCGATGCTGGCCGGACGCTGGTCGAGGTCAATGGTTTCACCGGGGAACGCGTTGATAAAGACGCGAGCCGTGTCCGGTTCGGCATCGCCGGGCGGCTGTTGTCGCGGGATCTTCTCCACGCTCTCCCAACTGGTGAAGGGACTCGTCGCTACGCTGGTATGCCAATTCGGCCCCAGCAGACCCGTCCAATAGAAATCATGCGCCGCCTCCTCGCTCAACGTGATGATGTGCGTTGCGATTGAAAAGACCAACGTCCCATCGTCGGCCAGGCCACTGCCGTAACCCGCTCCACTGACACTGCCCATGAAACCGATGTCATTGACGGGAATGGTCTGGCCCGAAGCCACCAAACTCATTCCACTTCGCGCGAGATTGGTCCAACCGTTCCCGGGATTGAAAAGCCAGAGATCGTTGCCCCGGTTCTTTTGATTTACCTCACCGGTGTTGCCATAAACTTCGGCATACTGGCCGAGAGCATTCAGGCTGGTGCCCAGCAATACCTGCCCCGCGAGAGGCGGATACGGCTTGGTCGGGATCGGCGTGAAGCTCAACGTTCCGTTCGTCGAGCTTGGTAATTTGTAGATGCCGTATCCGTTGCTGCTCGGCTCGTAACCGAGGAAGTAATTCGAGCGGCTCAAAAATGTCCCGCCGCCCCACAGTTGGCCGAACGGTGATTGCGCGATGAGGGTGAGGTTCGTTGGCGACCCCGCGAATAAAGCGCTGCGGTCGTTGAATTGATTCGCATCGCCGTCAATCAGTCGGGTCACGAGAACCGCCACGTTTCCTTCCCCATTCCCGCTTACCGACATGATTCCCATTCG
>CAYSDO010000541.1:0-2148 GCA_964429665.1 uncultured Bifidobacterium sp.
AGAGGGAATTCTGATTTGCGATTCCGTACGACCGGGCGAAAACATTCGCCGTCGCGGCGACGACATCGCTGCCGGACAAACAATCGCGGACGCTGGTGCGGTTCTGTCGCCAGGAATTATCTCCCTTCTCGCCGCCACAGGCGTGGGCATGGTGCGCGTGAACCGCCAACCGGTTATCGCGCTGATCGCAACCGGTTCAGAATTGCGTGAACCGGGACAGACAATTGAGCCGGGACAGATTTACGAGAGCAACCGCGCTGCTTTGATCCCGCTGATCCAATCGGCTGGGGCACGCCCCAGGGTTTTTCCAATCGTCCCGGACACGCTGGCCGACACAGTAACCGCGCTTAAGCAGGCGTTCGACTCGTGCGATCTGGTCGTCACCTGTGGCGGTGCGTCCGTAGGCGACATGGACTTCGTGAAGGCTGCGTTTGAAAAACTCGGCGGGCGGCTGGAGTTCTGGAAGGTGGCGATGCGTCCGGGCAAGCCGTTTATTTTTGGAAGGCTTGGGGAAAAATTCCTGTTCGGTCTGCCAGGAAATCCCGTGTCGGCGTTCCTTACTTTTCTGCTCCTGGTGCGGCCTGCAGTGCGTCGTTGGATCGGAGCGCGCGAGATTTCATTGCCGTGGCAAACAGCTCAACTGATTGAGCCATTGATCAATCGTGGAGATCGCCGCCATTTCATGCGGGTGAAGCTGGATGAAGCGGGAAAGGTTTTCTCCGCCGGGCAACAGGCTTCACACGCGCTCGCGTCTCTCGCCGATGCGCAAGGAATCGTGGACGTGCCCGCTGGCATGACATTGGCAGCAGGTGAAACGGTCAAGGTTTACCGCTGGACATGATCAAACTTAGAACTTGCGTTGTGGCAGGCTGAAACTTGGAGGAGGCGTTTTTGGTTTCGGCTGCTGAAATGGCGTGGGCATGAGGCTCGGAGTATTTCCGGACGATTGCGCGTCCTGCCACGAACCGTAGGACTTCGTCGAGTTGGCAGTTAAACCGGGAGACGGTGTTGAAGGTGATGTTATACCCTGCAAATAACTCGCAGGCGGAGAAACGGGATACGTTGTAGCTGGCCGGGCCTGCGACCCGAGTGCAGTGGGAGGAGCAGACTTGGTTATGGGCAACAACGAGGAACTTGTCTGCGGATTTGGCGGCGTGAACGATTCCACACCAATCAACTTCCTGTACTCCTCAAGTCGTGATTCACGCGCCTTGTCTTGCTCGGTGACGACAGGCGTCATACTACCACCCAGCAAATCTTCCACTGTTCGAGGCTTGACGGTTTCAGTTGAAAACAAATTGCCGGCAGCAGGATTGTTTGACATGCGACGCCCCGCCCTGACAGCAACCTGCGGATCGTCACCACGACGGTTGTTTCCGAAAAAAGCGGAAAGAACATCCTGCTCCTCATCCTTCTGTTTCTTGTCGCCAAACATCTCACGCCCCTTCAATTGATTGGTCACACCTCCGCGTTCCCGATCCAACCGCTCATAGTAACGTTCCAAAGGCGACTTGGGTTTCCGTTTCTCCGGATCAATACTGTAAGGATCGTCCGCCTTGGCCTTGTCTTCTTCGTTGCCAATGTCAAAAAAGGAGTCCTCCTTGCGCTGCAACAACTCTTGGGAGCGTTTCGTCTTTTCTATCATCTGAGGCGGACGAACAACCGGCAGCGGACGGAAGTCAGGAAGCGAGTTTCCGCGGTCGAACAAATCGAAAGGTTTCTTGATGTCGTCCTCAAGACTCTTGAGACCGGCCTTGGAATTGTTCAAAGTCAGGTTTGTGCTGGTGGAATCAGTGACAGTGCCCGAGAACACAATGGCCTCACCACGGCGGGAAGAATCGCCGGTGCGGCGCGGTGCATCATCTGCACATACAGCCACAATCATCATCACAGCGGAGATTGATGCTATGCACTTTTGTTGTCTGGCGGCGAATCCCATCGGTCAGCAACCATCGTAATCGAAAGCCGCAAAAGGGTCAAAACTTCGTTCAGGCTATTTTCGCCACATCCGCAAGCTTGTCCCCGCCATATTCTCTGATAACTTCCGCGACTCTGTTGTGAGCATAGATCAAGAAATCCAACGGCGACGCACCTTCGCCATCATCTCGCATCCGGACGCGGGTAAAACCACGTTGACGGAAAAGCTCC
>CAYSDO010000542.1:0-2145 GCA_964429665.1 uncultured Bifidobacterium sp.
CGATGGCGTGTCGAATCGATCCGCTGCCTTGTCGAATTTGCCAATCGTACCGACATGGTGCAGCTTCAAGTCAGTAAGAAGCGAACCGTTGTGACAATCCGCGCACCCGACAATTTCGTCGAAGAACAACTTCTCGCCACGTCTCGCCGCAGTGGACAGCTTGCCCTTGATCAAATGCGGACTCGGCATCGGCTTGAGCGACTTCAGATAATCGTCCATTGCATCTGCCACTTCTGGTGGCTGGACAGTGAACAAACTGTTGCGAATTCCGGCCCGAACGGCAACGCAGGCATTTGAACGCACCGCAAGCCACATTGAAGGTGGTGTCTCGTGCGCCAGAAGGAGACTCTTGCCGTTTTTCGGATTGCCGATGCCATCGTTAAGATTGTCCCAGTTCAGCCCGTCGACTCTAGCATCATGCGAGTGGCAGCTTGAACATGCCTGCCATCCTTGGAAACAAAGTGTGGCGTCATTGAAGTAGAGTTCGCCCAACCGGGCAGTTGTCATTTGAGGCGGATCGCCAAGTGGAATGGACTCAACTCGTGCAGGAGTTGCAGTGAAGCTGACTTGGTTCAGCACATCGGAAAAATAGTTTGCCACCCAGACCCCGTTTCCAGCGACGGTAAGAGAACGCGGTCCGTTGCCCTGCAACTTGATTCGCTGCCTGACGCCAACAAGGAAGGACAAATCATTCGGCACGTCGTCGATTGTTTGCGATGAGGCGAGGTAGTCCACGGGCCGGCCGGGGTCGAGCTTTGCCGGCAGCTTCGCAAGTTTTTCCAGGAGCGCGGGAAAATTTACGACACTTAACTCATGCGTGCCGGCATGTGTAACCAGAAGCTGGCTGGCATCCTTGCTCCACACCACGGCCCACGGTGTTGCGGCCCCCGAGTCAATGCTGTCGAATAACACGGTGTTGAGCAGTTTCAACTCCGCGAGATCAATGATGCTTCCAGCGTTACTATTGATCCAACCGCGCTCAACCTGGGTCGTCGGCAGATGAAAGCGTCCAAGGCTATGCGCGACGACGGCATGCCGCCCATCTGGTGATACTCTGATGTCACGCAGCAGAGTGCTTCCGTTAGGCAATGCAATCTCCCGACACACCTTGCCGGCAGAAAGATCGATGACACTCACGGTCGCAGTTACAACCGCCTCATCGGCTCTGCTTGCATGAAGGTGATTGGCCACAAGCAGATGCCTGCCATCCAACGTGACTGCTGCGGAAACCGGCTCCCTTGCCACCGCAATCCGCCTGACTACTTTTCGGGTTGCCAGATCGAAAATACTGACGTCATTGTCGAAACGATTACAGATGTAGAGTGTTCGACCGTCAGGACTCAGCACGGGAGATTGAGACTGGTAGCCGACACGGATACGGTTCAACACCTTGGACCTTCCCGTGTCCACGACACACACACTGCCAGTCGGACCGCCGCAAGAGACAAAAAGCCTGGAGGCATCGTGCGAAAGTGCCAATCCTGATGGCGAACCACCGACAAGAATATGGGATGTAACTTTCTTTGAAACCGTATCAAATACCAGCACCTCCCCCGTTGCCTCACATGCAACGTAAAGCCTCTGTCCGTCCGCCTCAGCAGCAATGGCAGTCGGCGCGAGAAAATGGTCCTTCTTCGCGGGTGTGTAATGAACCTGAGCGACTGGCTCATAGGCACTGGCGTCAATCGCCACGATCGCAACGAATCCAATGAATGCCGCGAGGCAACTTCGGTGGTGATCCCTTGCGAAGGTTGAAAACCTGCACCTGTCATTCCCAAATACTTCATGATTGTTCATGGTCATCTCGCGGATATGGTCGCCTCGCCTTTGCTCGCTGCGCTGACGGATCTGCCTTCCTTCAATTCGCTCTCGCATACGACACGGAAACCAACGTTGTAAACGTGCTGCCACGGTTCATAGCTCAAACGAAAGCTCGACGTCCCGCGCGATGGCACATCTCGCCACGAACCACCTCGCACCACCCTGCGGCCAGCAGCGCTTTCCTGATCGCGACCATCCATCGCCCACGGGTAAGCGGCATAGCGCGAACGCGTCCACTCGGCAACATTGCCGTGCATGTCCTGCAAGCCCCATGCATTCGGTGCGTAGTGCCCCGGAGCGATGGCCAACAGCGCACCGTCATTA
>CAYSDO010000543.1:0-2136 GCA_964429665.1 uncultured Bifidobacterium sp.
CGCTCGCGGTCACGGCTGATGACAAGGCCCGTGCCTATGCGTCGTCGAATCCAGCATTGACTGGCACGATCACCGGTTTAGTGCCCGGCGACAACATCACCGCCAATTATACAACCACCGCGGACGCCAACAGTAGCGTTGGCAACTATCCGATCACTCCCACACTCAATGACCCTGATTTGAACCTCGGCAATTACAATGTAACGACGAGCAACGGCACGTTGACCGTGACCAAAGTGACGCTGACCGTCACTGCAAACGACGCAACTCGCAGCGTGGGCTTGCCAAATCAACTGTTCACCGCCAGCTATAGTGGTTTCCTAAACGGTGACAACGCCAGCGTTCTCAGCGGTAGCCCGGACATCAGCACATTGGCAAATGAGACCAGCCCCATCGGTACCTACCCAATCCTCATATCGGGCGGCACGTTGAGCGCAGCGAATTACAACTTTGCTTTTGTGAACGGTGCATTGACCGTGACGCCGGTGGATTACATTTTCTTTGACGGTTTCACGCGTGCGACCGATCCCGGAGATTTGTCACCCTGGCAGACCCAATCAGGTCTTTGGACAGTTACCGGTGGCGAGCTTCGCGGCGGCCTGAACTCTGATCACACTTATGGTTACGCCTATGTCCCAACCAACTGGGGCGACTACTCAGTTCAAGCCAGGTTGACTATTCCAGCTGACGGCTATGGTATCGGTCTCGGTGGCCGATTGGAGTCTTCGTCTGGTGCGCACTACGCAGCATGGGTGTATCCAGAAGCCTCATTGGCCGGGCCGAACAAGCTCCGCTTGATCAGGTTCTCGAACTGGTCCACATGGACACTTTTGGCGGAAACAAACCTGCCTTCAGTGGGCACAATAGCTCACACGGTGAGGTTGAACATGAACGGCAGTCAGATTTCTGTGGACTTCGATGGCACAAATATGCTTGCCGTAACCGACAATACCCTCACCTCGGGTGGGATCACCGCAGACATGTGGACTGATGTTACTTCTTACACGATGACGGTGGACGACGTCAGGGTTGTTCCGTTCGCGGCAAACCAGACGATTACATTCGACGCGCTCGCCAACAAGACCTATGGCGAGGCTACGTTTGGCGTTAGTGCAACGGCTTCCTCCGGTTTGCCCGTAAGTTTCAGCATCGTCTCCGGTCCGGCGACGATCTCCGGCACTAACATCACACTCACCGGTGCGGGCAGTGTCACGGTTCGCGCTTCGCAAGCTGGCAACATTTTTTACAACCCCGCTCCTAGCGTGGATCAATCTTTTAATGTCGGCCAGCTTACCGTCACCGGCAGCATTACGGCCAACAACAAAGTTTATGATGGCAACAACAGCGCCACGATCTTGACCCGCTCGCTCAGCGGTGTGATCAGTTCGGATGACGTTTCACTCACCGGTGGCGTTGCGACATTCGATGACAAAAACGTTGGAAACTCCAAGCCCGTATCCGCCACCGGCCTCAGCCTCGGTGGCGCCAAGGCAGCCAGCTATGTTCTCGCCTCCAGCGCCGCAAGCACGTCAGCCGACATAACGGCGGCTTCGCTTACGGGAAGCATCATCGCCAACAACAAGGTCTATGACGGCAACAACAGCGCCGCCATCGCGACCCGTTCGTTGAGTGGCGTGATCGGTTCGGATGACGTGAGTCTCAGCGGTGGCACTGCAACGTTCACAGACAAAAACGTTGGTGCCGGCAAAGCTGTTTCTGCCTCGGGTCTGAGCCTCAGCGGCACAGACGCGGGTAACTACGCGCTTGCCTCCAGCGACGCCAGCACCACGGCGGACATCATCGCGCGCTCGCTGACGGTTTCCGCAGTGGCCAGCGGTAAGATTTATGATGGAAATGCCATTGCCTCGGTTGCTCTTTCTGACGATCGCATCGGCGGCGATCTGTTGACCGTCAACCACACCAGCGCCTTATTTGAAAACAAGAACGTTGGCACGGCAAAGCCTGTCAACGTTTCAGGAATCAGTATCGGCGGCACGGACGCAGGCAACTATTCGCTCACCACAACGAGCGCCAGCAGCAGTGCGGACATCACCACCGCGTCGCTCACCGGCAGCATCACAGCGAACAACAAGGTCTATGACGGCAACAACAGCGCGACCATCGCGACACGTTCAC
>CAYSDO010000544.1:0-2132 GCA_964429665.1 uncultured Bifidobacterium sp.
TGTTCATGGTGCGGGCCGCGCGAACAGCAGACGCAACCTCACTGGAATTCTTCGCTTCGAGAACGGAAAGCACCGCCGCCTTCCAGCTTGCGGGCGTCTCCTTAGAACCAGCGCCAGCGATTGCATTCAAGGAAGCGATTCGGGTTTCATCGCGGAAACTGGACTGCGTGATGGCGTCGGCCAGCAACTGCTTGCCAGCTTCGGCATGAGTAAGAATATGGAGCTGGCCATCCAACGCCGTGCGCTCGATTGTTGCGAGTCCCGAAGCCGTCAACCGTTGGCGAAACCATCCTGCCAGTTCGCCGCCCCAATTGGGATGGCGACCGAGAATCCAGTTCGCCGCTGATCGCAAGCGCTCATCGGAGGCGCTGACGAAAGGCACGACTTCGTCCGGTTTAAGGTCGCTGCCGTCCATCTGATCGAGTGCGATGAGAGCGCCACGTTGTATGACAGGGTTTTCCGTTTTGAGACCAGCCCGCGTCGGCCCGGCGGATTCAATGTCAATCAAAGCTCCAATCAATGCCTGCTCAAGCACCAGGTCTTTGCTGGCCCGGCCAAGCGTCTCCAGAATCACTGGCACGGACTTTTTATCGCGCAGGCGGCCTAAACCCTCGACGGCAGCTCTGACTGCGTGAGCATTTGAATCTCCCGTCGCCGATCCGTAGTTGGAAAGAGTTTTGAGAAACTTGGAACGACTTCTCTTTGGAGCAGTCAACAAGGAAATCTGCAAAGCGGTTGAGGGATTCTTCAGGTCCAAGCCGGATGAGTTGACCATCCGTTTGTAGGCAGCGATGCGCGCTTTGTCGGTTAACTTCACTGCCCCCGCTTTTCGCACGCGATAGATCGCGCCGAGTATGTCCGGCTTGGCAAGTTGCGAACTTGGACAACAGAGTTTATACCAGCCCCCCGTGTCCACCACCAGCAGGCTGCCATCGGCATCTTCCAACACGTCCGTCGGATGGAAGTCCACGTTGTCCGACACAAGAAAATCACTGTCGGTGCTGGTGTAGGTCGCACCGCTAGGTTTCAAAATGTGACGGGTGACTTTGTGCAGATTGAACGTAGTGGCGAAAAAGTTGTTACGGTAGTCCGGACCGAACACGTCACTTTGGTAGCGACCTATGCCACACTCAGCGGCAGGGCCGGCTTGATAAAAGGGGTGCATGACATCCGGACCAGAACGCTTCACACGCCCGTCCTCAATGACATCGTGAATCTTTCCAAACACAGCGCCATAGACCGCGTGTCCAATTCCGTCTCGATAACCCGGCTTGCTGAAATCAATGAACGTGCTGGTGAAGATCGCTTCACCTTCCGGCGTGAATGCAACTTCAACCGGGTTGTCCATGCCGCCAGACATGATCACGTCCAAGTCCGAGCCATCAGGCCGCGCACGAAAAATATGCGCAGCCTTGTCCTTCAGCGTGCGTCCATTGCCGAGTTTGTGTGTCTGCTCTGCAAAAGCGCCTTTGGTCCAGTAAATGTAACCGTCCGGCCCGAGGTAAGGCCCGTGAACATCATTGGCGCAACCCGTGAGCGTGTTACCCTTCCACCATTCTTCCCACACGTCCGCGACCCCGTCGCCGTTTGTGTCCTTGAAACGCCAGATGCTCGGCGGCGCAGCGACATAGACCCAGCCGTCATGCCACAGGCAACCCTGCGGGAACATCACGTGCTCGGCAAACACGACCGACTTGTCGAAACGACCATCGCCGTCGGTATCCTGCAAGCACAGGATGCGGGCCAGCGGATTCTTGAGTTGGTCTGCCGGCTTGTCGTTCGAACCGGACGAATCGGTCACATAAAGTCTTCCGTGATCATCGAAGCTTGCGCTGACGGGGCGCTGGATGACATTGGTGTCGGCGGCCAACATGACCTCGAAGCCGTCCGGCACGGTCATGGTTTGATTGGCGAGTTTGAATTGCGCCGCCTGCGTCGTAACGCAAAGCAAGGCGACCAAGGCGGAAGGCAGGATTTTCGATTGAGGTTTCATGAATTGGCGATTCAAGCCGGAGTAAACCAGTGTGACGAAAATTTGCAAGACTTGAGCACGCTGTCGGAAACCTGCGGACTCGGCGGTTAATCCTGTTCGGCATGGTGAATGCGGTGAATGTGTCGGAACGGTGACATTG
>CAYSDO010000545.1:0-2123 GCA_964429665.1 uncultured Bifidobacterium sp.
AGATTGAACTTCTCCTGACCGCGGCCGCGAGTGCAACAAAAACTTCCCTGCGCGTGCGCGGATAATCATTTTCACCGGCCCAGGCAGCCACTATTCTCTGCCGCCTTGAACCGCGCGACTCGCCGGACACGCCCCGGGCGATGTTCTGCCCTGCGCCATCTGAATCAACGTTATGGAAAAGAAACGACTCGTAGAAAAAGACGCACCCTTGAAGAAGTCCGACCTGATCGTCATCACCGGTGGCGGTGGTTTCATCGGCGGCAATCTCGCCCGCCATTTCCAGAAAAAAGGATTTACCAACATCCGCGCGGTGGACAAGAAACCGCTCTACGAATGGTACCTGCCCGTGCCCGGCGTCGAGAATCTGTGCCTCGACGTCAGCCACGAGGCCAATTGCCATCGCGTCTGCGAAGGCGCGGTCGAAGTCTATAACCTCGCCGCCGACATGGGCGGCATGGGCTTCATCGAGAGATTCCGTGTCGAGTGTTTACGGTCCATTCTCGTCAACACACACATGATCGAAGCCGCCTACAAGGCTGGTGCGCGACGTTATTTCTTCTCCAGTTCCGCCTGCGCCTACAACACGCTTTTGCAGAAAGACCCCAAAGTTCGCGCGCTCAAGGAATCCGACGCCTACCCTGCAATGGCCGAGCGCGGCTACGGTTGGGAAAAGCTCGTCAGCGAAATGTTCTGCGAAGAATACTGGCACGAGCGCGGCATGAAAACCGCCATCGCTCGCTTCCACAACGTCTATGGACCGCACGGCACGTGGGACGGAGGACGTGAGAAAGCTCCCGCCGCCATCTGCCGCAAAGTCATCGAAGCGATAGACAAAAAAGACCTGCGCATCAAAATCTGGGGCACGGGTGAACAAACGCGGAGCTTCATGTTCATTGATGATTGCGTGAAGGGCATTGACATGATCACGCACTGCGACGCGCTCATCGCCACGCCGATCAATCTTGGCTCCAACGAACTCGTCTCCATCAACGAACTCGTCTCCAAGGTGGAACGCATCGCCGGGGTGAAGCTCAAGCGCGAATACCAGCTCGACGCGCCCAAAGGCGTGGCCGGTCGCAACTCCGACAACACCTTCATCAAGAAAATGCTCAAGTGGGAACCGAACACCACGCTCGATAAAGGTCTCGCCGCGACTTACAAGTGGATCGGTGAACAATACCAAGCCCGCAAGAAGGGCAAGCGCGTGGTGGAGTAAGCGAAGAAATTTTCACTCAAGAATGGACTTTCAAAATAAAACCGAGAAGGCAGCTAACAATGAGCGTCTGTGCTTGGCTGAGTGGATAGGCCTTCCTGTTTTGTCTCTGGCATTTGTATTTGTTTTTCATTTGATGGCAGTTGGGATGATCAACAATTTGCCACGTTCCATGGAAGGGGAGTCAGTGACTATTTCTTGGCCGATTTCCTTGCTTGCTGCACTTACGTTTCAAATTTGTGCGGCTATCTTCGTTGCTCAGTTCATTTTTCGTCAGCGCAAGTCTCGCGCCTATTTTTGTGCCTGCACTTTATTAGTCATCTTCCTCTTTTATGCGTTTGCAGGAGGAGGAGATGTCCTAAGCAAAGCGTGGCGAAGAGGGTTGTGAAGGTTAGCACCGTCATCGGCCACATTCCGAATCGTATCGCTCAGGTGAGCGGATGAAGAAACCAACCAGGAGGGCTTTCAGCCCTGTAGATTGTTTCTCAACGCTGAATTCGCGCCGAGCCACCTTTGGCAAACGCCTTCACCTGTTCGACTGTCGCCATCGTAGTGTCGCCGGGAAATGTGGTGAGCAAGGCGCCGTGCGACCAGCCGAGGTTCACGGATTCCTGCTCGCTCGCGCCGCTCAACAGACCGTAGAAGAAACCGGCCGCGTAGCCGTCACCGCCGCCGACACGATCCACCACGTCGAGTTCGCACATCGGGGATTGGTAGGTCTTGCCGTTGATCCACGCGACCGCGCCCCACGTGTGGCGGTTGGTGGAATGCACTTCGCGCAGCGTGGTCGCGACGGCTTTCACGTTCGGGAATTTCTTCGTGGCCTTCTCGATGACGGCGTAGAACGCCGACGGATCGAGCTTGGATTTGCTTTCCACGTCCTGGCCTTCGACGCCGAGGCCCTTTTGCA
>CAYSDO010000546.1:0-2113 GCA_964429665.1 uncultured Bifidobacterium sp.
AGGACCTTGACCGGGAGCGGGACCTTCGGGCTTGTTAGGTTTGTCTTCCGCTCGCAAGGCTGGGCTGAGAGCAACCATCGCTCCCAAGACAACCGCAACCATCCAAGTGACTTTGTTCGTTTTCATAATTGTTGTTTGTTCTCGTTGTTACTTTTTTGCGCACCGTTCAGGTGCTGTCATTACGAATGGAGAGACGCAGATGGCGCAGGATGGTTACAGGATTTTGCAGTTGGGAAAAATCCGCGCGTGACTTTGCTCGTGTGACCTGAAACATTTTCGGCCGTTTATGAAAACAATCGCAATGATTTGCACTGTCGGACTGTTGCTCGGTGTTGTTGCCGTGCGTGCGGACGAACCTAAAAAGGAAACAAAATCCGAATCCACGGGGACCGCAAAGGAAGCCGGGAAAGCGGAGAAAGCTTCATCCACGTCGCCGGGGTTTACCGATCCCGCCAAACTTACCGAAAAAGCGCCTGAGACTTTCAAAGCGCAGTTCGACACAACCAAGGGGAAGTTCACCATCGAAGTCACCCGCTCGCTTTCGCCAAATGGTGCTGACCGCTTTTACAACCTGGTTCGTTCCGGCTACTTCACGGACGTCGCTTTCTTTCGCGTGATCTCCGGCTTCATGTGCCAGTTCGGTATCCACGGAGATCCGAGCGTTTCGGCGAAATGGCGCGAAGCAGCGATTTCAGACGACCCGGTCAAGGGCAGCAACGCGAGGGGTGCGATCAGCTTTGCCACCGCAGGTCCCAATACGCGTACCACGCAGTTGTTCATCAACTTTGGCGACAACAGCAACCTCGACGGCATGGGTTTCTCTCCTTTTGGCAAAGTGACCGAGGGAATGGATGTGGTGGACAAGATAAACAATGAGTATGGCGAAGGCGCTCCCCGTGGTCGTGGACCCCATCAGGGTCGCATACAGGCAGAAGGCAATGCCTACTTGAAAAAAGATTTCCCAAATCTCGATTACATCAAATCCGCAACCATCGTCCCAGCCGACAACAACAAGTAATCACAACCCGCAAAATCAATGAGCGAAGCAGCCATCATCAAAACCTCCGAGGGCGAAATGGTCCTCGAATTCTGGCCGGACGTTGCACCGGGCCACGTTGAAAATTTCAAGAAGCTGGCACAGGCCGGCTTCTACGATGGTACATGTTTTCACCGTGTGATCCGGGATTTTATGATCCAAGGTGGCGATCCGCTGACCAAGGATGAATCCAAACAGCGTGCGTGGGGCACGGGCGGGCCGGGCCATCAAATCAAGGCCGAGTTCAATGACAAGCCGCACACACGCGGGGTGCTTTCGATGGCGCGATCGAATGATCCCAACTCGGCAGGTTCTCAATTCTTCATCTGCCACGGGGAACCGCGCTTTTTGGACCGTCAATACACCGCGTTTGGAAAGTTGATCAAAGGCGACGACGTTCTTGAAAAAATCGCCACCACGCCGACCGCGCCGGGAGATCGCCCCCTCAAGCGCATGAATGTGGAGAGCGTGAAGATCGTGCCACGCGATTCCGTGAAGTAATTCTTTGATCCGATTTATCGCGGATGAGGCAATGGCTTCATCCGCGATTTTTTTGAAATGAACACAACCGAACTTGCCGGCCTGCTGGTTGCGATGGGTTGTCCACACGGAAAGTCTCTCGACATGGCGGCGCAACTGGAGAAGCGGGCGCGTCAACTCGCGGAAACCAAAGGCCGCAGCTACGAGGAGGCGCTTGCGCATCTCCTTGGCTTGATGAAACAAGGCTGGGCCGCGCAGGGCAGGGTGGAATGACTTGATTCAGTGGTTGCCGTCCAGACATTCTCACGCCAATGATAAAACCTTGGAAGCAGATTGGTACGAAGCAGCTCGGCAAGTTCAGAATCTTCGATGTGCGGGCCGACCGAAAAATCTCACCGCGCACAAAAGTTGAGCATGATTTCTTTGTGATCGGCTGCGCGAACTGGGTGAACGTCCTTGCAATCACGCCAGACCAGAAGCTTGTGATGGTGCAGCAATATCGCCACGGCTCGAATACAGTGGAGTTGGAGATTCCCGGCGGCATGATTGACAAGAAAGATGCGTCACCTGTGACTGCGGGTGTGCGGGAGCTGCGCG
>CAYSDO010000547.1:0-2112 GCA_964429665.1 uncultured Bifidobacterium sp.
AGAATCTCACACAGTTCGTCGGCAACACCTACGAATTCAAGGTCGTTAAAATCAACCAGGAACGCCAAAACATCGTTCTGTCCCGCCGCGAACTCATCGAGGCTGAACGCACCGAACGCCGCCAGAAATTGCTCGGCGAAATGGTGCCCGGCGACATCCGCAAGGGTAAGGTTAAAAACATTACTGACTTCGGCGCGTTCATTGATCTGGACGGCATTGATGGCTTGTTACACATCACGGACATGAGCTGGGGCCGCATCGGTCATCCATCGGAAGTGCTCAAGGTCGGTCAGGATCTCGACGTTGTTGTGCTCGACGTGAACAAGGAAAAGGAACGCGTCAGCCTCGGCCTCAAGCAGAAGATGACCAATCCGTGGGCGAACATCGAAGCGAAATTCCCCGTCGGCACCAAGGTCAAGGGCAAGGTTGTCAACCTCGTGCCCTACGGGGCGTTCGTGGAACTCGAACCCGGCGTCGAAGGCCTCATCCACGTCACCGAATTGTCATGGACCAAGCGCGTCGCCAAACCGAGCGACGTTCTCAAGGCGGATCAGGAAATCGAAGCTGTGGTGCTTGGCATCAACCGCGACGAACAGAAGATCAGCCTCGGCATCCGTCAGCTCGAGACCAATCCTTGGGATACAGCCGAGAACAAGTATCCGTCCGGCACCAAGGTCAAGGGCAAGATTCGCAATCTCACCAGCTATGGTGCATTCATCGAACTCGAAGAAGGTTTGGACGGCATGATCCACGTGTCCGACATTTCGTGGACGCGCAAGATCAATCACCCGAGTGAAGTCTTCAAGAAGGGCGACGACGTCGAAGCCCAGGTGCTCGAAGTGGACAAACCCAACCAACGAATCGCGCTCGGCATCAAGCAGCTTGGCACTGATCCGTGGGACAACATTGACCAGCTCTACAAGGTCGGCGACCTCGTCACCGGCCAGGTCACCAAGCTCGCGAGCTTTGGCGCGTTCGTAGGGCTCAAGCACGAGATTGATGGCCTCGTTCACATCTCGCAGATCAGCGAGGATCGCGTGGACAAGATCAAGAACGTGCTCAAGGTCGGTCAGGACGTGACCGCGCGCGTCATCAAGATTGACAAGAGCGATCGCCGCATCGGTCTATCCATCAAAGCTGCGAACTACTCGCAGGAACAGCTCAAGGCCGAACAAGCTGTGCTTGACGCACTCAAGCCCGGCGAAGACCTCGTGGCATTGCAACACGCCTTCGATGCTGCGGACGAAGCCGTCAAGGAATAAGCCAGCGAAAGAAATTGAGAAACCGGCGGACTGGAAACAGTCCGCCGGTTTTTTTGTGCAGAGCCGAATAGAAAAATAGTTCGACACGAATTTTATTCACCCGCGTCCATCAGGTTGAACTACCGTTTGTGGATCATCCCTTCAACTTGCGTTCCAGAATTTCGCCAACCAGCGCTGGGTTGGCTTTGCCCTTGGAGAGTTTCATCACCTGGCCCTTGAGCAAATTGAGCGCAGCAACCTTGCCCGCCTTGTAGTCGGCGACAGGATTGGGGTTTGCTGCGATGGCTTCGTCGCAGAATTTCTCAATCGCAGCGGTGTCGCTGACCTGAGCCAACCCTTTTTCTTGCACGATGGCGGAAGGAGCTTTGCCGGTCGCGAACATTTCAGCGAACACCTGCTGCGCAGCAGAATTACTGATGGTCTTGGCTTCTACGAGTCCAATTAGTTCGAGCAAGGCTTCGGGTTTGAACTTCAAGTCCGCTAGCGATGACAGCTTCATGTCAGCTGCTTCCAATCCCATCGCGCCTTGCTCGGTTTTCTCGGCCTCGTTCAATTCTGTGAGCTTGGCTTGCAGATTGTTGATGACCCAATTGGCAACGGCTTTGGGATTCTTCGCCTGTTTGGCGATGGCTTCAAAGTAACCGCCCAACACAGGATTGATGCGGAACACTTCAGCATCGCCTGCGGGCAAACCATAATCCCGCATCAAGCGTTGCTTGCGCGTAAGCGGCAATTCGATGACGCGTGATTTCACCTCCGCGAGCCACCTATCATTCGGCGCGAGCGGCATTAAGTCAGGATCCGGGAAATAGCGGTAGTCATGCGCGTCTTCCTTGGTGCGCATCTGTTC
>CAYSDO010000548.1:0-2112 GCA_964429665.1 uncultured Bifidobacterium sp.
AACCTCACAATGCGGATTGGACGGTTGAAGATCTGACACGAATCAGTGCGAGTGAGGTTTGCGGAAGGTAGAAGCGACGCCACGGCGCTTGGGTGTGGCAGCGACACCTTCGTCGCCACGCTTGAGGCGAGTAACCAACCGATCCATCTGAAATAAGCGACGGGGGCGTCGCTTTCACACCACGGCGACGAGGCGTCGCCACTACAAAGCCACCGTCTCGACCAAACGATTCCGGTTTAGAACGAGATGTAGCTCAACACCTGGACTTCCTTTTTGAACACAAGCTGGATGTTGTTCTTGTCGAATTTTATGTCGAGCGGGCCGCGTTGCTGAAAATGTTCCCACATGATGCGACCGTTCTTGGGATTTATCCGACGGATGCGAAGGAATGAAGGCGTGCTCAGCCCGGAGGAGCCAAAGCCAGACCCATAGCCCTCTTCGTCGTCGTTCCTGTTCGACGCCATCATGTAAATGTATTTCCCCTTGAGATAACTCATCGCCCCGCCCAGCTCCGCTTTCCACAATTCCTTGCCGCTCTTCTCATCGAGCTTGACCAGCACATCGTGCGTGTCGTCGTTCACATTGATCTGGCGGGAGAACTTGAGTTTTTCAGGAGTTGCCGTCGTCGTGTTGACGTAGATGCTGCCCTCGCCGTCGAAGAACAACCCACTGACGCCAATTGATGGCAACCGCCAGCGGGCATTGCCATTCGCCATGTCGTACGCGCTCAACACACCCGCATCGAAAACGTAGAACGTGTCACCACGCTCGACCACGGGGCCGAGTCCTCGCGGTGCGTCTTCTTCATCAAGGGCGGCGCCGTACCTGGAAACCTGATGCGTCAGCACGGCCTGCCACTTCTTTTTGTTTGTCTTGTCGAACACGATCACGTTTGTGCCTGCAATCAACACGTTCACCGTCTTGAGCGCAAGAACGCGGGGCGGTCCGACGACCTCACCCTGCCATGCGCTGGCGGAATCAGTGCTCGCGTCGCGAACCTTCACGGAGTAACGGCTCTGGTCCTCAAACACCTTGTCCAAACCCGCCTCGCGCTGCCACTCGTTGAGGATATCGTTTGCCACCTCCATGGACTGCGTGACGTTGACAGGCCCATCGAGCGCGGACTTTTTCGGCGGTGCTTTCATGGCGTTATGAGCGATGATCTTGTGCTCGACGAGTTTCTCAGTCAGGAAAACCTCGCCGTGAACGGAGCGCTCGCTGCTGGTGTATTCCCGGTAGTCAGGTTCGTCCTCGGCATCGCGCCGCGGTTTGAAGCCGGAATCCTCGCCTTCCAGTTCATTGAGCAGGCGCTGCTGGTTTCGCGCGTTTGACAAGGTTGCGGGCGCGGCGAGCTTGGCCGTGAGAGGCGCGCCAGCGAGTTGAGCTGCGAGTTTTTGCGGATCAATCTGCCCGGGCGGAAGGGTATTTTGTGGCTTCGCAGCTGGTTTTGCCACAACTACAGCATTCGTCTCAGCAGCCATAGAAGTCGGAGTCGTCCGGGAATTACCATTCGTCGTCACTTCGCCCGTAACAAGATTGACTATTCTGACGATCCCGGATCGAAGGTAATCCGCGTCCTTCAAAGTAATTTCTGCGCCATTGCCACGAGCGCCTTCCAATTGCCACTCAAATGGAATCGCCTTCGTGGGCTCGCCATTCTCCCAATTGTAGTGTGTCAGCTTCTTGTCACCCGCAACCCAGATATTCTTGTTGTAAACGCGCAGTTCGAGCTCCTGCTCGGCACTCTCCTCCCAACTTTTGATGATGGCCTCAACCGACGGCACCTTGATGTTGGCCTCTGGACGGGATTGTTCGACGATGATTTTTCTCTCCGCGATACGTTTTTGTTCCGCTGCGGCTTCAATCGCTATCATTTTTTTGTCCACAATATGTTTCATCCAGACCTGTTTCTTCGTCTTGATGTCGTAACGCGCCAACTTGTCGCCATGGATGAAAACGATCTGGCCATCCTCCACCAGCGCGCTCTGGCCAGACTTGGCCATTTCATCCTCGAAACGCACCGCAAACACCGGCTTGGGGCGCGAACCAAACCATTCAAACCAGAACCACACCCCGAGCAGCACCACGACCGCAGCCACTGACAGCGTGATG
>CAYSDO010000549.1:0-2038 GCA_964429665.1 uncultured Bifidobacterium sp.
GTCAGCTTTGCAATCTCTGCGCGGTGTGTGGCGAAGAGTTCCATGTCCGTCCACGTGTGAGCCAGGACGCGGTCGCCTGCGCGGAGGAAATCGCGGCTCTCGGTGAAGGCGTCGTCAGAGAGTTCCATGACGTCGCGCAGCGCCAGCCCGAGTGTTTCCTCGGCCTTCTTTACGAGTTCGGATTTCGTTCCAGCCTGACGATGGCGTTTGATCTGCACTTCGAGCAGGCTCATGGCAGCGATGTCTTCAAGCCCGTCACGCACGGCCTCCCAACGCACGCTCGGGACGGGGAGTTCGCCGGGATAGACCAGGGCGTATTCGTCATTGATGCCTTTGCCCGCGTACCAATGATCCACCTCGGTGGTGCTGTGCGTCCAGAAACCGATTCCGCTCAGGCCAAAGAATTTTGCGCGCCAGGCGTTGGCGCGGTTGTAGCGGAGTGGCGAGAGGGATTTGACCTGTGAGATGCATTCATAGGACCAGACGGTTTTCTGTTTCATGATGCGGGCGATGCGCGGGTCGCCGGAGAGCAGGCCGGAGACAAGCCGCATGTTCGGCGCCCAGATGTCCACGAGCGGTTCGATGCGTTCGTAATCCTTCCACGACAACCCGGCCACGGGATCTGTGTAGGTGAGGAGTTTGGGATCCGCCTCGCGGAAAAGTTTTCCTGCATCCACCAGGATGGCGATGTTCGGTCCGTTGTCCAAACCGGGTTCATCCAGCAGATAAAAGGCGTAGTCCTCGTAGCTGCGACCACGCTCGCGCAGGTGGTCGCGCAGGTTGCGAATGTATTCGAGTTCGCTGGGGCGTTTTTCCTCATCAGTCTTTTTCACCGCGAACTCGATGGGCGGATGATTCAGGTGAAACAAAATCTTGCCGCGATGATTCAGGCGGTCGAGTTCAGCATCCAGCACGGGCCAGTCAATGGTCAGTTTGCCGGCGGCGTCCACGCGGCCCGGCGGGATGATGCTGCGCGGGAAGACATTTACGCCATGTTTCGACATGTCATCGAGCACTTCCTTGATGCGCGTGGGAAACCAGCGGTTCGGCACGTAGTCCCACGTGCACAGTGTGAGCGGAAATTCCTTCGGCAGCCGTAGGTTCAGGACTTCAAGGTTCAGCGGCAGCCCGATGGTCTTCGCGTCTCCATTGAGCGAAACGACTGAAACTTGTCCGGTGTAGTTTCCCGGCAACGCGCCGTGGGTGTCCGCGCTGATCCAGATTTTGACCGAGCGATTTGCGGGAATCGTGATCAGGTTTGCCTGGCCCAGCGCGGGTAAAGCGTCGGGAACCTTCTCACCATTCACTGAACCGGTGGACAGCACCTCCCGCACGACGACTTGTCCGCCGAACGCCGTGCCGTCTGTACGAGCAAGGCGGGTGAGCGTCACCCGCGCGCGGGTGGGTTCATCGCGAGTTGAGGCGACAATGAACGCGCCTTGATCCGCTTCGTCGAGGTAGATGTTTTCCATCGAAACGGTATTCGTTGCTGTTGGATTGATTTCGTCTGTGAAAGGTGAGAGTCGGGTATCGGCAAAAGAAGCGAACGGTGGCGTGGGCCAGGCGCGCAGGGTGGATGGCGGCAAAGATGCGACCGGGGATGGTTTGTTGGTCGAGGTTTGCCAGGATTTGTCTGCAAGCAGTTTGCCATTGGCGTCCATTGCATTGGCGCGAAAGGACCACTCGCCAGTGCTGGCGAAGACGGGAAGGGGAATTTCAAAAACGGATTGCGATGTCAGTTGTGCGATGAGGCGCGTCCAGCCTTTGGTGTCCGTAAGCGACAGGTGAACGTTGATGAGGGCGCCGTTGGGATTCTTGATCATCACGGCGGGGTGTTCACGAAGATCCCCAGGAGATGGCGGATGTATGGTTACGTCCAGAGGTGACGGGGAAGTTCCATAAGGCGATTTCGGCATGCCGGGGCGAAGGCGATAAGAAAGGAGCGTCGTGGTTGTGACGAGCAGGTCCGGGTGGGTGGAGTTGGAATCCGTGATAGGCACGAGCGCGGAGGGCATGACACCAGACAGCCGGATGTCAT
>CAYSDO010000550.1:0-2029 GCA_964429665.1 uncultured Bifidobacterium sp.
GGCAAATCCCACCGGGAAAATCGTCCCCACCCCCAGCGCGATCAGATTGTTCAACACCGTACCTGCTCCGCCAGGTTGGGCGCGAACGTTTGCCACGTTATAGACGGGCAGCCCCGTCTCAATCGAGATTTCAGCCCGCGAAGGATCAATCTCGAGATAGCGATCCAGACAGAAATCGCCGATCACAGCGACACGCAGGCTGGGGTATTTCCCGGTGATGGCCTCAAAACGTTCCGCATTCATGGAACTCAACCTTGGAAAATGCGATCCAGCAATTTCGCGGCATCGCGATAGTCGGGAATGACCACATCCGCACCGACACCCAAAAGACGTTGACGCTTCCACTCGTCAAAGCGACCGGAGCCATTGTTTGCTTCATCGCTCGCGACGGCAACTGCGAGCCCCCCCACCTCCTTGGTGTTCTGAATCTCCACGTATCCATCGCCGAACGAAAGCAATTGAGCACCCGGGATCGCGTTCTCGCGAAGTATCCGCTCAATCACCATTTTCTTTGAGAAGTTCTTGTAGTTGTCCTGTGCGCCGTAAATATGCCGCCCGAAATAGGGTGTCAGGCCCAGCAACTCCGCCTCGGCTTTCACAAATTGCTCATCCGTGCCACTCGCCAGGTAAACCGTCAGGTTGCGCTTCTTGAGAAGTTCGAGCAGGGTGCGCGTCCCGAACACTGTTAGATCATCCTGACAAATCTTGCCGCTACGGAGACCGTCCGTGCGATGGCGGATGCGTTCCTCCAGGCGACGCAGGTATTCATGCTTATACCAAAGCGGCTCCTTGGGATTGCCGCCGCGTTCCTTGATGCGATCCGCTAGCTGGATCATTTGATAGATCGTCTGCTTGCCGTTCAATCGCATGATGTCGTCATGACAAAGCTGCTTGCGAGCAGCCTCGGATTCGCCCGGCAACGCAGGCAACATTTCAACAAACATCGGAACCATGATGTCCGGCCAGCCTTCGCGAATGATCGAAAGCGTTCCGTCGAAATCAAAAAGAACGTGGCTGATCTCCGGGCGCGGCGCAAAGGCCGGCGTAAATTCAACCAACCCGCTGAATCCATTGGAGGTGCTCATACTTATTTGGCGAGATCAGGCTGTTCCATGAAAGCGTAGCAGGCAATGTGGCAGATGCCCATGTGAGCGTCTTCCACCCGGCCGTAATGTGTATCGTTGACAACGATCACTTGTTCGGAAATTTCCGCCAGGCGACCACGCTTGGCCCCGACCAACGCCACCGTGCGCAGACCGTTCTGCTTGGCCCACTCGAAAGCTTTCACGAGATTCGGTGAATTGCCGCTCACGCTCATGGTGATGACCAGATCGCCGGCCTTCCCGTAGTTCCTCAACTGGCGGACAAACACGTCATCGTAGCTGTAGTCATTGCCCAGGGCGGTCATCCAGCTCACGTTATCGTTGAGCGACAGGATGCGAAAACCCTTCCCCACCTTGTCCGACGAACCTTTGCCGAGATCGGTGGCAAAATGAGATGCGTTTGCGGCGCTGCCACCGTTGCCGAAAACAAATATCTGGCGATCATTCTTGAGCGCATCGCGCAACTTATCCACGAGTTGGGCCACGCCTTCAGTTGGGATTGAATCGAGCGCGGCCTTTTCCGCCCGAACATAATCAGAAATCCATTGTTTCATTGGGCGGGCATGATACCAATCAAACATCGCCTGTCATGGAAATTTTCCCCAGCTAAATTGAAATGAAGATCCCGCCACTACTATTCCAATTGCGTTCATATTACAGTCTCTTAGTCTCGTGCTGCCATGACCATCAAAGACAACGAAGTCGTCGAACTCCAAACGCCCACCGGCCCGATGCGGACGTTCCTGTTCCGCCCCACGGCCAAAGGGCGCTACCCCGGTATCGTGCTCTACTCTGAGATCTTCCAGGTCACCGGTCCCGTGCGGCGTCTGGCGGCGATGCTGGCCGGCCAGGGTTTCATCGTCTCCGTACCCGAGATCTATCACGAGTTCGAGCCCCCCGGCACCGTCCTGCTTTACGATCAAGCC
>CAYSDO010000551.1:0-2013 GCA_964429665.1 uncultured Bifidobacterium sp.
CGGAAAATAATTCACCACTCTTTTCAAGAACTATCAGGATCGTAATGTTTGGGGTGATTCCTGAACTTGAGGGAAGTTGCACGGCTGCTTGGGGCGGTGGCTTGAAATGCAGCCCGGTGCGTGTGGGCTGAGGGTTGGAGTTCAAGCTTCAGCTTGTTCCCATCAACCTTGCCCGTTCCTGACACGCTAAAGCGTGGACTCCAACAAATCGCACCCAGCAGTTTCATCTTTATCCTTGGCTTGCTTCGATGTTGTCGTCCTGCTGGAGTTCTGGCTACGATCTCGCCCAGATGAATCTTCCGAATGTGAGCCAGCCCACGCATGCGGGTTTCTTGCTGATGACATTCCTGATTGCTTTTGGTGCGACTGGCTGCAAACACCAGCCAACTGCCCGGGAAAAGCAGATGGCCGCGTTTCAGGCCGGGCAGCAACGGGTGATTTCTCAAATGATGGAGGCACGTCGCACAAGCATCCGCATAATCGGCAATGTTCGTTATCCGGAGATCAGTTGGAGCGACGGCCTCACGCTGGGGAAGGCAATCGTGGCAGCAGAAATCCTCGATCGCGGCAATCCAAAGATGCTGTTCATCTACCGGCAGAGCGGTCAGATTCCGGTCGAGCCGGCTTATTTGCTTGGGGGCGGCGATGTGCCACTCGAGCCGGGCGACACCATCCAGATTCAACCGTGATCGAACCTGAAACACTCCAGTTGATCCGCCCGAGCCTTGTGCGTTGTCGTGGTCGCGTGCTCATATACTTCGGCGGGTGTGATTATTTCCGACTCGCAAGCCATCCAAAAATTCTCGCCGCAGTGGGGCAGGGGATGAAACGTTTCGGATTGAACGTTGCTGCATCCCGGATGACCACGGGCAACCACGCGCTCTATCCAAAACTTGAAAGGCAGCTCGCGCAATTCTTTGAAGCCGAGGCTGCGCTTCTCACGAGCAATGGTTACGTGACAAACCTCATCGTAGCCCAGGCGCTCGCGGGGAATTATTCCCATGTGCTGATGGACGCCCGTGCCCACGCTTCATTGCAGGACGCGGCGCAGTTGTTCAACTGCCCCGTGCTTACGTTTAAACATCGCGACGTAGGAGACTTTCGCGGGGCGTTGAACCGCTGCGGTCGGGGAGCGCGGCCCGTGCTGCTCACGGACGGAATGTTTTCGCACGATGGATCGGTTGCGCCGTTGGCGTTGTATTTGAAATTGCTGCCGCGCGATGCCCTGGTTCTGCTGGATGATGCGCACGGCGCCGGAACGCTCGGACGGTCGGGCAGGGGAACTATTGAGGTGACGCGTGTTTCCCGTGCTCGTGTGGTGCAGTGCGTGACATTGAGCAAGGCTTTCGGGGTGTACGGCGGCGCGGTGATTTGCTCGCAGGCAGTCCGTGCGAAACTGCTTTCGAGCCGGATGCTCATCGGCAGCACACCTCTGCCGTTGCCGTTGGCTCATGCAGCTTCAAGCGCCATCAGAATATTGAAGCGCGACAAGGGACTGCGGCAGAGATTGAATCAAAACTCCGATTACGTGAAAGAGTCGTTGAGGGCTGCGGGTGTGGAACTGCCGGATGCGCCCGGACCGATCGTGCCTCTGCACACTGAAGACGTCTGGGAAATCGAGCGACTGAAACGCACCTTGCTGGCGGCGGGCATTCTGCCACCGTTCGTCAGCTACTTGGGCGGCGGGAAGCCGGGATATTTTCGCTTCGTCATTTCGAGCGAGCATACGCGACCGCAGTTGGAAAAGCTCGTGGGTCTTGTGAAGGAATTTAAAGGCTGACAAGCTTTCAATCCGCGTTTAGGCGCAGAAGTCATGGGCTCAACTGAGGGATCACTCCAGCCCGGTGTCGGCATGTCGGTACCGTGCATAACCGGCGTTTCCAGTGGCAAACCGAAGCCCCAATGAATCGTTAGGTTTTGGTGTTCCTGCTGGAATCCGGGATATTTCACTTGAAGGGGTTGCAATTACGCGGGGAGCTTAAGCATCCAGAATATTGGCGTAGTTCTGACTTG
>CAYSDO010000552.1:0-1994 GCA_964429665.1 uncultured Bifidobacterium sp.
ACCAATCTGCGCATTGAGCAGGATGGTTTCCGCAGAACGCACGCTGTTGTCTTCGATCAACGGGCGCGGACCGAAGTAACGCAGTCTCAAACTCGCGAACAAGCCTGAGTCATGGCGATAGGTGATCCCTGCGGCTATCACGCTTTCAATTGAGCCAGGAATGTGATCACCAGCAGGATCGTTGTCACGAAATGCGGCGTGGGAGAACGAGAAATCAGCATCCAGCGTGAGATTCTTGGTGACGTTGTAAAAGTTTGCCCACTCCACTCCATATCGGCGGCTGGGGCGGCTCGCTTCCGTTGCGCCTGCGTCACCGACGAACAACAGTTCCGAATCAATGTCCAGCCACCAGAGTGAAAGCGTGCTTTGCAGACCATCCATCGCCAGCGTGCGCACGCCTATTTCCGCACCGTAGGTTTGCACCAGCGGGTATGCCCGTTGCACTGAATTCGCCGGATTTACTGGATCAACGGTGGTTGTCGCACCGCGTCCGTCATTGCTGTGGAATCCAAGGCCGCCTTGAAGATAAACTTCGGTCTTATTCCATGGGCCGAACACGAGCGTAAGTTTCGGGCTGGCGATGGCGTCGCCGCGTGTTCCAGAATTTGCTGCGAGCGTGCTGCTCACATCGTGATGATAAAAATCCCCGCGCACGCCGGCTTCGGTGCGAAACTTTTCCATCCATTGGATCGTGTTCTTGTAATAGACTCCGACACTGGTTTGGATGATGTCATCTGCGCGCGTCGTGGCATTGAGCGCAAGTGGATCGCCGTTCTCATCGAATGTGCTTTTGTCCACGCGTTGACGGGCTTGCGTTTGATAGAGTCCGTTTTTGATCCAATCGTTGCGCACCTGGAGGCCGAAGGTGTTCTCGACATCATGGTCCGCCCACTGGCTGAAAATGGAATGGCTCGCGTTCAATCCCGCCACCCAGCGCCTGTCCGCTTGCTCGAACTGGTCGCCGCGATTCGTGTCCGCTAGCCAGTAGGTGAAATTTGAAAACAGATCCATGTCGTAGTAAAAACCGTAAGCCATGACTTTCGTTGCAGAACGATCGTCGGCCCGATGCCACTCGCCTTGCAAACTGTAACGCTGTGAATCGCCCCCGGTCGTGTCGTCAAGCGAGCCGAAAAACGGCACCAAGCCGTCGTTGATGGCGCTCGCGGCGATCTGATCACTTGAGTCCCATTCGCCGTGATAAGCGCGTGCAGTGAGACTGAAACCATTTGCTTCGTTGCCCTGGCTGTATGTGACCTGACTGTTGAATTTCCAGAAATCGTCGGGCCTCTCCCACGGTCCGTCGTGATGATAAATTTCACCGGCATAGAGCAGATGACCTTCGCCGAGTTCTGGCGACGATGCGAACACACCGCGTCCATAACCGTACATGCCGCCTTCAACCGTGGCGAAACTCTGCGGCAGCACCTTGAACGTTTCGACATGCGCCGCGCCCGCCGATGCGAAGTCGCCGTTCTCTGCATAATAGACGCCTTTCTGATAATTCACGCGCTGCACAAGTTCGGGGATGAGGATGTTCAAGTCCGTGTAACCCTGGCCGTGGCCATGCGTCGGAAGATTCACAGGCATCCCGTCCAGGCTTGTGAAGAAATCCGTGCCGTGATCGAGATTGAAGCCGCGCAAGAAATACTGGTTCGCCTTTCCGCCACCGGCGTGCTGCGTGATGATGACGCCGGGAACCGTTTCGAGAACTTCACCGGAACGCAGGAGCGGGCGTTCGGCAAGTTGCGACGCGCCAACTGTTCCTTGGGTGGCCGAGTCCGCAACGCCGATCAAACTGTCCGCACGGCCTTCAACGACAATTTCACCAAGCCGCGTGGGAGATTCAGAGTTGGTTGCGGTTTGAGCAAAAGCTTTTCCGGTCGTTGCGAAAGCAAGGCAGATCACTGTGGTTCTGGCGAAAACGAATCCCAATCCTTGCAAAAGGAGGGTGGCCAGCGCGAAGCCGATCACAAACGAACCAGCGCTAGAGGAGA
>CAYSDO010000553.1:0-1993 GCA_964429665.1 uncultured Bifidobacterium sp.
CTATCTGAGTTTCACCTCCGACATTCTCGAAGCAAACCAGATCACGGATTATCTTGTGCGAGTCGTTCAACCCCGGCTCGCCGCGCTCGAAGGCGTGCAACGCGCAGATATTCTCGGAGGCCGCACGTTCGCCATGCGCATCTGGCTCAAACCGGAGCAACTCGCGGCCTACGGGATCAGCCCCAGCGAAATTCGCCGCACCCTCGCAGCCAACAATTTTCTTGGCGCGATCGGCAAAACCAAGGGTTCTTTAATCCAGGTAAACCTCACCGCCAATACGGATCTCCGCACTGTGGAGGAATTCAAGAACCTTGTGCTTCGCCAGTCCGGCGATGCCCTGGTGCGCCTGAGCGATGTTGCGGATGTGGCGCTTGGAGCTGAGGATTACGACACGGAAGTACGTTTCACCGGCGAGCGCGCGGTGTTCATGGGCATCTGGGTGCTGCCCAACGCAAACTCGCTTGATGTCATCAAGCGTGTTCGCGTAGAAATGGAATCCATCCAGAAGGAACTGCCTACAGGATTGACTGGAAGAATTGCATACGACGCCACCAAATACATTGACGACGCGATTCATGAAGTGCTCAAGACACTGTCCGAAACGCTCGTCATCGTAGCAGTGGTGATCTTCCTGTTTCTGGGCTCGCTGCGATCCGTGTTGATCCCGCTTGTGGCGGTGCCCGTGTCGCTGATCGGAGCGGTCTTCCTGATGCAGATTTTTGGGTTCACACTGAACCTTCTGACACTGCTGGCAATCGTCCTGTCTGTCGGCTTGGTGGTGGACGATGCCATTGTCATCGTTGAAAACGTGGAGCGACACATACGCGAGGGAAAGAAGCCGTTGCACGCAGCCGTCATGGGTGCGCGTGAACTCGTCGGCCCTGTAATTGCCATGACCATCACGCTCGCGGCGGTCTATGCGCCGGTCGCATTTCAAGGTGGGTTGACGGGCTCGCTGTTTCGCGAATTCGCGCTCACGCTGGCGGGCGCGGTGTTCATCTCAGGCATTGTTGCCCTGACTCTTTCTCCCGTGATGTCCGCCATGCTGTTGGGTGACGCGGCGCATGAGGAACACGGACTGACCGGCAGAATCAACCACGGCTTCGACAGACTTCGCAAGATTTACAGCCGGGTGCTCGACATGACTTTGAATGCGAGACCGGCTGTTTATGCCGTTTGGATAGGACTCTCGCTGCTTTCGGTTCCGCTGTTCATGATGTCAGGGAAGGAACTCGCGCCAACTGAAGACCAGGGCTTTTCGCTTGGGCTCGTCGAGGCGGCAGCCGATGCGACCATTGACCAGACAACATTTTACACGGATGCAATCAACAAGGTATTGATGAGCACTCCCGAAGCCGACCGGACATTTCAACTGACTTTTCCCGACGGTGGCATCAGCGGTTTGGTTCTTAAACCTTGGGGTGAGAGAAAACGCTCCGTCTTCCAAATTGTCCCTCAAGTACAAGCCAAAGTTAACAGCATACCCGGAGTGCGATCCATGATGGTCATGCCGCCTGCCCTGCCGGGTGGCGGCGACTTTCCGATTGAGTTCCTCTTGTGCTCAACTGCATCGCCGGAAACGATCCTCGGGTTCGCGGAACAATTGCAACAGAAGTGCGTGGAAAGCCACATGTTCGCGTTCCCGCCGATCATTGACACCAAGGTGGACCAACCGGAGGTCGAGCTTGTGCTGGATCGCGACAAGGTGGCTGCTCTCGGACTGGACATGCAGACGATCGGTTCCGATCTCGCCACGCTCATCGGTGGAAACTTTGTGAACCGGTTCAATTTCGACGGGCGCAGCTACAAGGTCATTCCGCAGCTCAAGCGCGTCGAACGGTTGAACCCGGAGCAGTTGAAAAACAATTACGTCAAGGGCCCGGGCGGACAACTCGTACCACTGGCAACGTTTGCCACGCTTAAAAAGAAAACCACACCACGCTCGCTCAATCGCTTCCAACAGTTCAACGCGGTGAAGATCAGCGGCGTGGCC
>CAYSDO010000554.1:0-1989 GCA_964429665.1 uncultured Bifidobacterium sp.
TGTTCATCGGTCTGCTCGAAGACACCGGCTACATGGCGCGCGCGGCGTTTCTGATGGATCGCCTGATGAGCAAAGTCGGGCTGCACGGAAAGAGTTTCATCCCGATGTTGAGTTCGTTCGCGTGTGCGATTCCCGGCATCATGGCCACACGGACGATTGAAAGCCGGAAGGATCGTCTCGTCACGATTCTCGTAGCGCCTCTGATGAGTTGCTCGGCGCGATTGCCGGTCTATACACTGCTCATTGGCGCGTGCATACCTGACAGACGGGTGTTCGGCTTCTTCAAGCTCGGCGGCGTCACAATGCTTGGAATGTACCTCCTCGGCATTTTTGTGGCATTGGTGATGGCGTGGATTTTCAAGAAGACTCTGCTCAAAAGTGAAACTCCAATGCTCATCATGGAACTGCCGCCCTACAAGCGACCAGTTGTCCGAGTCACGCTGCGTCACATGTGGGATCGCTCGAAACAATTTCTCACGCGTGCCGGCACGGTGATCCTTGGTATCAATATCATTTTGTGGTTTCTGGCTTCGTATCCAAAGAACGAAGATATCGTTGATAGATTATCCGAGCAACGCTGGTCGGCGATAAGAGCGGTTTACCCGGATGCTGTGTCGTCAGAAGATTGCGCGCGGAAGTTTATTGAAATCGCCCAGCGATTCAACCAGCCGAACGCTTCAACGAACGCCACGCCCGACAGGTTGCTTTACGAACGATTCGTAGAATTGAACAAACTAGAAGTCGGCAAGAAACTCCGCCACAGCTTTGCCGGCATGGCAGGGCGCGCCATCGAACCAGTGATCGCACCGCTGGGTTTTGATTGGAAGATCGGCATCGGCATCGTCGCCTCCTTCGCGGCGCGCGAAGTCTTCGTGAGCACCATGTCCACGGTCTATAACGTGGGCGAAGCGGACGAGGACATGAAGAATCTCGAACAAACCTTGCAGGAGCAGAAGCGCGAAGACGGATCGCAGGTTTACACCCCACTGACCGCAGTCACCTTGATGGTGTTTTACGTTTTCGCGATGCAATGCGTCAGCACCGTGGCCATTGTGCGTCGCGAAACCGCTTCGTGGAAATGGCCATTCTTCCAATGGCTCTACATGGGACTGCTCGCATGGGGACTAGCATTCATCACATACCACGGCGGGAAGTTATTGGGCTGGGGCTGACATACCCATCTTGATTTACCGAAGGGTCTCAATCTCCAGCTTCGACAAATCACACTGACCAAGTTCGAGCAGGGTTGCATTGCGGTACAATTCCATGTTGGCGCGGAACATTTGCGCCTTCGCAAGTCGTCGTTGCCGTTCGAGTTCGCGCACCGACATTACGTCCAGCGCCACGGCGTCGCGACTGAACCGCAATTGATTCAGCACTGTCGAGTAATGCAACAACCCTCTTGATCCACCTTCATACTGGCCGAGCAACGCATCGGTGATGTTCAGCACCACACGGTCACCAACCGCGGGCAACGCGTAAATCTCGGGCACGACTTGCGACAACCTGCCAGGTTCACCCTCAAACCGGATCGTGTTGTCCACGCTGCCCAACGCCAGGCTGTAAAGATGACCGCACACGCCCGCCTCGTTGTGATTGAGCAATGGGGAAATGTTGATGATTTTGGTCAGCTCCTGGGAAACTAGTTTTGACACGAAAGATTTTCGCCCGACGCCTTCGCCCTTTTGCTCGAACTCGTTGTCGCCGTAAACAAGTTTACCGATAAGCGGATTGTCGTAGGCATTGGTTGCGTCCCAACCCGCCGAGGCACTCGCTGCCACCCGCACGCCAAGGGATGTAGCAATTTCGAAGAATCCCGCAGCACGGAGATCAGATTCAAGCTTGTCCCAAATGACGATATGTTGGGGCGGAAGTCCGGCCGCGAGGAGCGATTGCACTACGGCAATAACCACCGCCGGGCGGGTCCCGCTCGTAGGACCTGGTGAGGAAAACACCTTCAACCCGACAACGTCCTGCGTGCTGACCAGC
>CAYSDO010000555.1:0-1985 GCA_964429665.1 uncultured Bifidobacterium sp.
ACACCGCCGCCATGATGAGGCCGATGATGAGAAACTTGTCCGCCACCACGAGCAACACCCCTGCAAACACGATCACTCGATAAATGCCGCTCGTGATGCCAAACGTCGTCAGCCACGCCGTCTCTTCGCGGGTCCGTGCCGGCGATTCAAATCGTCGCACACCGAACAATCCGCGTTCGGCCAGGAAACCCAGTTGCTGATTCGCGCGCTGACTCAGGTTTGGAATCTCCAGCAGATCAGAGAGCATGTAGTAACCATCAAAACGCAACAATGGGTTAAGATTGAAGACGAGTGTCGAAACGGACGCCACGACCATGGCATTGTAGGCGAGACTGTGAACGACGCCTTCGCCGGTCCGCGCCCAGATGAAGGTCGCGATGGCCGCGAAGAAAAGTTCCACAATCATTCCGGCCGCGCCCACCAGCATCCGTTGCGCGCGACTGCGAAAACTCCACGCGCTCGTGGCGTCCATGTACGGCACGGGCGTGAAGATCATCAGCATCACACCCATCGCATGAACTTCGCCGCCGAACTTGCGGCAGAAGTACGCGTGACCGAACTCGTGCAGCGTTTTGATGATCACGAGCGACGCGTAGAGCAGCGGCAGGTTGCCGGGCGAGAGAACATTTTCAGATTGCGAACGCAACGCCGGCCAATGGTCCATCGCCACCTTGATGGCCGCGCCCACGACCACCAGCCACAACAAAGCGCCGAAGCGACCGATGAGCTTTCCAACCACCGGCAGCGTGCGGACGAGAAAGCGGTCGGGGTCGAGCAACGGAAACCGCATGAACATGATGTTCAGAAAGCGCGAACTGATTTCCCGCTGGCGACGCTTCTTGAACCGTTGAAACAACTGCGCCGTGTCACCGGCCAGATGGTATTGGAGCAGATTGGCGAAGTAGAGTTGCGCGAGCAACTGGATCACCGCCTCCTGGCCGGGAGCTTCATCGGGAAAACGATCCAGACATTCCTTCCAAGCCTCATGCACCGTGCGATCTGGTCGCAAGCGTGCGACAAACTCATACGCAGCCGGGCGCAGCCGGAAGAAGGCATTATTGAACGGGTCTTCCAGCACGATCCAGCGGTCGCCACGAAAATTCTGGCGTCGCACCCGGACACTCGGACGCAGGCAGATGCGTTGTCCGGCAATGCGGTACCAACTCTCGCTGAAAGTGGATTGGGCGTCGGCCATTTGGGTTAGTCAGTGACTTCTCCTACCACCAAAGTTTCATCCGGAGGAAATCCACCGTGCGATGCGTGATGATCCAGAACAGCGTGCGTTTCTCGACGTCGAGCTTGCACAGGCCGCTCATGCCAGGTCGCCACCACGGTTGCGGGCCGCCCTCGAAAGTCAGGCGGACCAGGAAAACATTTGCGTCCTTTTTCGGAACCGCGGCAGGTTCAACCCGAGAAATGCGCACCTTGTATTTCAACTTGGGTTGACTGACGAACGCGATCTCCCCGGTGGCGCGGCTAAGAATCTCGTGAACATCGCGTTCGTTGATCTCCGCCTCGGCGTAAAGCGCTTCGGTGCGCGCCACTTTGAAGAGAGCATCGCCCTGCTTGACGGGCGCGGCGATGCGCTCGCGCAGGTCACCCTCCACCACCACGCCCGCAAACGGACTCCGGATGTTCGCGTTGGAGATGTGATAGCGGATCAAATCCAATCGCGCCCGGGACTGTTCGGCGGACGCTTCGGCAATCCGCATATCCGCCAGCGCCCGACCAGCGCGGGCCTTTTCCGCCTCGCGCTCATAACGGGACACGTCAGCGAGGGCAGAGGCTTCTTCGAGTTTCAATTCACTCGTCCGCAACGCCAGCAACGACCCGCCCTGCTCCACCGGATCGCCGGTGCGCACGAACACCTGCTCGATGTATCCGTCGAACGGCGCAGTGAGAAACGACACCTCGTCGCTGCGCAAAATGAAATTGCCCTCAACGCGATAGCTGACCGGCAACAGGAACAGAACCGCCAGCAACAG
>CAYSDO010000556.1:0-1982 GCA_964429665.1 uncultured Bifidobacterium sp.
CAGGGCGGCCCGCTCGATAACAAAGCGCTCGTCTGCATTTTTCTCAGCGGCGGCATGGACTCGTTCAACATGCTTGTACCGTGGGAACAGTCGGCTTACAACACTTACTCCGTCACTCGTGGCGCATTCGGCAGCGACGGCGGCCTCGCGCTGGATCGCAATGTTCTCCGCCAGTTGTCCGCGCCGTCGGCAAACTTCGGTTTGCATCCTTCTTGCGTAAATCTTCAGGCGATGGCGAATGGCACGGGCGCGTTCGCGGGCAAGCGTCGGCTGTCGTTCGTCTCGAACGTCGGCACGCTCGTCTCGCCGATCACCAAGGCGCAGTTCAACGCGTGGGAAAATGGAAACAACGCCGCGTTGCCGGTGCCCAAGGCGTTGTTCTCCCACAGCGATCAGATCGAGCAGTGGCAGACAGCGGTGCCGCAGGGTCTAGCGCAACTCAGTGGCTGGGCTGGACGTTGCGCGGACATCCTGAGCAGCTATTACAACACTGGCGCGAACTCGATGAGTATTTCGCTAGGCGGCAACAACGTGTTTCAAGTCGGCAACTCGACGCAGCAGTTTGTCATCACACCGTCGGGCGCGTTGTCGTTTGAGGGCAACACCGGCGGCGCGAATCCGAATCCGCTACAGCTCAAAAACTCCGCGCTGCAAAACACGCTCAACCAGCATTACACGAACCTGCTCACGGAAAGTTTTTCGCAACTCACCAAGCAGAGCAACGACGCGCAGTTGCTTTTCCAAACGCAGTTCGATTCCGCCAACGCGCAACTTGGCGCAACGGTGGACGCGCTTTTTCCTCCAGCTAATTACCTCGCCACCACGCTCAAGGCCGTGGTGAAGACGATCAAGATACGCAGCCTGCTCGGTTTGCGACGGCAAACTTTCTTCGTCAACTACGGCGGCTGGGATCATCACGGTGAACTGTTGAATACGCAGGCAGGAATGCTCTCGACGCTTGATGCGGCCATCGGTGCGTATCAGCAGGCAATTGAAATGCTCGGCCTGCAAAACGACGTGATCTCTTTCAGTGCGTCGGATTTCAGCCGCACGCTGCGCTCGAATGGACGCGGTACGGATCATGCCTGGGGCGCGAATGCGATGGTCTTCGGCGGTGCGGTGGATGGCGGGAAAATTTTCGGTGTGTATCCCGATCTCACGCTGGATGGTCCTAACGATGTCGGGCGCGGCGGACGTTTGCTGCCCAGCACGTCCGCGGATTTGTATTTCGCGGAACTGTTGCGCTGGTTTGGCGTGTCGTCCGGCAACATGAGCTACGTGCTGCCGAACTTGGCGAACTTCTGGAATCCGACTTCGCCCACGCCACCTTTGGGTTTCGTTCTGCCGTGAAACGTTTCATCCTCGTCCTCATTGCCCTGCCGCTGCTGTTGGTCGTCACACTGCTGCTTACGAAGATGCGCTGGAAGTTTTCCACGCCGCGACCGGCGGTTCAACAAGCAGCCGGTTCACAAACCATCGCGAGCAACGTAACCGTCACCGCCGTTTCGCCGTTCGTCAGCACGCCGTCGGGCCACGCGGCTCCGCTGCTTGGCGAGACCATCCTGCGCGATTACGCGAACACCAATCTTCCGCCGGAGAACGATCTCACGCTGATGTCGCATCTGATGGCGAATTCGCTCCTGTTGCTCAAGTCCGCCGGGAACCGTCCGTTGAGCGCGAACGAAGACTGGGCGGATTTGTTTCGCGGCAGGAATGCGGCGCACGAGGAGTTTCTTCCCGTCAAACACATCGCGTTGAATGCGGAGGGAAAGTTGATTGATCGCTGGGCCACGCCGCTGTTCTTCCACGCGCTCGGCGGGGGACGCTACGAAATCCGCTGCGCGGGGCCGGACAAAATACTTTGGACGAACGATGATCTTGAGCGTGGTTATGATGGGCGCTTCCGGCGGGGTGTTCGTGGGAATTGAAACGTCAACTGGCGACAGGACGTGGCTGGTGAATTGGAATCAAGAGGCGCATGC
>CAYSDO010000557.1:0-1960 GCA_964429665.1 uncultured Bifidobacterium sp.
TGGGCGGCAACGGAATGTTTATCGCCGCGTGGCGGCGAAAGGCTGTCTAGTTCGACCGCAGAAAGTCGTCCGCTTCCATGACAGTGCTGTCATCAAATCTGCGGTTCGGCCCGGCGGAACGGATCAGTACGCCGACATCGGAAAAGTAGATTCGGAGTGGCGTTCCCCACGGATCAACGTATTCGCCCTTCTCGTTAAGTTCGGTTTTGCGTCCCACGAGGATGATGACATTCTTTGCGTTGTCACCTTGCAAAGCCTTGGCAATTTGGGCGTTTCCGCCGACAGGGTAGCTGCCGACTCGTTCCTTGTATTTCTGGAGACCGACAAAGAGGTTTTCAACATCTTCGTTGAACTGGGCGGTTTTGGCGTTTGCGCGGAGGGTTTTCCATACGGAGCTTGCGTAGATGACGCCAAAGATCACGGTCAGGAAGCCAACGCCTACGAGTATTTTCTTCATGCACTCGGTTTAGCAGGTGCAATACCAAGGATGAGCCCGGGTGAATAACCCGGGTGAAAACCTATGTCTGACGTCTGGTCAATCGGGTGTCGATCGAGAATCAGTCCTTTTCGGGTGGGGCGGTGCTTGCGCGAATCTCCAGTTCGGCAGGGAGTCGTTTTGATTGCACGGACTCCCCACGGATCAGTTGCATCAACATGTCGCAGGCGGCAACCCCGAGCCGGAACTTGGGCTGGCGGATGGTTGTCAGCGGGACGCGAAAGTATTCCGAGACGAGCACGTTTCCAAAACCCACGAGTGAAATGTTTCGCGGGATGTTCACGCCTTGTTGAAGAAGCGTGACACCGCAGCCAATGGCCACCAGGTCATTCACCGCGAGCACGGCGGTGGCATTGCAATGTTCGTTGATCATCTGCAGCGCCGCCTTGGTGCCGTCTTCGATTGTGGCTCCTGCGTGGAAGACCATGTGATCATCCACCTCCAGTCCCGCATCGCGCATCGCCCGGCGATGTCCCTCAAATCTTTCCTGTGCCCAAGGTGCTGCAAGCGGACCGGTGAAATAGGCGATTCGACGGTGGCCAAGGTCAAGAAGGTGTTTTGTTGCGAGCGAACTGGCCTGGATGTCGTCGCTTTGCGCGCAGACGAACTGGCTGCAAAACGCTGCGGGTGAGCCAAGCAATACGACCGGAACTTTTCTAACGAGCAATTCCTTGTAGATGCGCACGCTGCTTTCCATCCGGTACACGGGCGCAATGAGCAGACCTTCAACACGGCGCGAGAGCAATCGGCGGATGCACGTTTCTTCAATCTCTGAATGATTCTGCGTATGTGTCAGCAGGATGTCGTAGCCAAGCTCCCGCGCACGCTGTTCAATCGCAAAAACCATACGCGCAAACACGGGATTCGTCGTGGTTGGAATTACCAAGCCGATCAGTTTCGATTTGTTCGTCCGCAACAACTGCGCGCCGGAGTCAGGCACGTAGCCCATTTCAGCAGCGACCTTTTTGATTTTTGAACGGGTGGAGTCTGAGACGTCGCGTTGATCGCGCAGCGCCTTGGAAACGGTCATCACGGAAACTCCGACTCGTTTGGCAATATCTACAAGTCTTACCATGTGCTCAAAGGTAGGTGCCGCGCCAGTGAAGTTTGCGGCGCAATGCTTCAAAGAAGGAGCTTCCAGAAGGGTGCATGAAGCGAACGCTGTGACGACTGCGGCGCACAGTCACCACATCTCCTGGTGAAAGTTCGCCCATCAGATCACCGTCCGCGCTGAGAATTGTCGCGGACGTGGAACTGATCGGTTCTATCCGTATGGTTGAGTTCAGCGGCAGGATCAGAGAGCGGTTCGAAAGTGTGTGCGGGGAGATGGGCGTGATGGCAAAAACATCCGCTACGGGAGAAACTATAGCGCCCCCTGCTGCGAGCGACGAGGCGGTGGAGCCGGGGGGGGAACTGACAATCCATCCGTCGCAGCGGTCACGTGTGAGCGGTTCGTCATCTACT
>CAYSDO010000558.1:0-1959 GCA_964429665.1 uncultured Bifidobacterium sp.
TACAGCTTCAGCGTCTCGATCTGCTCGCACGCGGTCGCGATCGGATTGTTCTTGTCGGTTGGCAAAACACCACGCCCGGCAACTGTTGAACATGATGCGGCGGAGCTGCTGGTCAGCATGGTGGCTGCACCTGTCGAGATTGTCGTATCGGAACCGTCGCCTGTCGCCGAAGTGCCGCCTCGAATTGAACCCCAAACAATCCCAACTCCTCTAACCCCTGCGCCACCGGTGTTGAAAGAGATTCCAAACAATCCAGAACCTGCCCCTGTTGTCGCACCGCAACAGGTAACAACCCAGACTCAGCCATTGAGTGATGCGAAAGTCGTCGAAGCAAGCCCGGTTGAAGTTCCACCGACAATTCCTCAGAAGAATGTGCGTGGCGATGGCAGTTCAACACTGCCCGGCATAGATCCTGTAACAACAAATCCCCAGTCTGGCCTGCTTGCAAAAGCAGACTATCGTAAAAATCCCGAGCCACCCTATCCCGCCCAGGCTCGTCGGCGCGGACAGGAAGGCTTGGTGATTCTCGATGTGCGCGTCACACGTCTGGGACGGGCTTCAGAGATTTCAATGAAACATTCCTCGGGGTTTCCGTTGCTGGACGACGCAGCGATTAAAGCGGTTCGTGAATGGGAATTTGATCCCGCCAAGGTCGGCTTAATGCCGGTCGAATCGCGTATCGAAGTCCCCGTGCGATTTAGACTTTTCAAGTAAGTGAAATGCGGCTGCACTTCAATCGACTGAAATAGAAATCCGCATCCATCACCTGCCATCACCCCTTCTCTATGCAGGCATAGGCATTGTGGTTGTGGATGCTCTCCTGATTTTCCGCCTCCACCTTGTACCACGTCACGTCCGGATGCGCGTTGAGCTTGAGCGCCACGTTTCGAACGAGGTCCTCCACGAAGACGGGGTTGTCATACGCGCGTTCCGTGACGGCCTTTTCATCCTCGCGCTTGAGTAACGCGTAAAGTTCGGAGCTGCCTGAAGATTCAATGATGGCGATCAGGTCCTCGATCCAGATCGGCTTGCGGAAACGAATTTGAACCGTCACCTCGCCACGCTGATTGTGCGCCCCACGGAGGCTGATCGCCTTGGAGCATGGACAAAGCGTAGTCACATTCGCTTTTACCGTGAGAACGAAATCAATTGCCTTCCCGTTCGCCGTTGCATCAAACCGCGCCGTATAATCCATCACTCCCTCGCGATCCGATACGGGCGCGCGTTTCACCATGAAATATGGAAACTCCATCTCGATATGAGATGTTGCCGCGTGCAGTTTCTCCAGCAGCGCGCGCAGGATGTCCGGAATATTTTCGACGTGAACAACATTGCCATGCGCATTCAGCACCTCGATGAAGCGGCTCATGTGGGTGCCTTTGAATTCCTTGGGCAGATCAACAAACAGGCCGACCGTTGCCACGGTATTCTGGATCGCATGGGCCTTGTCCCGCACCTGGACGGGAAAACGCAGCCCGCGCACGCCCACCTTGTCAATCCGCAGTTCTCGATAGTCGCGCTCGCTCTGCTTGTCGTGCAGTGCCGCACTTGCATTACGAACCGGGGCAGATCGCCTTGAAACACGCTGAATGGTTTTCGCCATGTTCGGAGGTTAGCAGGGAACACGGGGTTTGCAAATCTTTCGCCGCTGCTCACTCTTGGTTTTACATTTTGCATTTTTAATTTCAAATTGGCCCGTGATTGCATTGCTTGATTACGGCTCCGGCAACCTGCGCAGCGTCCACAAGGCGTTGCTCAAAGTCGGCGCGGACGTGCGGGTTGTTCAGCAGCCGGAAGAAATGCGCGATGCGCGTGCCGTCGTGTTGCCGGGCGTGGGCGCTTTCGACGATTGCATTGCGGCGCTCCGTAAACAGGAACTGCTCGAAGCCTCGCGCGATTTCATCAAGACCGGAAAACCATTCCTCGGTATCTGTGTCGGCTATCAGGCGCTGTTCGAAC
>CAYSDO010000559.1:0-1947 GCA_964429665.1 uncultured Bifidobacterium sp.
GAGGCCAACGTTGCGCGTGGTGAAAAATGGGGCGGACGCCTTTTGCATGGCCTCCGCAGTAAAACCGCCGCCGTTATCCTGAACCTCGATCTGCAATCCGCCCGGAGAACTGCCGTTACCTTCAGCATCAAGCCGGACGCCGACTTTCGGTTCCGTGGGATTGGCCTGAAGCGCGTTGATCAAAACTTCAGTGAGCGCGTATTTGAGCGCGGCGCGGTCTCCCGTAACGAACGCAGGCGCGCCTCCGTTGTCGTATTTGAGTTGCGCCGCCTTGGCGGGCTGATATTTGCGCGCCTCCTGGAAAGCCTCCTCGATCAGCGGTGAAACAGCGAAATGTTCCTGAGTGGTGATCGAGTCACGCGCAAGGAACCGCATCTGGTTGATGAGGCGTGTGACACGCTTCACGCCGTCGGCCAGCGCGGCATCGAGCGACGCGCGAAATTCCGCATCGCGATATTTCTCGGCGAGCAACTGCTGGTGCGTGGAGAGCGGCACCATGGCGTTGCCGACCTCGTGAGCAAGACGGTCGGCCATGGATTTGATAAGCCGCAGATTGGTCGCCTCGAGTTCGAGCCGCTTCATCTGCTCGGACTGCGTGAGATCTTCCACGGTTAGCAACGCGGATGCAGGTCGTCCGTTCTGCTGCTGGAACGGAATGGCGCTGACACCGTAAATGACACCGGGGTTTGCGCCTTCCGGCTCGTAACGGAAAGGCGTGACGGCCGCGCCGGTGCGCAACACCTGGTAAACTTTTGCCGCGATGATTTCTGGCAAATCGCTGAACTCCATCTCGCCGCCAGAGCGTGAAGATCCGAAATACTTTCGCGACATTTTGTTCGCGTGAAGAATTTTCAAGTCGCTTCCAACGACGACGCACGCGCTGCTCAATTCGCGGAGCACACCGGTCATCATGTCGTTGTTGGCCGCGAGCTGGCCGTGCAACCAGATGTTGCGAATGGCGAGTGCAAGGTGTTCGAGCAGGTGATAAATCAGTTCCAACTCGGCGTTGACGAGCGCCTCACCCGTGATGCGTCCATCGAAAACGGCCACACCGATGAGGGATTCGCGATCCATGATTGGCACGGCCACCTGACCGCCGAGCAGTTCAAACTCGCGTTGCGTGTCAGCGCTGGAACGGGTCTCGTCGCTGTTGCGGCGCAGGATGCGGCCCAGACGCTGCAACTGCGCTCCCAGACCGGATTCGAGTGAAAGCGCACACTGATCGAGCAGCCCCTGTGGAACCCCAATCGAACAGGCGGCCCGCAGACGGCGGCTTTCCTCGGGCGAGGCCGCGTTGCCAAAAACACCCTCGGCTGGTCGAAGGAAAATCACCGCGCGATTGATGCTGACGATCTCACGCAGCTGTATAAGGAACTGCCGGAGCAACGCATCGGAGTCGAGCGAGTGGGAAAGAATGGATGAAAAGTTTTTCAGCACGCTGATGGTCTGCGCCGTGCCCGGAGAAACCGTCGCTGTGGAAGACAAATCAGAAACCGCTTCGGTGCGGGGAGCAAACGGCGTGCTGGACGATGCAACTGGAGGCACGGCGAAGATGCGATGCAACACGGTTTCGAGAACGCGCGGACGCACGGGCTTGTTCAGGACATGATTGACGCCGCGCAGGTACGCCTCCTCCTCCCACTCGGATTGCTTTTCGCCGGTGTAAACGATGAATGGACACTTTGCGTTGTGCTTGCGCAACCGCTCGATCATCCAGATGCCTTGAACACCTGTAAGTTCGACATCCACAATGCAGGCTTGCGCGAGCGAATGAACAATGAACGGTTCGGCGTCCTCCGAGTTGACCCGATGAATGACGCGATATTCCGCCGAACCCAAAGCGACGCGGATTGTTTCAGCGATCTCAGGGTGTGGAGAGATGACCAATAAAGTTTTCATCATCGTGATGCGTCGCGTTTGGTCGCGTCTACTCCAGGTCGCGGGCAG
>CAYSDO010000560.1:0-1946 GCA_964429665.1 uncultured Bifidobacterium sp.
CGGGCTTTGCCGTCAGCACCGGCTCGGCCTGCACCACCGGCAAGGAAGAACCCTCCCACGTCCTCAGCGCGATGGGCTACAAAGCCGGGCAAGTGACGCAAGTGCTGCGCTTCAGCAGCGGCTGGGAAACCACCGCCGCCGATTGGGAAGCGTTGGAAAAAGGCATCGTGAAAGTTTACGGCGAGGTGCATGGGGGTAAATAAATTAGAAGATGCGCCATGAAAACCCAGGCACCAAGGCGTTCAGCAACACCCGATGAGTTCTTTCACACCGTCGAAATCGAATTCGGTTTCCTTGGCATTGAGCATGGCTACAAGCTAACCAAACCAATCAATGAGCCCTTCACAGTTGTTTATGAAAAAGGCTCACAGTTAATACGTGTCACAGGCATCAATTACGGCTTTGGAGCACATCTGGAAGCATGGATTGATGGGGAATATCTCCCGCTTTGGCCACTCATGAGCGATCTCTCGGCGCGAACATTTCCCGACACCGAAAAGCCGCAACTTGATGATCTGCGCGAGCATGCTTGGCGGTTGAAACAAGAGTGTGCCGACATTGTTAAGGGAGACTTCAGTCGAGTTGATAAAATTCATGAGGCCATTGGCAAGAATCGCCGCAGTATCGAAGAAAAGGATCAGCAGGCAAAATGGGTAGAGTTCTTTAAGGTAGCTGAGAAGTTCTTCAACACGAAACAGTTTGCTGAATGTGTAGAACGCTTGAGTACTAGCCCATATAAACTTCCGCCCATTTGGGAAGGGCGACTTAAATATGCGATGAAACACATCGCTGATTGATTCGGGGCTTCTTACGAATCGCTACTCCACAAACAAAAAAATTAGTTTCAACGCCGGGTTTGGTGCGGTGCAATTCAAGTCCCGCAGGGACGGCTGAACTTCCATCCCACTTGCGCTCACCCATCGCTCCTTCAATCGTCCCTTCGGGACACAGACGGAAATGCTATTCGCACCGTCTCCGCACTTCTCCCGGAGCGCGGGCGGTCCCTCGCCCGCAGCGCTCACTCCCGCCAGAAGACCTCCGAGTTTTCCAACGCTCCCTTTGCAATCCACGCGCTGCGACCGGGGACCGGTCGCGCTCCATCAAAGGCATTCCCCGTTTTGCGCCTTTGCGTAGAACCTATTCAATTTCTTCCCCTCAACATTCCCGCATCCGTGCTTGAGCCGGCGACCGTCCGTCCGCTAGCATCCTGCGCTTATGAGCAAGACACTCTATCTGAGTCCACCGAGTTTCGACGGTTTCGACGGCGGCGCGGGCGCGCGTTATCAGGCCCGCCGCGAAGTCACGAGCTATTGGTATCCCACCTGGCTCGCGCAGCCAGCCGCGCTCACGCCGAACTCGCGCCTGCTCGATTGCCCGCCGCACGACATTAACGTCGCCAGGTGTCTCGCCATTGCAAAAGATTTCGATCACGTCATCATCAACACCAGCACGCCGTCGTTGAAAAACGATTGCAAGGTGGCCGAAGCCATCAAGGCGCAAAAACCCAACACCAAGATCGGTTTCGTCGGCGCACACACAATGGTGTTGCCTACTGAGACGCTCAAGGCGTCGCCCGCGATTGATTGGGTCGGCCGCAAGGAATTCGATTACACCTGCGCGGAAGTCGCCGAAGGCCGCGACCTCGCGAGCGTCGCCGGACTTTCCTACAAGGACCGCGACGGCAAGATCCGCCACAACCCCGAGCGCGAAATGATTCCGAACATGGACGCGCTTCCTTGGGTGGCCGACGTTTACAAGCGCGACCTCCAGATCGAAAAATATTTCATCGGCTACCTCCAGCATCCCTACGTCTCGATGTACACCGGTCGTGGTTGCCCGGCCCAGTGTAGCTTTTGTCTCTGGCCGCAGACCATCGGCGGACACAAATACCGCGTCCGCTCGCCGCAAAACGTCGCCGACGAAATGGCCTACATGAAGAAACTGTT
>CAYSDO010000561.1:0-1929 GCA_964429665.1 uncultured Bifidobacterium sp.
CAAAACCATTTTAGTTGTTGTAGCAATCCTTGCCTTGTGCGGCTTTAGTATTTACCTCAACAAGGACGCATTCAAGGCGAAGGATATTCAAATCTCCTCGCGTGTCAGTCGGTGGATGTTGGAGGGCCGAGGTGGAAAGCGACTCTCGAACGTGCCTGGCAACCCGGTAACTTTCGGCTTCGATGACTACCATCGGTTCACAAGCATCAAAGTGGTGGCGGTGTCGGACATCGAGACGAACAAATACCCGCACAAACTCTGGGATCTGGATTCAACATCAAACTCGGTGCCGACGATGACATTCATCTATGGGTCGCGCATAGGCGGGATGAAACCCGCCTCAAGCGGACTCACTGTCGAGCCATTAGAGCCAGGCGTGATGTACAGACTGCTCGTCAAGACCAAGGACAACCGCACGGCCCAGCACGACTTCAGCACCACAAAACGCGAGTGATTCAACCCCAATTCACCTGACTTCGCACTTGCCAAAAAGCCGCAGCCTTTGCAATCTATGAGTCGTTGACTGCGCGGTTAGCTCAGTGGTAGAGCATTACCTTGACACGGTAGGGGTCACAGGTTCGAACCCTGTATCGCGCACCATTTTTTCAATCCCTGTCTTTAGGCAGTGTGGCTACAAACTTCTCCCAAAGCCCACGCTCGACATACAATTCGATGAATACGTTCGGCCTGAGTTCATAAAATTCGGCCATGATGTAAGCCTTCGCCGATTTGTCGTCCAATTTTGCATCGAGCCTTGCAGAGACCAGCATGATTGGTGCGAATGGATCAGAGGGCAAAACATCCCACCAACCTGCTTTTGAAAAGTTGCGCAGATACCACGGCAATGGCCAGTAACTCTCCGGGGCAATGATTTTGACGGGCGTTGCCAGTCCTTCCGCCGATACCTGAGCAATGTCTCGCACCCGCTGAACCAATTCACGGACATGAATTGATGTATGAGCATAGACATAGGGATTCTTTGGACTTGTGGCGAATGTCACCGAAGCGCGCCATGATTGAATTGCCAGGTGAGTCATTGCCGCCAGCAACAATGTGACGGTGGAAGCCAATGCGACGGTGCTGCGGCACAGTTTGATCAACACCGCCGTGCCGACTCCGGCGAGCAGGATTGCTCCAAGCCAGAAATTCAACAGACACCACGGCGTCTTGTATGAAATGACCGAGTAAATCGCCGTCAGGATCAGCGTGTAGAATGCAAGGAATCGCGCCAGCGCAGGATTAGCAATCGCGGACCGATTTCCCGAAAACGCCGCCACAGTTCCAACAATTGCCAGAACCAGAATCGCACCTTCAGTCCATAACGGTCCCTTTGGTTGGTGGAACCACAGCAGCCGTTCCATGTAAAACCACCACGGATGAATGTGCGGCGAGTTGCCGCCCGCGCGTCCAAACCAGGTGGTGTAAGTTCTGAACGAATCCAAAAGGCCGCTCCAGTTCGTGAAAAAGGAGCTGAACAATACGAACCAAACAATCATCGCTGCACCAACCGCGATGGCTGCATGAAAAGTCAGGTTATGGCGGGTTCTTCGTGTGTTCACCATTTCGCCTGTCACTTCGAGCCTGTTCGTTCGCCAGCGATTCCATACTGCCGTTGCAAACGCCGCCATCAACATCGCGATGATGGACAGGACGAACGTTTCCTTGGTGGCGAACATAAGTCCAACACCCCCGCCCGTCAGAACTGCCCAACTTACCTTGCGTGTTTTCGCGTAACGCCATCCCGCCACCAACGTCAACATCGTAAAAAAGACCAGAGCCATTTCATGTATGAAATAGCGGCTGTAAAAAACCATCGCTGGTGAAACCGCGAGAACTACTGCCGAACAAACGGTGGCCAGTTTGCCCAATCCATCAGTCAGCAACAACAGAAGCAGGATCAGTCCGACACCAAATGCGACGGTGACGTAA
>CAYSDO010000562.1:0-1928 GCA_964429665.1 uncultured Bifidobacterium sp.
CCAACTCACCCACCAGGCGATTTCTAACGAATTCCTGCGCGGCAAATGAACCACTGCCAAACGAAGCTGGCTTGAGATCAGCGATCGCGTCGCGAACTGCACCGAAGATGCGGTCGGCAAACCAGACGCGCGAACCAGGTTGAAAGCCCCCGGCAAATGCTTCCGCTACCATTCCTTCGCCCCAACCGCCGAGGCTGCAATGGGTGTGCGTGGCGCTGAGGTAAATTTGTTCGCGTGACAACTTCAACTCTGATTCGATGCGATGCATCGCGAGTTCGGTGATTTCTGGCGGGATGATCAACGCATCCGCGCCGAGCATGACGCCGAGCCGGTTTCCCACGCGCAAGGCAACTGCCTTGACACGGAGATCGTCATGGACACCGATGGCAGGTTTTCCTTTTCGGTTGCCGTAGCCAGCCATTGGCAGCGAACGAAACTGGCCTTTGGCGGGATCGTCTGACGCGGCATTGATGGTGGGAGTCAGCAGCGCGCGACCGAAGCCCGCCGCCAGTTCACCGTGGACGATTGTGTTGGTGGCTACGCTCGCACTCAACCGGGCCGCTGTTTGAGCATAGTAGGGCTCGCGGAAATAGGGTTTGTAATCAACTCCGCACAGACTAACCAGCAACAATACGATGACGACCACGGCCAGTCCCATCGAGAGTCGCCAAAAAATCCGGAGGAGCTTTTTCATCGCGCGAGCGTAAGCAGGAGTGAAGGAAATCAAAGCTCAAAGTGTGTGCGAAACGGTTACAAGGCGTAACTCTCGAAAAATAACTTCGCTTGCCAAAGCCAAGAGCGGGCGTGTGCTTGCTATAACGGCTAGTTTCGTCGCACAGCGATGACCTCATCTCTCTCCGCATCAAACGGAGGATAATGATTCGCTGCGCGGGCTTCTCCATTGGGGAATCAAACTTGTGATGGGCGCGGGCAGCCGTTGAGATTGAGGGTGAGATGCAAAACTCAACGCTTGAAATCCATGAGCGCAAAACGCTGCCTACTCCTACTGGATAAAGATTCTAGTCGCCTTAAGGTTTAATTTTTGCCGTGCTACGCTCATTCAGCCATGCGATATCCACGCTGTTAGGTTTAGGCTGTGTGTAGGCTGATGTTTGTCGGCTGATGTAAGTGGTGGCCATCCTCCCGGAATAGGTGCGAGAATCTTTCCACTTATGGATTTCAGAATGGCCGTCTGCAAACGTGAAGCCGCAGGCATTGCCATGGGAAACCCCTGGTCCATCCTGAAAAGCAGCAATCTGCGGAGGATTGTTCATGTTTACGGCGAAAGCCGCATCATTGATGCTATCTGGATTTTCATCAATGATGACCCAAAGGTTGCACGGCGCTGGCAAAGTCATGTCTCCTGTTTTTTTGTAAATCCGCCACGGCGGGGAGTCCCAATGTTCCGAGGAATGTTGGCGGAACGATTGACTCATGGATATGCTCCGAACACGGGGCTGCCCATGCTTGCCGTCCGGAGGTCCGCTTAGACTCATGTCTGACGGACATTTGTAAACCGCGTAACTTTTCAGATAGGGTGACAACAGACCATTCTGCAATTTGGTGTAATCGGTGTTGTCGGGATGTCCGTCGTAACCCAGTCCACCACCCACCCACGCAAAGGAATCGGCTATCTTGGAGCCGTTGTCATCTGCATACATCAACCATGCTATTCCGAGCTGCCTACCGTTACTCATGCAGGAGACAGATTGTGCCTTTAATTTTGCTTTCCCAAGCGCAGGCAAAAGCATCGCAGCCAAGATTGCAATGATTGCAATGACGACGAGGAGTTCAATCAACGTGAAGGCCTGAGGATATTTGCCAGCCAGTGAACGAGTCAGTGCATACTTTTTTATTTTCATATGCCAGTAACGGGAATTGAAGCTGGAATTTTTTTTTGAACTTTACATGAGATTCTACCGAATCCG
>CAYSDO010000563.1:0-1921 GCA_964429665.1 uncultured Bifidobacterium sp.
GATATAGCCCGGCGTATCGCCTCGACCATACGCGCTCGCCGCCACGCGCAACAACGTCGTCTTGCCGATGGACGACGGGCCGAAAAGATTGAGCCCGCCCCCATCCTGCCCGGCCAGATGGAGAAGCGGACCGGCGAGCGCCGCAGACACGGCCAACATTGGGAGCGATGATGCGCCCTGGTCCTTCTATCCTTCGTTTATCAAAAACGTCAAGACCTTCACCTGTCCCAGCACGAAGAATCTGATTCGCACGGACAATCCGAACCCACAGGGACGTCTGCCTGATTTGGGCGTCACCTGCCATGGAGACCGGGAGTCCAAGATTTACAAATATGGCACCAGCTATGAGTTCTTTGGATACTTTCAACTTAGCCCGGAGACAGGATTGCCGGTGCCTGACTTTCCGACGCGAGGCTACATCCGAAAGAATCCGAAAACCATTCAACGCGGCCCAACCCGCGTCGTCATCGTCTTGGATGCGGATGATTCGTTCGAACCCGGCAATCCCAACAACAATTGTCCCGATCCGGCCAACAACCACGGTGCAAAGGGCTGGAACTGGGGCTTTGCCGACGGTCACGCCGAGTGGGTCACCTGCAAAAACACGGCGCACATGATCACAAATGGATGGATGACGAGCGGTTCAAACTGCAGTTGTAACTGATTCAGAGTTGCCATGTTTTTTTGTTTCTTATTGGTAACAATTCCCACTGGCAAGTTGACTAACGTCCGACTCTGTTTACTTTGAATTTATGTCCACGTCGTTTCAACGCATGGCTCGCTTGTTAATCGCATGACACACGGCAAACTGAATACTCTTTTGCGACGAACGTTCGCACTTGTCGCAACGTCCGGCTTGGTGATGGCATCACCAGCCGCGCATCCGTCGGCAAAAATTGATTTCAACAGGGACATCCGCCCGATCCTTTCGGACAACTGCTACGCCTGTCACGGACCGGACGCCGGGAAACGGAAGGCCGGCCTGCGACTTGATCTCAAGGAGGGGGCGCTAACAAAACTGAAGTCCGACAACTTCGCCATCGTTGCGGGCCAGCCAAAGAAAAGTTCCATGGTTGAGCGCATCACCACCAAGGATGACGACGAACGAATGCCGCCGCTCAAGACAGGCAAGCAACTAACCGCAAAACAAATTGGTTTGTTGAAACAATGGATCTCCGAAGGCGCGGAATGGAAAGCACACTGGTCATTCATCAAGCCGGAACGGCCACCCACACCTGCGGTGAAGAACAAACAATCGGCGCGTAATCCGATTGATAATTTCATTCTCGCACGACTCGAGAAGGAAGGACTGCGTCCTGCCAAGGAAGCCGACAAAGCCACACTCATCCGACGTGTGACTTTTGATCTGACCGGTCTCCCGCCGACGCCTGCCGAAGTGGATGCGTTTCTCGCCGACACCAGAGCCGATGCCTATGAGCGCCTGGTTGACCGGCTGCTGCAATCACCGCGTTACGGCGAGCACGAAGCGCGATACTGGCTGGATGTCGTGCGTTACGGCGACACTCACGGCCTGCACCTCGACAATGAACGCTCAATGTGGCCGTATCGCGATTGGGTTGTCTCGTCCTTCAACCACAACGAGCCTTTCGACGAATTCACGACGGCTCAGTTGGCCGGCGACCTGTTCCCATCACCCACGCGTGAGCAAAAAATCGCGAGCGGTTTCAATCGCTGCAACGTCAGCACCGGCGAAGGCGGCGCGATTGACGACGAGTTTTATGTGCGTTATGCCGTGGATCGCACTGAGACGGCGGCGATAGTCTGGATGGGTCTGACGGTCGGTTGCGCCGTCTGTCACGATCACAAATTCGATCCGATTTCGCAGAAGGAATTTTACCAGCTCTCCTCGTTCTTCTATAATTTCAATGAGAAGGCGATGGATGGCAACGTGCTGTTACCT
>CAYSDO010000564.1:0-1887 GCA_964429665.1 uncultured Bifidobacterium sp.
AACTTTTCCAAAAACGTCACGCATCCGATTTGAATTTCCCGAGCGCGAAGGCCTGCCACCGTTGAAATTCTGGTGGTACGATGGCAATCCCGGCGATGAACTCAAACCGCTTCGTCCCCCGGCAGACCTGACGCGGGAGATTTTGCAGACCATGGGAACGTTGCCCCACAGCGGCGCGTTGATCGTTGGTGAAAAAGGCAAACTCTTTGCTCCGGATGACAACGGCGCACGATTCCTCGTAGCGATGAAGGATCAAGACCTTTACGTCGCGGGTGACAAACACGACGCTGCAAAGGCCGTGCCGCAAACCATTCCGCGCTCGCCCGGTCACATGGAAGAGTGGTTCCGCATGATGAAGGACGGCACGCCTGCATTCTCCAACTTCGACATCGCTGCCTACCTGACGGAAATCATTCTACTCGGCTGTGTGGCGTTGCGTGTCGGCGAAGGCTACCGCATGGACTGGGACGGGCCGAACATGAAGTCAACCAATCTGGCGCAAGCCGCCCAGTTCGTGAAACGCGAGAATCGCAAGGGTTGGGAATTATAGTCGTTCAGCACGCTGAACTCAGTCGAGTGACCGAGAAACGGAATGCGATCTGGCCCAGTCAAGGGCCTCGCTCTTTGTTTTCAGCTCATCCGCCAGTTGCTTCTCGCGAATCTCCGCCAGAAGCTCACCCATTGCCTTGCCCGGTTTCACGCCCAGCTCAATCAAATCGGCGCCCGTCAACAGCGGCGGGCGAATCTCCGGCTGGTTCGCCAACAACGCCGCCTGCTCGTTCAGGAATTCGTAAATGTCCAGCAGCCCGTGTGAGCCGAGGCAATCCAGGCGGTGCAGTTGCAGTTCGAGCAGGAATGTCGGACGCAGCAGCAACCGTCGCAATGTTGCTTTACGCATCTGCTTCGCGTCCTTGAATTGCATGTGATGGCGAACAGCCACCACCACGTCGTCAATTTGCCTTCTTGGAAATCGAAGTCGCGTCAAAATCGTTTCCGCCATGTCCGCGCCAATACGTTCATGCTCGTAGAAATGAATTGAGCCAGTAACTGGATCGCGACTGGCGGTCACCGGCTTGGCGATGTCATGCATCAGCACCGCCCACGGCAACAGCGGATGCGCGTCTGCCGGAAGCTTGCTCAACATCAGGCACAGATGCGCGAACACAGTGCCCTCGGGATGGAAGTCGGGCGATTGATCGCAGGTGATCATTGCGGCAAGTTCCGGCAGGATGTGTTCAAGCAAGCCGCTTTCCCGCAAAAGCTCCAGCCCACGCGCGGCGTGCGGCGGCGCGAACAGCTTGATGAGTTCATCCCGGATTCGCTCCGCGCTGATGACTTTGATCTTTGCCGCGTGTGCTTGAATCGCTGCGAATGTTTCCGGCTCTATTTTGAAATCCAGTTGCGCAGCGAAACGCACCGCGCGCAACAGGCGAAGATGGTCTTCGCCAAATCGTTCCTCGGGATTTCCAATGGTACGGATGACATGCGCCTGCAAATCCGCCTCGCCTCGAACCCAGTCGTGAAGCTTCTCCGCTACCGGATCAAAGAACAGACCGTTGATGGTGAAATCGCGCCGCGTGGCGTCGGCTCGGGCGTCGCCGAAACTGACCTTGCCCGGACGACGTCCATCCGCGTAATCGGATTCAGCGCGAAACGTTGCCACCTGGAACTGCTCCTCACCTTCCACAACAATCATCACACCGAATTTCTTTCCAACGGCGATGGTGTGAGGAAACAGTTTCTCAATGCTTTCAGGCCGTGCATCCGTGGCCACGTCGAAATCATGCGGCTCGCGACCGAGCAAGAAGTCGCGCACGCACCCCCCTACCCAGTATGCGCTGAAGCCCGCAGCTTGAAGGCGGCGGACAATCTCAGTGGCTGTGTTAC
>CAYSDO010000565.1:0-1880 GCA_964429665.1 uncultured Bifidobacterium sp.
TCCCGTGGCGAGGGTGCGAAGAGACATAGAACTGATTGAATTCAAACTCTCCGGGCGGGATCACATAAATGTCCGTCTCCGCAAAGGCGCGTCGGGTTGTCCACTCCGGCTGGTTGGCCGGACCCACGAGATCTGACTCCGATTCGACGTCATGTATATTGGGGGCTTTCCCGGTGACGATGACGGGGCGGAGCACATGTGTCGTTGTATCATTCGTCCCTTGTGCAAAGAGCGGCATCGTTGACAGCGCGCACATTCCTGTGAGGGCAACTGTGATTGATGCAGATACAAACAATCTGCCGCCTCTGGCTGTCTTATGATTTTTCAAGCTCATGCTGGTGGATGGTAATCTGTCGTGGTCAAACGTTGAAATGCGGGTGATTGAATAGCCAAATGTGTCCCGGCACGGCAATCTTTTTAATTTCAGCCTGGGTTGAAGCAGTCGCGATGTGGTTTGCCCGCGTGGTTCTGCAACAGGGCGGAGCGGTATTCACCGCTCCGCCCAAAGCTCCAATCGCTTTCCATTTCACGTCTTCAACAATAATGGCGAGGTCTAGTCCGGTTTATGAGCGCTGTGACAAGCTTTGCAATTGACCGCTTCCTTGTAATTCTTGGCCGCATCAGCTCCACCCTTTTCTAAAGATTCAGCCGCAGCGAGGAGTTTGGTGGTCTTTTCCTTCCAACTGGCGGCATCGCCTTTGGGTGGCTTGGCGTCGACGAGCAACTTGTAGCCTGCAACCAGTTTCTTGAGTTCCTCCGCGCTGGCCTTGCCTTCGCTCGCCTTTTTACAGATGGGGTCCTCACCTTTGGGTGCTTTGTGACAGGTCTTCATGACCTTCTCGATGGCGTTTTCCTTTTTGTCCTCAGCCTGCAAACGCATTGTCATTGCGCCGCCAGCCAGCAACCCGGCGACGCAGGCTGCGACTATTACTCTGTTTGTTCTTTTCATTGTGTTTTCGTTTGTTCTTTCTTTATTCACCTGACGCGATGCTTTGCGAAGCAACACGGTTGCTTCCGGGCGTCAGGAAAGTGCATGGCCGAGCATAACAACTCAAAACGGATGGGGGAACTCAGAAATGTGGTTACGCCTGTTCTTCTTCTTTCCACAAGTACGATCGGCGTTCGTGCCGAATCGCCATAATTATTGCATCAGCGATCGGCTTCAGAAGCAGTGTGATATGGGATGATGTTTTCATTGTTGTGATGATTCTTTGCGTAGCGCGGCGAGTTTGTCGCCCACTTCGCGTGCTACGGATGATTTCAGACCATTGAACATTGCCCGGACCTCACCGTGTTGATCTACCAGGGCAATGCGGTCGGTATTCGCGAACCCGCCTGGCACAACCCCTCTGAGTTCAGTTTTTCCAGGGCCGAGGAACGTTTTTTCGATCAGCGGATGGAGCGTGGATTGTGCCCCTGTGAGAAACAGCCAGCGGTTGGTGTCGGCGTTGAAGCGTGCCGCGAACCTGGCAAGTGATTGTGGAGTGTCAGATGCTGGATCAATGGTCAGCGAAACCAGGCGGACGTCATTTTGATTTGTGACCAGTTGTTGGATTTCAGCCATGCGATCATTCACCCGAAGGCAGCTCAAGGAGCAGCCGGTGAAAACAAAATTCACGATGAGAAAGTGCCCAACCAGATTGGAGCGCGTCACAGATTGTCCATCGCAATTGGTCAGGCTGAAATCTCCCAAGTGTCGCGAACCGGTGGCAGGGATGGGGGCGCTGGTGTCCACCCCGCCTGGGTTGAGACGCACGGGAATCAACATCACCAACGCGGTCACCAAGCTGCAAAGCACAATGCCGCCGTAAAAAATCAGTTGGTCGAGTGAAATGCCGCCAGCCACGCGCCGGGTGAATCGTCGAGCCTGTGGATATTTG
>CAYSDO010000566.1:0-1878 GCA_964429665.1 uncultured Bifidobacterium sp.
GAAAGTGAAATCACCCGGCGTGGCACTTGAAATGGAAACGTGGTGCGCGAACGATGTTCACGCACCACGCATCACGCACACGTTTAGTCACTTCGTCAGATAATACTTCTCAGCATACTCACGCACCATTCGGTCAGTGCTGAACTGCACAACCAGCGTAGCCATGGCGCTGCGGATTTTTTTAATCCATTGGCGTGGGATGCCGTTCGGGTCGCGGTCGTAGAATGCTGGGATCACTTCCTCGGTGAGGGCCTTGTAAAGATTTGCGCTGTCGGTGCGATCCTGCTCCATGACGTTTTCAGAATGCGAATCTGGTCCGATTGCGAAACCATTTGTGCCATCAAAACCTTCTCGCCACCAGCCGTCCAGAATACTCAAGTTCAAACAGCCCTGGCAGCCGGCCTTCATGCCGCTCGTACCAGACGCTTCAAGCGGTCGGCGTGGATTATTCAACCACACATCGCAACCGGACACCATCTGACGGGCAACGTGGACGTCGTAGTTCTCGATGAACACGAGGCTGCCCTTGAGATCGCTGAATTTGCTAAGGTGAATTATCTTTTGGATATACTGTTTGCCAGCGTCATCACGCGGGTGCGCCTTGCCTGCGAAGATGAATTGTACTGGACGCTTCGGATCGCGCGTGAGTCGCACAATATTTTCCAACTGCTCAAAAATCAGCGGCGCGCGTTTGTAGGTTGCAAACCGCCGCGCAAAACCAATCGTCAGCGCGTCCGGATTGAGCAGCGAGTCGAAGGCGATAAAATCCTCGTGCGTGACACGTTGGGCCTGCAACAGCAACCGTCGGCGGGAAAATTCCAGCAGCTCGCGGCGGAGTTTGTAACGCAACGCCCACAGTTCCTCGTCGCTGATGAAATTCGGATCGAGAATCTTCCGCCAGAATTCGGCTGAGTTAATTTCGCTCGCCCAATCATGACCGGCCTTTGTCTTCCAGAATCGCGTGGTGTCGCTCGCCTGCGCACCGTTCCCGCTCGTAAGGCGCGTACGCCAGAACCGGCGTACGGTGCCCTTCATCCAACCTGCGACGTGAATGCCGTTCGTGATGTGACCGATGGGAACCTTGTTTTTGGCAACGCCCGGGAACATGCACTGCCACATCTCACGGCTGACCTGACCGTGCAGTTCACTCACGGCATTGGCCGCGCGCGAAACCTTGAGCGCCAGCACCGTCATACAGAACGGCTCCTTTGTGTCCTTTGCATCCACCCGTCCAAACGCCATGAGCTGCTCGTGCGAAATCTTGAGTTGTTCTGCAAACTTGTGACCCGCATAGGCAACAAGCTCACTGGTGAACCGGTCGTGTCCCGCTTCCACCGGCGTATGCGTGGTGAAAATACATTCCTTCTTCGAAGCTGCGATGGCATCGTTGAGCGGTGCACCCGCCAGGATTTTTTCACGAATGATTTCCAGCGCGAGGAATGCGGCATGGCCTTCGTTCATGTGGAACGTGGACGGCTGGATTCCGAGCGTGCGCAACAGCCTTACGCCACCAACTCCAAGGATGATCTCCTGCATGATGCGCGTGGTGGAGTCGCCGCCATAAACGCGCTTGGTTAGATCCCGGAAATGCTGTTCGTTCTCGGGATGATTGGCGTCCAGAAGATAAACTGGCACACGCCCGACATTCACGCGCCATGCAAGCAGTTTGACTTCGGACATTGCAATCTTGACCGTGACAATTACGGGCTTTCCCTTTGCATCAAGAACCGGTTCAAGCGGCAGATTCTTGGGGTCAAGCCTCGAATAAAATTCCGTCTGCCAGTTGTTGTGATCAATGGACTGCTGGAAATAACCCTCCCGGTAAAACAGACTGATGCCGACGAATCCGAGATCGAGATCGCTTGCGGACTTGGTGTG
>CAYSDO010000567.1:0-1870 GCA_964429665.1 uncultured Bifidobacterium sp.
TCGCGCCGTCCATCTGCGCCGCACCCGTGATCATGTTCTTGATGTAGTCCGCGTGACCCGGGCAGTCGACGTGCGCGTAATGGCGCTTGGCACTTTCGTATTCGACGTGCGACACGGCGATCGTAACCGTCTTCGTGTCATCGCGAACCGTACCACCCTTGGTGATGTCCGCGTAGGAAATCGCAGGAGCCAAGCCCTTGCGGTTTTGCACCGCGACGATGGAAGCGGTCAACGTGGACTTGCCGTGGTCAACGTGGCCGATGGTGCCGACGTTCACATGTGGTTTCGTTCTCTGAAATTGCTCTTTTGCCATTTTATTCTCCTGCGTTTGGTTGTCAGTTAGTTTCGGTTTTTAGTGCAACAGTTAAATTGTCTGGAGCCCATGATCAGGATTGAACTGATGACCTCGTCCTTACCAAGGACGTGCTCTACCAACTGAGCTACATGGGCAACCAATGTCTTTTCATCCTGATGCACGCGAAGACGACAAAAAAACCACCTCTCGATCTTTTCCATCAGAAAAGCCTGAGAGTTGGTCAATTGTCTCTTTTGCAGCCCTAAGACAATGATGAAAATAGGAAACTGGCTAAATAGTGTCAACAGCATTTCAAGTTTTTTTCGCTCCCTCGAAAAACTGGCACGCCCCCCCTTTCCCGGCCTCAAACTCAACGCGAGCGCTGCGCTGCAATCGTCCGGGGCGTTGCCGGAGAATGTGAATTACGCAGTGAAGAGCAGTTATCTCCTGAGCTTTCTGGAGTCCCTGACGTGGCAAACAAACCCAAAGAGACGTCGGGCAAGGAGAAGAAATTTGAGGATGTGGTCAAAGAAGCTGAACAAGCTGCTGTGCTTGTTTTGGCGTACTGAGCTTTAACCGCGAACTACGCCAAATACGCAAAAGCCCGCGAGACGACCGTTTGACGCGAATTGCGCTAATTGTCGCGAATGGGATTTCGGAATTCGTGTTAATTCGTGAAATTCGCGTCAAACCCCTTTCGTGTATTTCTTACATTTCGAGGTCAAATTTCGGTGAAAGAGGCGGAGGAGGCAGCGGTGTTGGTGCTGGTTTATTGAGGTTGTCCGCAGATTTCTGCTGTTGCCCGAAGCAAGCGTAGCGAAACAACCGGGATTGATTCCGCTCTCCGTTTGCATATTCTTTGTCCGTCGGCTCGTCCTGCCGTTGCAGGACGGGCTTTTTGATTTACCAAACCCATTTATGGCACTGCTCAACGAAAATTATCTGAAACTTAAAGCCGGCTACCTCTTTCCCGAGATCGGTCGCCGCGTGAAGGCTTTTTGCGAAGCCAATCCCGAAGCCGCCAAACGCCTCATCCGTTGCGGTATCGGCGACGTGACCGAACCGTTGCCGCCTGCCGTCACCGCTGCCTTGCACAAGGCCGTGGACGAAATGGCGTCACGCGACACATTCAAAGGTTACGGCCCGGAGCAGGGGTACGAATGGTTGCGCAGCGCCATTGCGAAAAATGATTTCCGCGACCGCGGCATCGATGTGGCCGACGACGAAATCTTCGTCAGCGACGGCTCGAAGTGCGATTGTGGCGCGATCCTCGATATTCTCGGCGACAAAAATAAAATCGCCATCAGCGATCCCGTGTATCCCGTCTATGTGGACACAAACGTGATGGTCGGTCACACCGGTGCGGCGAACGAAGCCGGTGCTTACGCCAAGCTGGTTTATCTGCCGTGCCGTCCGAGCAATGGTTTCATCCCTGAGCCACCAAAGAAGCACGTGGACGTAATTTACCTGTGCTCACCGAACAATCCGACGGGCGCAGTCGCCACGCGTGCGCAACTCGAAGCGTGGGTGAAATACGCGCTCGAACACAAGGCTGTGATCCTGTTTGACGCGGCT
>CAYSDO010000568.1:0-1870 GCA_964429665.1 uncultured Bifidobacterium sp.
CTAACGATCGCGAATGAACACCAAGGGACACGCAATGGTGGAACGCGCCTCCCGGAGAACGGCAATGGAATTTGTGGCCACAGATGCACACTGATAAACCTAACGCGGCTTCCGCCTCTTTGTGGCGAATCAGGTTTTGACTTTACCGCTTCTTCCGGCGGGCCTTGAACAACTCCATCTGCGGTTCCTTGAAGAAATCGTAGTTCTTGAGGATGCGAATGGTCTGGAGCAGGTCCGACTTTTGGTAATTGCGGTTCACCTCTGTGTGCGCAACGAGATCGGCCAGCATCGTGCGATAAGGGATCACAGCGTCCACACCTTTGGCGCGCAACATTGCGATGCTTTCATCGCGGGCCTGAGCTCCGTACGGCAATGCGGGCACGACCAGTATTTTCAGCGGCGCACCATTCTCGCCAAATACCTTTGCTGCCTGTTGGAAAACCTTTGTGCCCACAAAGCGAAAAATCTCAGGTGTGCTCGCAAGCCGCGCGGAACTGAACGTCTCGGTATGCCAGCCTTTCACGACCACAATTGCGCGTTCGATGTACTTCAGATCTTCGGACGCCAGCACGAAAGGCCGTTCGCTTTCGCGTCTGGCAGCCAGCGGATTGAGTACGAAGAAATCAATGTCGCCGTCCTCACCCTTTGTTTGCGCGATGTATTTACGATGTTGCCGGACGAGGAACTCGTGTTGCTCGAAGTATTCGCGGACGATATTTTCACTGACGGCGCTCATGGCGAAGCCGGGGTTGTTGCAGGTTGAAAGTTACAGATTGCAGGTTCATGCAGTACGTGAGTCAACTTGCAACCTTCAACCTGTAACTTGCAACTCTGGTGCTTTGAGTTCATGCACGCCCGTCTGCGGTGAGCAGTTTTTGAATCAGCTTGTCAGGGACACGCTGTCCCCACACAACCTTGCCAATGCGTTTGGCGAGCACGAACTTGATCTCACCATCGCTCACCTTCTTGTCAAGGCGCATGGCGGCAATCAGTTTCACCCGCTGGCGTGCGGTGAACTTCAACTTCGTCGGCAGGCCCGTGTTCTTGAACAGATTTGTGATGCGTTCAAAGCTGGCTGCCGGAAGCCCGGCGAGCTCCGTCGAAAGTTTGGCCGCCGCGACCTGGCCCATGGAAATCGCTTCGCCATGCAGGTATTTGCCGTAGCCGGAACTGTTTTCAATTCCATGACCGAGCGTGTGGCCGAAATTCAGTATCGCCCGCAAGCCACCTTCAGTTTCGTCCTGGCACACCACATCTGCCTTGATCTCGCAGCAACGCGCAATGACATCTCCGAGCGTTTTTGTATCGCGCCGCAAAAGTTTGGGCAGATCCCGCTCGATGCGTTCAAACAGGTGTGAGTCGTAAATGATCCCGTACTTGATGACTTCGGCGAGCCCGGCCCGGAACTCGCGCTGAGGCAGGGTGTCGAGCGTGTCGAGATCACAGAGCACGACGCGGGGTTGGTAAAATGAACCGACAAGATTCTTTCCTGCGCTCAAGTTGACGCCGACCTTGCCACCCACGGAACTGTCCACATGCGACAGCAAGGTCGTGGGTACTTGAACGAATTGAATCCCGCGCAGATAGGTCGCCGCGACAAAGCCCGCCAGATCACCCACGACACCGCCGCCGAGTGCGACGATGAACGACTTGCGTTCCAGCCGGTGTGAGGCAAGCCGGTCGTAACAGGCGTGGACGGAGCGCAGGCTCTTGGCTGTTTCGCCGGCGGGTACGGTGACAAGCGCAGGATTAAATCCGGCCTTGAGCAACGAGTTGTAGGCAGCCTTGGCGAAACGCCGGCCGACATTGACGTCCGTGATGATTGCGCAACGCTCGGCAAATTTGAATCGCGCACACTCGCTGCCGAGCT
>CAYSDO010000569.1:0-1869 GCA_964429665.1 uncultured Bifidobacterium sp.
AGCAAACTTGTGCCGCCGATGACAGCAGCTGCAATGGCAGAGAGTTCGAGACCCGCTCCAGCATTCGGGTCCGATGCGCCGAGCCGTGATGTGTAACAAACCGCTCCCAACCCCGCTGCTGCGCCGGTCAGTGCGTAGGCCGTAAGTTTTATCGGGCGGGGATCAATGCCTGAATGGCGCGTCGCTGTTTCATTCGAGCCGGTGGCGAACATCCAGCGCCCAAGCACGGAGCCGCTCAAGAGCATCTGTGCCAACGCCACCACCAGAAGCGCGAGCAGAAATGATCCGGACAGCCCAGTGCCACCCAGCGGACGCTCAAGGCCCTCGACGGCGGCACCGAGATATTTTGTCTGGGAGTTGGTGACGAGATACGCCGCACCACGCGCCATTTCCATCATGCCCAACGTGACAATAAACGGCGGCACTTTCAGCCCGACAATGAGTGACCCGTTCGCAAGTCCTGCGATCAAGCCGACCCCGACAGCAAGCGCTGCACAGGCCGCAAAAGGCCAATGCCAGTTCACCAGCGCCACCCCAAGCATCGCGCCTGAAAGCCCAAGCACCGAGCCAATGGACAAATCAATTCCGCCGACGATGAGCACCAGCGTCATGCCGGTGGCGGCCAGCGCCAGTGTCGGAATGCGGTTCGCTATGGCGCCAAATGTTGTGGCCGTGAGAAAGCGTCCACTCAACGAACCAAACAACAACACCAACGCCACCAGTATCAGCGCGAGCGCCACATACTCACGAATCCATGCAGCTTTTCCCATGAAATGAAAATACAACGAACCCGTTCATCGGTTTGTCAGGTAGGCCAGCACGTCCGCCACATCCTGAGGCGCGAGCCCGAGCTGATCCGCGCTCAACATCAGCGAACGGCCGAGCGGCTTCCGGGACTCGATGCGATCTGCCGGCACTATTTGGGTGACTCCCGCCGTCGAACGAACGATCACGGGGTCGCCGCTCGCAAGAATGAGCCCGTGAATCTCAGTGCCGTCCTTCAGCTTCATGGCCTGACCGTCAAAACCGTTGGAGATTTCGGCGGAGGGATCAAGAATAGATCGGAGGACGACCTCGCGCGGTTGCATTTTCGCAAACGACGTGATGTCCGGCCCGTAATCCATTCCTTCATTGCCAATTCGGTGGCAATTCAGGCAGGCGGTGGCCACCAGCTTGCCATGCGCAGCATCGCCCTTGAGTTTGAGCAAGTCTTCGAGTGGTGGAAGCTTCGTTGGTTGCAGATCAGGCATCACGACCGGGTTTAGGACGACCTTTTCGGGATCGTATATCCCATCACGCTTCAGCCGCTCGGTCAAATCCATGCCCTTCCATTGGCGATCTTTCCCGGCAAACAACCACCAGAGTGCATCCGCGCGAACGTCCCCAACAGCCTGCGCCGCCACATCAGCGACCGCGTTTGCAGCATCGCGGGTTGGGATGTAACCAAGTGCCACCAACGCCGCCTTCCGTTCCGCGAGAGGAAGTTCCGGCGTCAACGCACGGGCTTTGAACGCATCGGCGCTTTGCGGCGGGTGCAATCTCCAGGCGATGCCTGAAAACCTGGCGGACCATTTTAACGGATCTGCTGCGCCCATTTCCAGAGCGACAAGATCAAACACTTCGGATTCCTTGCCCGAGCAACCCAATCCGAACGCTTCAAGGTAGGTGCGGTCTGCGCCATCGAAACCACGAGCAAGACTCAGCAACACATCCCTGGACCTGGCAAATGGAACATCGCGCTGGGCAAGGGCGACTTCACGGCGGACTGCTGGCGACGGATCAGCAGCCATCCGTAACGAAAGTGAATCGACGTTGTGGTTCTGTCGCCGGAGAGCGCGATAGGCAACTATTCGGTACTGCGGGTCGGAA
>CAYSDO010000570.1:0-1859 GCA_964429665.1 uncultured Bifidobacterium sp.
CACCCTTCCCGCCAACACCAGGCAACAACAAAACGAGCCGTTTGAAAGCCAGTTCATCACGCGGATTTGTGATGAGCTTTAGATAGGCCGTTACGTCCTTGATATGCGCCTGCTCAAAGAAACGCATGCCGCTGGTGATGCTGAATGGGATGTTTCGGCGCGTGAGTTCAAGCTGCAATTCAAGCGCGTGAAAATGGGAACGATACAATACCGCCATGTTGTTCAGCGCAATTCCTTCGTCGCGCAACTGCAACGCACGCTGCGCAACAAATGCGGCTTGCTGTGCAGCGTCCTGGCAGGCCACGAGCACGGGCTTCATTCCGGATTTGCGGGAAGGGGCGAGTTCCTTGGCGAACTGAGCCACATTCGATGCTATGGCCGCATTGGCCACGGTCAGGATTTCCGGCGTGCTGCGGTAGTTGGTCTCGATCTTGTAGGTTTTGGACCCGGGATAACGGTCGGGAAATTTGAGAATGTTCTGAAAGTTTGCGCCGCGCCAAGCGTAAATGCTCTGCGCATCGTCGCCCACCACCATCACGTTCCTGGTGCGCTCACCCAGAAGATCAATCAGATCACTCTGCAGCTTGTTCGTGTCCTGGTACTCGTCCACCAGGATGAACTGGAAACGCCGCTGATACAGTTCGCGCACATCAGCGTGCTCTTGCAGCAATTTCAACCAGAGCACCAACAGGTCGTCAAAGTCCATCGCATTGCTGGCGAGTTTGCGTGCGACATAGCGCTTGGATATGTCCTCGATCTGGGGAGCAAGCGTGTCAAAGTATCCGTATTCTGTCCCGAGTATCTCCGCGACGGATTTCTGTTTGTTTAGAGCCAGTGAAAAAATGTCTCCCAAAACTTCAGGCTTCGGAAAGCGCGTAGCCTTCACATCAATCTCGGCCTCGGCGACGCACGTGCCGATGAGATGTTTGGCATCCTCGCGATCCATGATGGTGAAATCGCGTCCAAACCCAATAAGCTTGGCGTGCTGACGGAGGATTCGATTGCCAATGGAGTGAAACGTGCCGCCCCATAGAGACGCAAGTTCCTGGCCGAGCAAATCCGTGACGCGTCGCATCATCTCGGCGGCGGCCTTGTTGGTGAACGTCAGCAGCAGGATGCGATCGGGCGGGATGCCCTGTTCGAGCAGATAGGCGACGCGATAAGTAAGCGTGCGTGTTTTGCCTGAGCCCGCACCGGCGATGACCAACGCCGGGCCGGGCGGTGCGGTCACGGCAGCACATTGTTGCGGATTGAGTTCGCGCGCGTAATCAATCGAGAGGTGAACCTCGGATTGAAATGGTTGCAGGACGTAATCACGCGACATCAATAGAGGCTAGAGTTCCAAGTCCAAAGTTCCAAGTTCCGAGTGAGTAACGAACCCGGCTTTCGCGATCAAACCTTTGCCGCAAGGTGCTCCCTGAGTTTCAACATGTTTGCCTCGATGCAATCAACATACCAGTTCCTGCCATTGGGATATGGCTGGTTCAGGTAGCGATGCAGACCATCAAAGTCGCGATCCAGCTTCGGCTTCACGTAATCCTGCCAGAAGGAAGGCGTGCGTTGCATGAGATCATGTGCGCCGCCAAATTTGCTGATAAAGTCCGTGTGCCCGCGGTCATGCCTGGCCGCTTCGACAAATTCGGCGTACAGCACCGGCAGTTTCTCAACGTAATCCTCCGCGGCCATTTGTCCGAGCAGATCAGCCGTGCCAAGCGCGTGTCCAAGGACTTCTTCGAGCTTACTTTGAAACGGAATCTCGTGGAGCATTGCATCCACACCAGTGCATCGAATCATGTTTTGGACCGATGCAATCTCCTCGCGCGAATATCCCTTTGCCGCCAGAAGCCGCAAGGCAAAAT
>CAYSDO010000571.1:0-1856 GCA_964429665.1 uncultured Bifidobacterium sp.
AATCTTCTTGCCGCCCTTGATCACGCAGTCGCGAAACTCCATCGCGCGCTTTTTGTTGAGCAGAAAATCCTCGTCCAGAATCAGGAAGACCAGGCTGGGGTCCATGTCAAGGTAACGTTCCGCCACGGAATAAATGTCTTTGCCTTCCGGAAGGAGCTTGATGTGTTTGCGCGAGAAAAAATGCGACGTGCAACAGAAGTCGCAGCCGTTCGGGCAGCCGAGCCCGGCGAAGATTTTGCCTGTGCCCGACACTTTCCAACCAAACACCTTGAGCCAGCTTACGATCAATGGATGCTTGTAAGGCATCGGGATTTCAGGCTCTCCCAGCAACCGGCGAAAAAACGCCACGCCTTCCTCACGACAGATGAAATCACCGTAAGGTTTGAGCACGTCGTCCTTCAATACCGTGCCGTAACCACCCAAAACAATCTTGCTGTTCGGCGCGTATTGGCGAACCAGCGCCACAGCCTCCTTCATCTTGTGCATGACGGCCATGATGAAAGAAATGCCAACGTAATCGTAACCCTTCTTGAGTTCGCGGATCAGTTCGCTTTTGGAAGGGTATTGCAGGACCACAGTCGGGGCGTCGAGGTTCTCCGCAATATATTCGAGTCCGAAATGAATATTGACCGTGCGCGGGCTGAAGATGCCCTGGGCGCGCAGCACCTGCCGGTAAAGGAGTTCATAACCGACCGACGGCGCATCGCCGTATTCCGGCCCCAGCGGGCGACACACACTCGTTAACAAAATTCGTTTGCTCATACAAATTGCTTCCGTTCCTGATGGTCGTAACACACAACGCTGCTGTTTGGAGCGCTGTTTCTTAAACTGCTCAAGTTGCGAACTTGATGAGAGTGGCTGGATTTGTCAGCCGTGCGCCTTCGTCGATATGGAAACTCCATGTGCTCCAAATCCAAGTGTTGTCGGCTTCTCCGTCAGCAGCCCGTGATTTGGCGACCATCCGCGTTAGTCCAGCGGTTTTGATGACGCTCGTGGATGTTGTTATCGGGAGCAGGCGTATTGATGATTGTACAAAGCACGTAATGGGGCTGGCCCTATTTTGCCATTTCTAAAGCTAAAATTGCGCTGCTTTCTCTGCCCCTTGGGGTGGGGCTTCTGCGCAAACGAAGGGGCAGGGAAACGTTTGGACGGACGCGAAGTTTCGCTGGTTACTCCACCCGCAATTCCCGGAGGCGTATGTTGCGAAACCAGGTTTCCCGGTTGTGATTGGTAAGCAGGATATGACCGCGGATTTTTTCATCGAAGCCCGGCACGTTCTTGAACTTGCTCTTTGCGACGCCGGCTTTTACTTCCGTGCTACCGAGTTCGTAGGAGAGGACCAACACACCGTTGAGCCAGTGTTCGACGTGATTACCGCAGACCACGAGACGCGATTTATTCCAACTTCCAGGCGGGTGTGCTGCTGTATTCACCCGCGGTGCCAACACCTCGTAGAACGACGCCGTTTGGTGCAACGCATCGGGCACCGTGGCGTCATCAATCATCTGGTATTCGGGTCCGGGGGTGTTGGGGCGACTCTCGCTGACAAGGTATTTGATGCCGTTGTTGCCGCCAGGCAATATCCGCCAATCCCACTCAAGCTCGTAATTGTCGAATGTATCTCGCGTGACCAGATCACCACCCTTGCCGCCCGGTCGCAGGTGAAGGCATCCATCTTGCACATCCCAGCCGGTATCCGGAAAATCCTTTCCGCAAAAAGCCCGCCATGCGCTGGTGTCGTATCCGTTGAACAATGCGCGCCACGGACCCGGGCGCGGAGACGTGGCGCAACCCGCCAGCAGTGCTGTCAATGCGAGAGCCAGTAGGATTCGAGGAAGCTCAAGTCTCGGGTTTGA
>CAYSDO010000572.1:0-1855 GCA_964429665.1 uncultured Bifidobacterium sp.
TTGTCCAAGATCGACGATGTAAACGCCGGGCTTCGGCTCGGTGATGCGCTGTGTCTTGAGTTCCTGAGTGATTCGAATGGGTTGGGCGGAGTAGGCTTGGAGTTTGGCTGGACGTTGGAAACCCAGTTCAACCTCCCGCGAACCTCGATTGTCAGAAAATCCTGCTTTGGTGCTGCCATTATCCTTAGCTCGGATGGCGGACTCCCATTTCCACTCAGGCGACGGCCCGCGAGCGTGGCGCGGGCGTGACTTGGGCACGCACCAATTGGCGTCCTCACGTTGCGCGTCGAACGCCTCACCCATGATCATGTCTGCTTCGCGAAATGGTCCGTCACTGCTCACCTGCCAGGAGTTGTCTGTGACAATGGTTTCTCTCGAGCCGTCTGTGTATTCTATTTCGAGCTGGGCTAGAAATGCCGGAGTCTTGCCATAGAGGTAACGCCCTACTTTGTTTGGCCCATAGCCAACAAGCAAACCGTAGCCGACATAACCAGCATACCAGCCGTCCGCCACGACGGCGCCGACACAGTTTTCGCCACTTTGCAACTGTCTGGTGACATCGTGCGCGCGGTAGTAAGCCCGCTTCTCATAATCTGCCCAACCCGATTCGAAGAATGAATCGGTGATCGCCCTGCCATTCAGGTGCAGATCAATCAAACCCAGTGCCGACGCATAAATCGTTGCGCGCCTGATTTTCTTTGAGGTGGTGAATTCTTTGCGATAATGCCGTGCTGGCGGCAGAAAGAGTGATGCGCGGTTCGTGTGCAAAGGCGCGCTGTCGCGGTAGGAAATCCATTCTGCCTTCCAGTCGCTCGGGTTTAGCAAGCCCATGCTCCACTGTGCGTTTTCGCTCCAACGGGAAGCTTTGCCTTCTTCGTCCCAGACCTGCACTTTCCAGAAGCATTGTTGCCGGGAAGTGAGAGGTTTGCCGGCGTAGGTGATCTGTGTATTCGCATCGCTGACAACCTTGCCCGAATCCCAAAGGTCGCCTTCGTTGCGTGTCAACTGTTGGGCCGAGCCAGCCACGAGGATGCGATATGCTGTCTGCCTGGCGCCGCGATCATCCGATACAAGCTGCCATTGCAAACGCGGCTGGGCGGAATCCAGTCCAAGAGGATTGCTGAGGTATTCTGTTCTGAGCGTTGTTGGTTTGAGCGCGGCGGACGAGCTTGCCACCATCCCATTCCCAACGAGTGCCAATAGGGCCAGGAATGTCCGGAATGCGTAACTGCGCTGCCTTGTTTGATTGTTCATTGTGAAATGTGATCCGCGTCCGGATTGGTTCAGCACGCCGTGCTGACGCAAGAACGAGGCGAATGTTAAATCTAGTCGTTTGTTTCTTTTCGTATTCTAGTTCTTCAACTTTGCGAAACGATCTGCCGCTTCGTTCCACGCCGCCGGTTCAAAACGTCGCACCTGGCTTGAAGCTCGTACCACCTCACGCATTTCGGCAAGTGATCCAAGTTCGCCATCTGCCCGAATCTGAGTGAGCAGGTTACCCATCGCTGTCGCCTCAACCGGTCCGGTGATGACTGGGCGCTGGCAGGCGTCTGCAGTAAACTGATTCAGCAACTGGCTCTGCGAACCGCCACCCACAATGTGAATGACCTGGATCTGCTCGCCCGTGAGCTCCTCAAGCGAACCAAGCACCTCACGATACTTGAGCGCGAGACTTTCGTAGGCACACCGCACCAGTTCCGCTTCAGTCTTTGGCACGGGCTGTTTCGTTTCGCGGCAGAACTCCTGAATTGCCTTGGGCATGTCTGGGGGGTTCAGAAAGCGCGGATCGTTGAGGTTGACGATGGAACGCAGTGGCCTTGCTTTCGCAGCCATGGCGGCGAGTTGTGCGTAATCG
>CAYSDO010000573.1:0-1854 GCA_964429665.1 uncultured Bifidobacterium sp.
TGCCGGCGATCCATGGCGACCGCATTCAAATGCAGCAAATACTCATCAACCTCCTCCTCAACGCGTTTGACGCGTTGAACGGCAATCCGGTGGCGGATCGGCTCGTGACTGTGGTGACGATGATGGAATCGCCGCAGTTCATTCGTGTGACCGTGCGCGACCGGGGCGTGGGAATTCCACCCCACAAAATCGATTCCATTTTCGAACCCTTTTTCACCACCAAACCGGAAGGCATGGGCATGGGTCTGTCGGTGACGCGTTCCATTGTCGAAGCCCACGGCGGCCGCATCTGGGCAGAGAACAACGTTGAAGGCGGGGCCGCCTTCCATTTCACTTTGCCGGTGGACGAACCCGCCTGAACCACCATGACGCAGCCGGCCCCAATTGTTTTTGTCGTGGACGACGACACGTCGGTGCGGAGAAGTCTCGGTCGTTTGCTTAAATCCGCCGGGTATCAGGTGGATATTTTTCCGTCGGCGGTCGAATTCCTGGCGTCTGGCTGTCATCAGCAGAGTCCTGCGTGTTTGGTCCTGGATTTGAACATGCCCGGTTTGACCGGCATGGATTTGCAGGCACGCCTCAGCGAACTCCAGTCACCGCTGGCCATCGTCTTCATCACCGGGCACGGCGACATTCCCACCAGTGTCCGGGCCATGAAGGGTGGCGCCGTTGACTTTCTGCCGAAACCATTTGACGACACGCAGCTGCTGGACGCCGTGGCCCGAGCCATAGAGCGGACCCGGTTGGACCAAAAAGTCTTCGCAGAGCTCAAGGTCGTCCAGGAACGATACGCGACGTTGACTGCCCGCGAGCGTGAAGTCATGGCGCAAATTGTGACCGGGAAGCTCAACAAACAGGTAGCTGACGAGTTGGGCACCGTTGAAAAGACGATCAAAGTGCATCGCGCCCGCGTCTTCGAAAAAATGCAGGTTCAGTCCCTTGCTGAATTGGTGCCACTGGCGGCCAAGCTCGGCCTGTTGTAATCCAATTAAGTCGCGGTTGCTCACAGCGCTTGGCGAGAGGCGCTTCCACCCCCGTTGTTGGCCCAAGGTCCAATAGTCATCTCTTCTCCCGGCTGATTTACTCTTCAGTCATTCACTCGAGATTTATCGCGTGAAACCGCTTGTGAAGACTGAGACGCAAAAAATCTACATCGTGGACGATGACAGTTCGGTTCGCCGCGCGCTGGGCCGGCTGGTTCGTTCCGAGGGCTTGAACGCGGAGGCATTTGCCTCGGGTGAGTTGTTTTTGGCCGGACTTTCCGATGAGGCCCAGGGCTGCGTCGTGATGGACATCCGCATGCCGGGACTGACCGGCCACGATGTCCAGCAGAGGTTGCGTCAACGCGGGCAGAAAATTCCCGTCATTGCCCTTTCGGCGCAGGACGACGACGAAGCCCGCAATCGCGCGCGCGAGCTGGGGGCGGTGGCATTTTTCCGCAAACCCGTGGACGACCAGGCTTTGCTCGACAGCATCAATTGGCTGCTCAGTGCGCCGAAGCCCACCTCGACCTGACCGCCACGGTGCTGTGCCCAATCACGCAAGAAAATTCAAACGCACATAGCTAAGCCAACAGTAGATCGAATGAAACTAGGATATCGGTTCAAACAACTGCAGGTCTTGATCGCCGCGCTAAGTGTATTGGTTGCGGTTTCCGCCAGTGCCCAGAGAGCCGTCCGACCTAAAGCCGGTCCGGTTGCTTCCTGGCGTGTGATTGGCACCGTGCAGGCGGATTTCAAAGCTGATCATGACACGCTGATCGTGCGTGGACCAAATGATGATTTCCGCAAGCTGAAATTCAAAGTCACCGATGCGCCGCTGAAATTGCGCCGGGTCGTGGCCGTTTACGACAAC
>CAYSDO010000574.1:0-1843 GCA_964429665.1 uncultured Bifidobacterium sp.
CCCTCTCCCGTGAAGCGAGTCTCAATCACCAATCGCTCCACGCCATTGGACCAGCAGATCAGCGCCCGCTGATCCGGAATCGTGGGTTGCGAGATGACAGCTTGACGCGAGAAAACCTTTCCGTCCGCCGCCGCATGCAGCGGCAGAAGACCCAACAGCACGAATAGGAGATTGCGCTGCATAACCCTGTACCCAGAGTCGGAACTCCCTACCTTCGAAGCAAGGAATTCTTCAATTAAGTCTGGTTGGGCGGTTGGGCTTTTCACTTTCGCCTTTGAACTCGTGCGGTTCATTCCTAGCCTTGCGGCGTGAGCGAAAGTTTTCCGAGTGTGACGGTCATCATCCCTTCGCGTCCCGATCTGGCGGACGTGCCAGCGGTGGTGGCCGCGCGTGCTCTGGATTATCCGCAGGATAAACTCGAAATCATTCTCGCACGTGGCAGGCAACCATCCGTGCAACGCAATGCTGCGCTGCGTGCCGCGAAGGGCGAGCTGATTTATTTTCTGGATGACGACTCGCTCGCGTTGCCTGGCAATGTGCGTCGAGCTGTCGAGCTTTTCCGTGATCCAAAGGTGCAGATGATTGGCGGACCGAATCTTTGTCCCGAGGATGCGCCGTTTCTTGAACAGGTCTTTGCGCTCGTGCTTTCGAGCTGGATCGCATTTGGGCCGAGTCGCGCGCGGTACACGAAAGTAGGTGCAGTGCGGGCGACGAGTGAGAAGGAATTGATCCTTTGCAACATGCTTGCCCGGCGCGAGACGGTGTTGCGACATGGCGGGTTCAACGAGGCGCTCTATCCCAACGAGGAAAACGCGCTGATGGATAACATCGAGCGCGAGGGCGGCAAACTGCTTTACGATCCGGAACTTTTTGTCTGGCGCAGGCCGCGTCAGACGGTGAAGGCTTTTGTGAAAATGTTGCTCAATTACGGTCGTGGTCGTGCGGAACAGTTTCGCACCACACCGACGTTGGGGTCGGCACTGAATTTTGTTCCGCCGCTGTTTTGTGTCTATCTCGTTGCGCTGCCTGTGTTCTTGTTATGCTGTCAGTTTGTGTCGCTGCTACCGCTTGCGGCATATTTGTTGGTGCTGCTCTTGCAGGTGGTGGCGTTGTTGCCAAACGGTGGGATCGTACGTGCTGCGTGCGCGTTGCCGTTCATCTTTCTAACGCACGTTTTTTACGGAGTGGGTTTCTGGCGTGGATTGTTCACGCGCTTGCGCAGGCCGGGAGAGCGTGGGGATTTTCCGGTCACACTTGAAACTTTCGGACGCGAAATCAATCCAAAGTCACGATGAACACACTGCATTACGCGCTGGTCGTCCGGCAGCGGCCCGGCATCCTCACAAGAATCCTCACGATGGGCATTCTGGTCACTCTGTTTCGCGCCGGTGGTGATGAGAGGGCGGTTGATCTTTCGCCACCTGAAGGCTTAAAAACCCTGTCGCGCCAACTTCGCGTTGACTTGTTGTGGAACGAAGACACTGCGGGCGGAAGGTTCGAGGTTCAGCGCGCGAGCAAACCTGATGGACCGTTCACCACGCTGACGCGGCACGTTGCGGACTGGCCATTTCACAGTGATTTCATTGGCGGTTCCAAGGGTGAGTATTTCTATCGTGTCCGCGTCGCCCGAACGAACGAGGCCACGAAGACGGTTTCGTTTTCAGATTGGTCCGCCGTCAGCAAGGGAAGTCCCAAACCTTTTGACGTGGATGGACTGCTAACAGAGGTTCAAGAGGCCGGAGTTCGCTACTTCCACGATTTCGCGCATCCCGTTTCGGGACTGGCCCGCGAAGGAACGGATTTTCCTCCTGACTTCTGTGCGCTGGGAGCCAGCGGGATGGGA
>CAYSDO010000575.1:0-1842 GCA_964429665.1 uncultured Bifidobacterium sp.
CACATTTTCTGCGGCAACAACATTGCGCCGATGTCCGCATATCCATTTGAGCCGACGCAACCAGGTCGGGACAAGATATCGGCACAGGATTTGGGCTGGCAATTGTCTGGTAAAGCCTCTGTCGAATTTCTCCCATGCCTTGGAGGCTTTGTTGGCTCGGATATTCTCGCCGGTATCATGGCCACCGGCCTGCACGAAAGCTCTGGGCTGATCGCATTGATGGATCTCGGCACAAACGGTGAAGTGGTGGTGGGAAATCGAGAAAGGATGCTTTGCACTTCAACGGCTGCCGGACCTGCGTTCGAAGGCGCGCGTATCTGGATGGGGATGCGCGCTGCCACAGGCGCCATCAGCGCGGTGCAGGTGGAGAACAATTCCATCACATGCCGCGTCATTGGCGGTGGTGAACCGCGAGGTTTGTGTGGAAGCGGCCTGGTAGATGCGGTCGCTGCCGGCCTGCAACTGGAGTGGATTCATCCCAGCGGTCGAATGGTCAACCGGAAGGAGATACCGTTGGCCGGGTCGGTATTACTTTCTGCGACGGATGTGCGCGAACTGCAACTCGCGAAAGGTGCAATTGCCGCTGGCTTGAGAATGCTCACCGCGAAGTTCGGCGCTTCGATTGAAGATCTGGAACGAATTCACCTCGCAGGTGCTTTTGGGAATTACATCAGTCGCGCCAGCGCGCAACGGATCGGTCTGCTGCGCGTGCCTCTCGACCGTGTTGTTCCTGCCGGGAACACCGCCTTGCTCGGTGCCAAGCGTGCCCTGTTCGAAAAAGCAGCGACCTGGGATGACATCGGAAAACGAGTCGAGCATCTGGCCTTGAACGAAGAACCATCATTTCACGACATCTACGCCGAGGAGATGGGCTTCCCGTCTTGCCCATGATTGCTGCATGCCTGACCCGTTGGCGACTGGAATTCAATGATCACGGTTCAGTGCCAGACTTCCCCATTCGTAGAGTCGCCTGGCGCATCGAGCACCTGCAGGGTGGACACCGTCTTCATCGTTTTATGATCCGAGAATGTCCAGACCACCTGTTTCGTGGGTGTCACCTCGATGATGTGAGGACCAGTCTCCAACTGTCCGTGGCCTTGCCAATTTGACAGGACGGTGTTGCCGTTGCGCAACCGGTGAATGCCTGTCATGAACTTCAGGCTGATACCCGGCAGGTCGCTGCTCCTGATTTCCCAGACAGTACGACCTTGGGCGTCTATTTCGAACACGCGTGCGCCGTCCTTGACCATGTCTCCGCAGGCGATGAGCGTGTGGTCATTCGTCAGCCTCACGACGCTGTGGGGGCCGCTTGCCGCAGCGATCTCACGCACAGTCTTGCCTCGACTATCATATTCTCGTACGACCTGTTCGCCGTAGTGCGCGACGAGAAAGTTGCCATTGGCAAGTTTCCGGGCGTTGCGCATATAGAGATGGCCGCCATCTTTCCCCTCCGGCAGCAGCCTGACTTCGTTGGAAATTGTGCCGGATGGTCCAATTTCGAGCAGCCGGCCCGTATTACACTCACCGATGAAGGTGTTACCGTTGGAGAGGCGCTGACACGCGTAAATCTCGCTTTTCGACTCGTAGTTGAAAACGATCTTCTTATCGATGGTAACTTCTTTGACTCCGTGGCCGGTAGTAAATAGGAAGTTCCCGGTTGGCAATACCCACAGGTCATTGCAACTCGCGGCAGGATGTTCCCATTCCACCCGACCCGTTGCGGTCACAATGTATACCTTGCCCTGAACGTAATCCGCGCAGGCAAATCGATGGCCTTCAGCCATCCCGTAAAACCCGATGGTGGTGAGGAGGCACACATAGGCAGTGACGCAAAGAGAATTG
>CAYSDO010000576.1:0-1842 GCA_964429665.1 uncultured Bifidobacterium sp.
CAGTGCCCTTTTGCTTCCACGGTTTTTTGTTCGAGCCAGCGACGTCGCCGACCGTCTTCGTGCAAGCCGTGCCCATACGTTGGGCGGCTTGATACGCGACGACTGTATCGTGAACGGCCTGAGTGCCGCGGCCGTTTTCGATCAACTCGAATTTTACTTCGAGTTCACCTGCGGCTTTGCCTTGAGTGTTTTTAACAGAAATTTTCATGGCGATTCCTTATTTCTTGGCAGCCGCAGCGGAGGCCTGCTGGGCAGCTTTGGCTTCTGATTTCTTTTTGCCGACGGTGACAGCCACGGCCGGCTTCCAACCCTTCGGACGTTTCTTGGATTCACGGATCACGACGTAATCGCCTTCCGCGCCGGGGAACGATCCTTTGATCAACAGGAGATTGTCGGCATCGCGAACCTGAATGACTTCCAAGTTCTGCGTGGTGCGAGTGACTTGTCCCATGTGGCCAGGCATCCGCATACCGCGCATGACCGTGCCGGGAAACAAACGCTGGCCGATCGCGCCGGAGCGACGATGCCAGCCCTTTGCACCGTGCGTCGAGTCACCGCCCGCGAAATGATGCCGCTTCACGACGCCTTCAAAGCCCTGGCCCTTCGTGGTGCCGATGGCATCCACATAATCACCCGGAGCGAACAACGACGCGCCGACCGTTTCACCGGGTTTCACGTCCTTGGAGAAATTGCGAAATTCTTTGATGCGCTTTACCGCGACACCGCTGTGCTTCTTGATGTGGCCGAGCAACGGTTTCGTGAGGCGCTGTTCCTTTTGGTCATCGAAGCCGAGTTGCACGGCGTTGTAGCCGTCTTTGCTGGCCTGCGTCTTGACCTGAAGCACGCGATTCGGTCCGACGAGAACGACAGTGACCGGGTGCAACACACCGGTCGCGTCATAGACGCGCGTGTGTCCGAGTTTTTTTCCAATAAGTCCGAGTGGCATGGTGTGAAATCGTTGAGGGTCAAATCTTGATGGTGATATCCACACCGGCCGGGAGGTTGAGTTTCTTCAACTCGTCCACCGTCTTGGCGGTCGGATCAATGATGTCAATGAGGCGCTTGTGAGTGCGCTGCTCAAATGTTTCCTGCGACTTCTTATCGCAGTGAGGTGAGCGCAACACTGTGAAACGTTCGATGCGGGTGGGGAGTGGAATGGGGCCTGCCACGCGGGCACCAGTGCGCTTGACGGTATCGGCAATGTCCCGTGCCGATTGGTCAATGACTCGATAGTCAAAGGCCTTGAGACGAATACGAATGCGTTGTCCTGCCATAGAAAGAACAATTGTCTGTTAATGGTTAACTACATTTCCGCCTTGCCCGGAGCGAAAGCGGAGGCGGACTGTATCAAATAAACAACCACCCGCAACACCTTTCTTACATAAATTTTGATCGCCGATAAGATTCGCTCGCTGACACCACATCTTTTATCGAATAAAATCGACATCAAATTAACATGTACCCGATGAGCTGCCATTTGACCCACATAGTTGGGTTCGCATTTCTTGTGATCGTGTGCGCTTGCCCGGCACAAGCGCGAGCCGAGGTGGGCCTGATCATGCCCATCACACAAAGCTGGCGTTACTCCACCAACAGCGAGACTGCTCCGGATTGGTATCTGCCTGGGTTCGCCGAAACCGGCTGGTCCGATCGTAGCAACGCACTGCTTTACGTTGAGACTGCTGCTCTGCCCGCACCCAAAAGTACCGCATTGCCTCAGCGCCCCGGTGGCGGCCCGATGCTCACGTATTATTTCCGCACCAGTTTTAATCTGACCAATCCCGCCAATATTCTCGCGCTTACTTTTTCAAACCTCATTGATGATGGCGCAGTGTTTTATCT
>CAYSDO010000577.1:0-1809 GCA_964429665.1 uncultured Bifidobacterium sp.
CTCACGCACTCGCCTTCCCCGACACGGCCTAAAAACGTTTCCCCTGCCGCGACCCTGCCTTGCAACCGCAACAGCACGGGGTTTTGCGACGTGGCTGACGCCACGTCGTCGGCGAGAACTGCATAGCCATCCATCGCGGAGTTGTCGAAGAACGGGAGGTTGCAGGTTGACGGGATGGTTTCCGAAAGTACGCGGTCATGCGCGTCCGCCAGTACGACTTTTTCCGTGCATGGCTTCGGCATGGCAGCGAGGATTTGTTGAACTGCGTCTTCAAGTTCCAGCATCGGGCGGGATTGTCACCGAGTCGCCCCGCTATGAAAAGGCCGATCCACAGGCGGCGGGTCGTTTCGTAAGACAGGCAGGACGCACTATTCCCACGACAAAGGCTCAGATGTGCCCGGCGTCACGCCGGCAACTTCCAAGGCGCGCGATACGGACGGCTGGTCCATTTCGCAAGTTCCGCATCACCGATGATTTGTTGCTTGACCGGATCCCAATTCACTTTTTTGCCGGAACGGATGGCAATGTTGCCAAGATGGCAGACAGTGGCGGAGCGATGTCCGGTCTCGACGTTGCAAATCGGGTCTTTGCGGCTCTTGATGCAATCGAGCCAGTTCTCGTGATGTTCTTTGCTGGCATAAAGCCGGACTGATTTGTCATCCAACGGTCGGGCGAGAATTTCTTCCGGAGTGGATTCGAGATTGCCACGGCTGACAAAAATGGTTCCTAGTTCGCCTTCAAACGTTGTGCCGCCCGGGTACTTTCCGCCGCCACCGTTGCAAAGCACCACGGTGCCGTTGGCATACTTGTAGGTGACGTCAAAGCTTTGAGGCGTTTCGTAGAGCTTTTCCGGGCTGTAAACAGCAGTGCCTTCGATTTCCACCGGGCCGCTGTCATCCATTCCAAGTCCCCATTGTGCGATGTCGAGGTGGTGTGCGCCAAAGTTTGTCATCTGGCCACCGGAGTAATCCCAGAAAAAGCGGAACAGGTAGTGAACATGATTCTTGTTGTAGGGCCGATGCGGCGCGGGGCCGAGCCACATTTCGTAATCAAATCCTTCCGGTGGCTGGCCGTCAGGCACGACCGGTGGTTTGGCCCGCTCCAGATAATTCACCGTCGGCAAGCCCACTTTGATGGTCTTTATTTTTCCAAGGCGACCCGAGCGGACGTATTCACAGCCTCTGAGAAATTTGGCGTCGGAACGTTGCTGGCTTCCGGTCTGGAACACACGTTTGGTGCGGCGCACCGTTTCCACCAGCACGCGGCCTTCGTCAATGAAGAGCGTGAGCGGCTTCTCGCAATACACGTCCTTGCCGGCTTCACACGCATGTATGGCCGGCAAAGTATGCCAGTGATCCGGTGTCGCGATAAGCACCGCATCAATGGATTTGTCTTCGAGCATTTTTCGATAATCAGCAAACACAGCACACGGCCGGCCATTGGCCTGTTCGACGCGTGCCTTGGTCGTCTGCGCCCGGGTTTGATCCACGTCACACACGGCAACAGCGTTTTTCATCAATGCCCCAAGATTGCTGTTGCCCTGACCGCCGACTCCGATAAAACCGATTCGGATGAATTCACCCGGGTTCTCGCCGGTGGCCGCTTTGGTGCGGTTCAGAAATATGTTTGGCGCCACGACACCAATACCAGTGGCGATGGCGGTGTTGCGGACGGTGCGAAGAAAATCGCGGCGAGAGAGATGTGGGTGCTTTGGCATACGACTATAATATCAGGTCAATTTCTTGGCTGATGCAACCAACGATTTGCGGGACGGCTTCACTTGTGGACCAAACAAGTCGAAGCAAATTG
>CAYSDO010000578.1:0-1782 GCA_964429665.1 uncultured Bifidobacterium sp.
AAGAACTTTTCAAAGAATTTCAAAGAGAAGTCCAAAGCCCAAAGTCCAAAGCCCAAAGTCCACTGGCCTCGGCGTTGCAAGGCTGCTCCAAGGCTGTTCCGAAGAAAGCCACACTTGCCTGGGCACAGTTCGCCACGACCATTTTCCAATTGGAAGCGCCCGACATCCGCATCAGCGCCGCGAAGATGATTCCGCTCGTCATCGAGGCAGGTTACGACGACTACCTGAAAGAGAACTTTGCAAACTACCGCACTCGCATTGACGACTTGAAGCAGCTCGCCATCTTCGCACAGCAGTTCGCGACCGTGGATGAATTTCTCACGCAAATGGCGCTGCTCACCAACGTCGAGGCAGAGGACGATCAGCAGCCTGCCAACCGCGATGATGAGAAAATCCGGCTTTCAACAATTCATCAGGCAAAGGGGCTGGAGTTCGACGTCGTATTCAGCATCATGCTTTGCGACGGTTTGTTTCCGTCCGCGCGTTCTTCAGAGACCGATGAAGGTCTGGAGGAGGAGCGGAGATTATTTTATGTTACCGTCACACGGGCGAAGAACGAACTCTACCTTTGCTATCCGCTCATCCGCGCTGGCTATGGGAACAGCGGCGCCATGATGCAACAACCGTCGCGCTTTCTCGACGAAATTCCCAAGGAGCATTTGGACGAATGGAATCTAAGAACATACGGATAACTCAGCGCGCTGGGGATTTGCCTCCGGTATCCTCGGTGGCTGCCGACATCATCGGATTCGCCACGCATGAGCGTCCGGCGGATAACGTGCTGCGTGAAATGTTAGTGCGGCGACGGGATTGGAGCGCGCAGTTCAAAGGAGAAGTGAGCGCGGCTGTGTTTGATTATTTCCGATGGTACGGGTGGGTAAAGGATGAAGCATCGGTGGAATCAGGCTTGCGCCGGGCATGGAAACTGGCGGCGAGTTTTACAGAGAACCCTGATGGAATCTTACCAGAGGCGCTCAAAGCCAAGGCCGTGCCCGCGTGGATTGGTGGCGAAGTCGAAATGCATGATTCATGGTTACGATCCTTACAGAGTAAATCGCGTTTATGGTTGCGCGCGAAGAAAGGGCAGGGCAGGGCGCTCGCAAAGAAACTGGAGGCGGCCAAGGCTGCGACACTAGGATTGCTGCCGGATGCGGTGTTGTTTCACGGCGAGGAGGATTTGTTTCAGTCGCCAGAGTTTCACGCGGGCGAATTTGAAATCCAGGATGCTGCGTCACAGATGGTCGGCGTACTGTGCGATCCGAAACCGGGCGAGACCTGGTGGGATGCCTGTGCTGGTGAGGGAGGAAAGACGTTGCATCTGTCAGACCTGATGGAGAATCGTGGATTGATTTGGGCAAGTGACCGTGCGGATTGGCGGTTGGCGAAGCTGAAGCGTCGTGCGGCCAGGGCGAAGATGTTCAACTACCGGGCCGTTGTCTGGGACGGTGGTGCGAAGCTGCCAACAAAGACAAAGTTCGACGGCGTGTTGGTTGATGCGCCTTGCAGCGGGGTTGGCACCTGGCAGCGCGATCCGCATGCACGCTGGACGACGACGCTCACGGATGTGAAGGAACTCGCGGAAATCCAGAAGCGATTGCTCGCTCGCGTTTCCGCGGCCGTGAAGCCGGGAGGCAAGCTGGTTTATTCCGTTTGCACGTTGACACGTTCCGAGACGGAAGATGTCGTGAAGAATTTCAATGATAGTCAAACGGTGTTTGAGCCGTTGTCCTTGGTGGTGTCGTCTTCAGTGGAAAAAGAAAGCAGCCGGGAAAACCCGGCTGC
>CAYSDO010000579.1:0-1780 GCA_964429665.1 uncultured Bifidobacterium sp.
CACGAGGACAAGTGTGTACCAAGCCAGCCAGGTGGAACCGACGGCGAGAATCCATCCGCATAAGAGCAGAGTGATCGCCACGTACATCGGGTTGCGGGTGAGACGATACAGTCCAACGATGACCAGTCGTTTCGGCGGATCCCAAGGGGCCAATGTGCCGCGTCCGGAAACCAGAAAATCTCGCACACACCAAAGCAGGAGAAACAACCCCAGCGCAGTCAGGGTGTAACCAATTGGCAGACCGCCACGACATCGCGGGTCGTTGTGAACGATCCAAGCCGGAACAATTCCAGCAAAGACTCCCGGCAGCGTCAGAAAAGCAATCAAAGCTCGGAATAACATTTGTCGCCCGGTTCTATTGGTTGATGGTGATTGAAACAGCCTGCACGCCCCCCGCAATGTATGCGCCCTGCAACTCCTGAATCATTCAAAGGCGGAACAACTTCTTTGCATTTCCGTAAAGGAGTTTGCGCTCAACTTTTTTGTTCGACGCGAAACGGCGCACGGCGGCTAGCGTTTGTGCCCCCTGACACTTCGGACCGCTTCCCTCGTGGTCATTGCAATCGCTGCCATACAGCAGTTTGTCCTGATGACGCTCGAAAAATCCTGACGTGAATGTTTCGTCGCGCGTGAGTGCATTCAAGCCCGACCCAGCGGAAAGATCGCCAAACATGTTCGGATAGTCGGCCAGGTACTTCTCGGTCAATCCGCCCGGCGTGATCGGTCCCTTCGGGTACAGGTTTTTCTCGTCGTTCAAATAGCTCTTGTCAACGTTCGCCCACCACGTCTGCGCATGGCCGATGAAGTTCACCCGCGGATATTTTTCCAACATTTTGTAGAACCGTTCAAAGCCATAGTTAAACCTCTTGAACTGCCAGTGCATCAACACGGGCACGTGATAAGCCTGGGCCAGCATGTAGATTTTCTGCATCTCAGGTGAATCACACTCCAATCCGAATTTCTGCTCAGCGATCATCACGGCACCAAGCTTCAAATACTTTTCGATCTCAGCCGTCGCGCCTTCAACGTTCGGAACCTCGTTGGCAGCGAACCGATATTCCTTTGGATGCGTCCGCGCGAACTGGCAACACGCTTCGTTTCCAAATGCCTTGGCCTCCAATCCATTTGAAACACCGTCATGCGTGGCCTCGGTTTTCATGGGCCGGCCTGCGGGCAACAGAATCGTCGTGGTCACACCCATCGCGCGCTGGTGTAAGAGAAGCGCGTTGTCCGGGCGATCCGAGTAATTGACGTGCTGATGTATGTCAATGATGCGCTCGGGCTGTGCGGTTGTGGTGGCGCAACCCGTCAACGCAGCCCCGGCAATCCCCAGCCCGGTGGTGACAAGAAATTCGCGGCGGGACAAATTTCCTTCCAGTGTCGCGCGATGCGGAGTTGATTGGCTCATGGCAGGATTCTGAGGGAGGCTGATTCGGTGTTCAACGGAGAAAACAAGGTGCGACTGGAAGTGGCGGTTCGCCCACCGGTGTAGCGGCAGGCGTCGCCTCTCGCCTGCCGTAGAGCCGTGGCTTCCAGCCCGGCGGAAAAAACCTCCCGCATCAACCAGCCGCTTGATCCTTTCGTTGACCTTCAAACACTCGCGCCCCAATCCCGGGCGGCGAGACGCGCGCCCTCTACGTCAGGCGAGACGCCCGACGCTACCTTCGTTGACCGCCACTGCCAGTCCCACAAGAGAAAACGCTTGCACTTGCATGGCGTGCTGTCTGAATACGTCGCGTTAACGTATGAAATTCCATCTCGTCGCAGCCATCGCGCTTGC
>CAYSDO010000580.1:0-1770 GCA_964429665.1 uncultured Bifidobacterium sp.
ACGGCGGTCCGGGGTCCGACCAACGGCGGCAGCAGTTTTTCGAGCTGATCATTTGCCGTGGTTTTAAGCGCGATCATCACCAGATCACACACGCCGATTTCCCCGGGCGTGTGCGCGGCGCGGGGGCGTGCGCTAAAGTCGCCTTGCGGACTGCGGATGTTTACGCCGTGGCGACGAACGACGTCGTAGTCGGAGCGGAGGAGGAAATGGACGTCCTGCCCGGCGCGACTGAGCATCGCCCCGTAATAACCACCAACGGCCCCGCAGCCGACCACCGCAATTTTCATTGGCGCCAAAGAGACCTGGCTGTCGCCGAATCAGCAATCATAAAAATGGAAGCGCTGATTTGGCTGACACGGCAGGAGAGCAGATGTGCCCAAAATAGGACAAAATGTCATGCAACCAACCGCATTCCGGCAGCAAAGCCTTCCACGTCCCGATCCCAGCCGGTGCGTGTCCTTGCGCCAGCCAGAAGGGTTTCAAACCAGAGCAAGATGAGCTGGTGCAGTTTGCCCAGCCATGACAAGACGATATTCTCAAGCGCGTCGGACAGCCTTATAGAATCCGTCTGCCAGCACAGTTCGTCCACATCCCGCAACACCAAAGCAAGTTGTTGCAACTGCCATTTGCGCGTCTGCAACAGCGACGCGCTTCCGGCGGGGGTCTGATAAGAGGATTCGGGCAACAGCCCCAGTGTAAGAAGCGGCTCCTTAAGTCTGCCAGCCAGGTCCCACCAGAGCTCACGCGCCACCCCGGCCTCGTTAATTATTGCAAGCGCAACGACATTCTGAACCTTCAGGCGCAGCTGGCAGGTCTCCTGCAGGGCGGTGTGCACTATCCGCAGAGGCATGTCGCTCAAATCAAAGCTTTGAGCCTCGATATGGCAACAGGCAAACTTTGCAGCACTCCCGGACGACCGGGAAAAATTTTCCCTGTCGCCCGCCACGGTGAACGAGCACAGGACGCGATCGTTTTCCAGCGCGAGTGTTTCGAGATAAGTCTTTATGGCGTTGATGGAACGGCGGTTCTCAGGGAGCTTGACACGGCGGCCATCGAGCACAACCTCGATTGCAGCTGGAGCATTGGGATTCGGTTCTTCAGACATGGCATCCCAAGACGAGCAAAATGAACACCAAAGGACAAAGAGTCGCCATGAATCGCTGAAAACTTATCCACAACATCAAGGAAGAAACCTTTTGGGCGGGAGCAGTGTTGTGGTGCCCACGACAGGACTTGAACCTGTACGATGTTACTCACTAGAACCTGAATCTAGCGCGTCTGCCAATTCCGCCACGTGGGCATCCAGCAAGAATACGATGAGCAAGTTGTCCCGCCCGGGCAAGCCAATTTCATTTCAGAAATATCGGACGGGCTTGAGCGATTCAACGCTCAAGTCCGTCACAATTCCAACCGTGAACGGGCGATCAACCAACTCGCGCAGAATTACGCTCAAATGTTTCGGCTTGCCGTTGGGCGATGCTTGGTTCAGCGGTTCAAAGGGCGATCTGCGTTTTGGTGAAATTGGACCCCGTCTGCCTGGGAGGGTGGCCGAAGGCAGTGTGATGGGAATTCGATGCATCACAAGAATTTGCGCCTTGAACGGACTTTACAAGCTCCTGTTGAATCAGCGTCTTCCTCCAGATGCGTTCAAGCATCCAGAGCGGTAATGTCATCAGGAAAGTTTTCAACCCACCAGGCGCGTATCCGCCAACCGCTTACAGGCTTATCCATCACCATCCCCGGAAGCCCGCAGCATTTGAAAATCCTAAT
>CAYSDO010000581.1:0-1753 GCA_964429665.1 uncultured Bifidobacterium sp.
CCATCGTGCAGACGTCGAAGTAAAGATTCTCGAACGCCTCGGTGCTCATGCCCGCGCCCTGTGCCATGCTCGGCGTGGGCCAGCGCAACACGCACCAACGCGTCTTGTTCACCCGATGATCCAGCACGGGCCGGATGATGCGCGAATAAAGCGCCATGCGTTCGCCCGGCACGTCCGAGTTTTCGCTCATGTTGTCGGCGCCGCGGATGGCGACGTAGCATTGCATCTTCTTCATGCGCGCGAGTTCGATCTGGCGGACGAGGCTGGCGTGCTTTTCATCCGTGCCGCGCACGACTTCGCGTGTGATGCGTGAGTGGCGCACATCAATCAACGGCGTGCCGCCCGCCGCGCGCACAGCGCGCATCAGTTCGATGGCCATCTCATCCGGCACATCCGTGATGTCGAGCAACACGCGGTCACCTTTCTTGACGCGGGTGGAGTAGGTGACGAGGAGATTGGCCAGTTTGGTGTAACGCGGATCAGTCATAGCGATATGTTGGGCGCAAAACTACCCGGCTGCGTCGTTTTGTCGAGCGGGTTTGCAAAAGCGCGAAGCCACCACCGATGTCGGTTGTCGTGCTGGCTGGAGTGACGCGATTCAAGAATCGTGGCGGCGGATGCCCACTGGACAGAACGCCCAGCGCGAACGGTTGCGTCGCTACCTGCGCGACAAAGGCTTCGGTTACCTGCAGAACAGCGTGTGGATCAGCCCTGATCCACTGGCGCAGGAACGCGAGATTCTCGGCGGCGGGAAGATCAATGTGGAATCGCTCATCCTGCTGGAAGCGCGGCCGTGCGCGGGAGAGTCGGACGCGGAAATTGTCGCGGGCCCGTGGGACTTTGAGCGCATCAACCGCCGCTATGCCCGGCATCTGAAGGCGCTGGCGGAGCGACCGGGCGGCGCGCTGCGGAACGACGCGGCGGCGAAAGCGTTGCAGCGCTGGGCGGCGGCGGAGCGCGAGACATGGCTGGACGCGGTGACGAACGATCCGCTGCTGCCGGGCCGGATTCTGCCGTCGGATTATCTGGGGCAACCGGCGTGGCGGCGGCGAGTGGAAGTGCTGCGCGACGCCGGCCGGCAACTGCGCACGTTCAACCCCGAAAAAACCGGCGCAAGCCGCGCGTGACGCAGGACAACCTTTTGTTGCATATGCAACATAAAGTTGGGAAATGGCGATGGCCGCTTGTTTGGTTGAAATCAACTGCTGCGACCTTGTGTGGAAAGGGTGGCGACCTGCTGGAGGAACTTTTCGAGGTCTGTGTCTTTGATGTCTTCGAGCTTCATCTCTTTGGCAATCTTCCCTCCGTTCTTCTTCACCTCGAAGCCGAGCTGCTCTGAAACGGGCTTTTCAGGGTCGAGGACAGTAACTCCCGCAGGCATCTGTCCCTTCATCACCGAAGCAATCGCGCCCAGCGAGAAATAGTTCTCCATCGCGTAGCGTTCCAGACGAGTGATGGGAATTTTGAGCTCTTCACACTTCTTCACGAACCTTTTGCGAACTGCGGAACTTCCCGGGTCGCCATCCACCACCGCAATCAACTGGTGAGCTTCCTGAAAAACCGTCAGGTCCAACTGATCCATGATGTCGCCACCCAGCGGCCACACTTTGATGTTGCTGCGTTCCGGCAGCCCCATTTTCTGGAAGAATTCATCAAGCACCAGCTTGTCCTTTGGCCCTTCGCACAGAACGACCAAATCTGAAACGAGGTTATCCGCAATTGAATACCCGAGCTCAGTGAGTGCAATCGCTCG
>CAYSDO010000582.1:0-1726 GCA_964429665.1 uncultured Bifidobacterium sp.
ACGCGGGCGACGTGCGGCCAGAATTTGTAGTCGTGCGGGCTTAACCGTCCAATGAATTTATGGCTCACTGCGTCGCCGTGGAAATGTATTCGAGCAGGTCGGCGATGGACTGCGGCGTGAGACCGGCTTCCAAACCTTCCGGCATCACAGATTGACCCTGACTCTGCATCTTTGTGATGTTCGAGCGCGGGATCACGTCCTGTTTGCCGTAGGCCTGACGGAGCGTGACGTTTGACGAGGTTTCGTTGACCACCAGTCCCAGCAGGCTTTGGTCATCCTTGGTTTCCACAACGTAACTGACGAACTCCGGTCGCACTTCAGCGTTGGGATCAATGATGTTGGTCAGCAGCTTTTCCTTGCCGGTGGTTTTCACCGTCACGAAATCGGGCCCGAGCGCGAAACCTTCGCCGCTCGAACGATGGCAGGAAATGCAGCGCTCGGCGTAAATCTTTTTTCCGGCAACGGCGTCACCAGTTAGACTCAGCGCGGGTGTGAAGGTGTTGATGATTTCCTTTCGGGGGCTCGCGGGTTGTGCGGCAAGAACCTTGAGTGCGAGCTGGCGCACTTCCGGGTCGCGATACGTGGACAGCAGTTTGGTCTGCGTGGAATCCAGCACACTCGCGCGGATCGTGCCTGCTTCGATGGCCTGCAACAATGCCTTGGCCCGATCAGGTCGCGAAACCAGGATTGTCAGCGCGGAGGCGCGGAGGCGTGGTGTGAGCGTGTTCCAACGGCTGGTCAACTCACTGCCAACCGGCGCGCTCGTGAAGTGTTCAAGCGTGGCCAGTGCCGCCAGTTGAACCGGCTGCGGATGTTGCAACTCAAGCAGGCCGAGCAACAACTTGCCGGACTCCTCGTAGCTTGTGTCCACGAGCAGTTGAACTGCGGCCACGCGCACGGATTCCGGGGCTGCCGGGTTGGCGGCTTCTTTCTGCGCACGCGCAAGCACGCCCTTCAAACTTTCGCCTGCTGACGTGAGTGATTTGTTGGCGCGTTTCAGCCCTTCACCCAAAGCCCGCGTCATGGTGAATGCGGTTGCAGGGTCATCCACCTGGCCCATGAATTTGAGTGCGGCGGCAACCTCTTCCGGACGGTTTTTCGCGCCGACGAACACGATCAATTGCCGGAGCATATCCTGACCTGATTGGGATCGGCGGACGTTGGCATCGGCTGCAAGCGTCGTGAACATTTCGCCTGAACCGTCCGCGAGTGAGGAGTAAATCGCCGATTGAGTCCACTTGCTGTCGCTGTCGCGTCGGGCTATGGCCACCAGCGCATCGAGTTTACCCGGGCGATTGAACTCGCCGAGTGTAAAGGCCAGTTGATAGCGGACGTTGATGTCGGGGTCGTTGCTCAACCGGCAAATCTTTGTCCAAAGAGCCGCGTCACCGGCGGCGATGAATCTTTCCGAGAGCTGGACAGCGTGCTCACGAACGAAAGCGTTCGAATCATCCAAGGCAGTTTGCACGTCGGCTCCTTTAATTGCTCCCAACCCGTCGAGCACGTGGAGTGCGTGCAACCGAGCAAGAGCCGATGGAGATTCGCGGATCATTTTTTGCAGAAGTGGAATGGCGGCCTTGTCCTGCCGCTCAAAGAGCAGTCGCGCGGCGGTGTCGCGATGCCAGCCGTTTTTGTGTTCGAGTGTGGCGACAAGTTGTTTGGTCGTGGCTTTGCCGAGTTTTGGCGGCTTGCGTGTTTTGTAGCCATCCGGGGTGATGCGGTAAAT
>CAYSDO010000583.1:0-1717 GCA_964429665.1 uncultured Bifidobacterium sp.
GGAACTGCCGCGTATTGCATCTGACCAGCGGTCCAATTGTGATTCGACTTCAAGGTCACGCCACAAGCCAACGACCGCCTCGGCAAGCTGTTTGCCCGTCAAGACCTTACCGGAAACGGCGGCCGCAAACCTCCTGAATGGAGGCATGATGAACTGCCGTATTTTCTCGAGATGATCAACCGGGAGAGGTTCACGCCAGGTTTTTCCTTCCCAACCGTTCGCCAGCGCATCGTTTTCAAGCTGGTCAATCGCTCCTTCATTCGCCACCACCAGACCACTTTTGAGCGCGCCGAACCAGTCATCATGCCGCCAATCATAGGCCACAGTGCGAAGAGCATAACGAGTGAGTTCAGCCAGCGGGTGATGCGCTGCCGCCTTACGACGGTCCATGAAGAATGGAATATCGTATCGCTGAAACACCCGGTCCAGCGTGGCGTGATACGCATCGAGTGAACGCAGGATGACCCCACAATCCCGGAATCGTCCACCCGCCCTGACATGGCGCAGAATTTCGCGCGCGGCCAGCACAGCTTCGGCCTCGGGATCGTGGCAGACCGCAATACGTAATTGAGATGTTGAATCACGAACCTCCGATCTCTCCGAAGTTGGCGGCTTCGCCCAGTTGGCTTCCACGTCGGCCAGAATCTCACTATGGGCGAAACGGCCAGGAGCAGATTTGTTTTCAAGGGTTTCAACAGTAACGACGCAATCTTCAAGAGCTGCGATACGCGCATGGCAACGACGAAATGTTTGAGCCACAACCGACCATGTCGAGAGCCATGACTGTTCACCATTCGGTTCGCGTTCAAGGCAGAAGGCAAGCGTCGCGCTTTCACTCGATGGAAGAAAGGCCGCCAGAAGATCAAGCTCCTGCGGCGTCATCTCGGCAAACCCATCAAGCCAGACCCTTGCAATACAAAGTCCACAACCTGGAACTTGGGACTTGAAACGTGGAACTTTCAACGCATCCACCGCCACGTCCAACAGCGAATTCGCATCGTGAAGAGCGCGGGTCTTGAGCCATTGATTGTATGCAGCCAGCAACAAGGCGAGATCGTGAAGTTTATCCCGCAATTGCGCAGGCGCGTCACTGTTCGCCGCGAGCGAAAGCAGTTTGTCCGCCGAAAGCCTGTGATGCTGAAACTCGCGCAGCAGCGCGCTGAGTTGCTGTGCGAAACGGTTTAGCCGGGCCGAAGCATGGAACGTTTTCAGTTCCTTCTGATGTTGAATCAGCAGGGCGCGCAACACCATGACGCGTCCCTGTTCACTCAACATTGCCGGTAACGCGACGTGCAATTCATCCAGAACAAACTGCGCCAGGCGTTCGAAAGAAAGGATTCGGAGACGTGTGTAGCCTGTGAGTGCTGGATCAGCCAGCAACTGTCGTTCGAGTTGAAACGTGGCCTGTTTTGGAGCAAGCAGAATGAGCAACGGCCCGTCAGGGGAAGCCAACAACTCGGCACGGATCTCCGCCAGGCAGCGGTGAGTCTTGCCGCTGCCGGCTGGTCCAAGTAGAAATCGAGCCTGCACGACGGAAGTTTTCACGAACCCTACCAACGGCGGAAAGGATTTTGTTTCAGTTTCGCATCAATCCGGCTCGTGCAGATCCTTGGCCATGATGTAGTCGTCCATCACGAAGCCACCACCAAAGTCCGTGATGACCGATTCCGCCACGGTGAATCCATTGCGCTGATACGCGGTAATCGCCTTGGTATTG
>CAYSDO010000584.1:0-1714 GCA_964429665.1 uncultured Bifidobacterium sp.
CCCGATCAAGGATTTCCAAATCAGGGTAGTTACGACTCTCGTAGAAATCGCCTCCCACCCAGGCGATCGCCCTCCAGTCGTTCATTGTTGCCGTTTTCGCCGCGCGCAATGTGGTAGCCGTAGCCTTGAAGTTCGAAAATTCCTTAACGGCTGTCTGAATCATTTTCTTGAAAGCGGTCACATCAATGTGAAGGAGATGTTCATCAGCGCCTTGAACCGGAAAACCGAGACAGGCGGTAAAATCCTCTTCATTGCCAATCATCACATCCACGTACCGGGCTATTTCCCTGTTCACTGCCTGAGCGCGTTTCTGGCCTCCGATGGATTTCCAAAGCGACGGACGATAATTCAAATCGTAACTGACAATCGTACCGTGCTTGTTCGCCGCTTTAACGGCTTCGATCACGAGTTGTGGCGTGGTGTCGCTGAGTGCAGCAAAGATGCCTCCCGTGTGCAACCAGCGCACGCCGAGTTTCCCAAAAATGTGGTCCCAATCGAAATCGTAAGGCTTGAGCTGCGACGCAGCGGTGAAACCCCGATCCGAAACGCCCACTGCACCACGTACACCGAAACCGCGCTCCGTGAAGTTAAGTCCATTGCGGGTCACGCGCCCGACGCCATCGAATGGCGACCATTTGACAAACTCGGTACTGACACCACCCTGCAAAACAAAATCTTCGAGCAAGCGCCCCACGTCGTTGTCTGCAAACGCGGTAGCAACAGCCGTCCTCAATCCGAAGCAACGACGCATACCACGCGCGACGTTATATTCCCCGCCACCTTCCCAGACACGGAACTCTCGCGCGGCGCGTATCCGGCTTTCACCGGGATCGAGGCGGAGCATTATCTCACCGAGAGAGAGGAGATCGTATTTGCACGAGTCAGCGGATTTGATTTTCAGGGCGGACATAAATGGTAGACCAATTTACCGGCATGGAATGCACCTAGGGAAAATCTGAAATGAATCCAGAAGGAACTCAATTCAATTCCCAGCTAGAGCCGATCATGGACTTTGGTGGAGTGATGTCTTGTGAGTGATCCGTCATAAGCGATTTCCTTTGGGACCTTTGAGGCAAGTATTTCAAAAACCCGGGATGTGCCCAGACAATTTGGTCTCGAAATTAGGGGAAGACCAATCAAAGCGCGACTGGGTAACAAGTATGGATGCTTTGAAAATGCGAAACGAAGAAGGAGGCCGATCAAACGACCAAAGATTCCATTTCTCTGGCGTTGACTTTCCGGTGCATTTGGCTAAAGTCCCGCCCCTAATTTTGAAATAAAAGCGAATTATGCCCAATACGAAGTCAGCAGAGCGCCGCATGCGCAACAGTGAACGCAAACGTCAGCACAACCGCGCGATCCTTTCACGCCTGCGCAAACACGAAAAAGGCCTTCGCGATGCCGTAAGCGCTGGCAAGATAGCGGATGCCACCAAAGCGTTGCCAGACGTGCATTCCGTCATCGACAAGGCCGTCAAGTCCGGCGTCATCACCCGCGCCGCAGCCAACCGCAAGAAATCACGTCTGACCATCGCCGCCAATGGTTCTAAATAGACTCCTGCTGAAAATCTTTTGACGACGGCCCGCCGTACTGCGGGCCGTTTTCATTTGGAGGAATCGTGTTGGTTTCGTTGTCATCCGCCAGAGAAATATCTTTACATTGGACAGGGTGATCCTGATTCTAAGCCTCGCTATGGATGTCAAATTCTGTGGTA
>CAYSDO010000585.1:0-1711 GCA_964429665.1 uncultured Bifidobacterium sp.
GATTCCGCCTGAAGGCGGGACTCCAAGCGAACGGGACGCCGCTTTGGAATCTCAATCTGTTTTCGTCCGCTCAGGTATTGGCCGGTGAGGGAGCGGGTTGCTTTCAATAACTCAGGCAGCGTGCCTTGGAAGACGACTTCACCACCGGTTGCGCCGTGGCGAGGGCCAATGTCCACGATTTGATCGGCAGCGCGCATGACGCTGGCTTCGTGCTCTACGACCACGACGGTGTTGCCGGTGTCGCGGAGTTTTTCGAGAATGCGGACGAGGCGATCGGTGTCGCGGGGATGCAGGCCGACACTGGGTTCGTCGAGGACAAAAAGCGTGTTGACCAGGCGCGTGCCGAGGCAGGTGGTGAGATTGACGCGTTCGGTTTCGCCGCCGCTCAAGGTGCGCGTGGGGCGATCCAGTGTGAGATAGCCGAGGCCGACTTCATCGAGATAGGCGAGGCGGGCGCGGACTTCGGAGAGGGCGTGATGAATCGGGTCTTGAGTCTTGGGTCTTGAGTCTTGAGTCCTGTGGCGTGCCAGGGTCTCGATCAACGCAAGCGCATCGCGGACGGGCAGGGCGTAGAAATCGGGGAGCGTCAGCTTCTTTTTGTCAATCGAGAGAAAATAGAGCAATGCGTCCGGCTTGAGCCGCGCGCCGTCGCAAGTCGGGCACTTGGTGTAAGCGCGGTAGCGCGAGAGCAGCACGCGGACGTGCATTTTGTAGGACTTGGTTTCGAGCCAGCGGAAGTAGCCTTTCACGCCGTACCACGCACGCGGCCATTGGTGGTCTTCGTCAATGCCGTAATCTTTGTCGCCATCGATGATCCACTTTTGATGTTCGACGGACATCTGATGGAACGGCACATCCATCGGGACGTTGCGCGCGCGGCAAAACTTTTTCAGGTCGGACTGGCAATCCGCGCTCATGCCGGTGCGCCAGGGTTTGACGGCTCCTTGCGCCAATTTCAGTGAGCGGTCGGGGATGGCGAGGTCGTAATCAATCGTGATGGTGCGACCGAAGCCTTTGCAGGTTGGGCACGCGCCGAGTGGATGATTGAAGCTGAACAGTGCGGGCGAAGCGTCGGGGTATTCGATGTCGCATTGGGCGCAGTGGAGGCGGTTGGAAAAGGGGCGAGGATTGAGGATGGAAGATGGAGGATGGATTTCCCAAATCGTCAGCTTGCCTTTGCCGAAATGATAGGCTTGCTCGCAGGCTTCGACTAAACGTGCGCGGGAGGCGGGTACGAGTTTGAGACGGTCCTGGATGACGGTGATTGCCGATTGCCGATTGCCGATTGCCGATTGAGTCTTTGCATCGTCCAAGCGCAGGAGTTCTCCTTTCACCAGCAGCCGTTGATAGCCTTGCTTGGAGATCAGGGCGAGAGATTCGGCAAGCGGGAGTTTGTCGGAAAGGGGAATGTCAAACGTGATGAGGATTTCGCAAGGCTTGTTTGGTTCAGGAGTTTTATAGGAGGAATGGAGCCGATGCGACGCATGAGAAGCAAGAGCTGTTTCCCACACATCCTGCGGCGAATCCTTGCGCACCGGCTGGCCACAGCCGCGACAGTGTAATTGTGCGAGGTGCGGCCAGAGGACTTTCATGTGGTCGCAAATCTCCGTCATAGTGCCGACGGTGCTGCGCGTGGTGCGGACGGCGTTGCGTTGCTCGATGGCGATGGCGGGCGGGATGCCTTCGATGCTGTCCACCTGCGGCTTGTCCA
>CAYSDO010000586.1:0-1709 GCA_964429665.1 uncultured Bifidobacterium sp.
TTCAACGATCAGGCGTTGTGGCTCCTTGAATGAGCGCAGTGGTTCCGCCAGTTCTCCTGCGCAGATGCCCATGAGATTCAACGCGCATTTTACGCCTTTGATAACCGTTGAAGCGTGTTTTCCAACGCGATATATCTCGCCTAGTTTCGTCAGCCGCGCCTGCAATCGCTCCACAGTGGCATTGTCGCCCCGCAAGGTTGCATCGTACAGTCCGACCAGCAGGACCGGGTCAATCTGACCTCCTCCGTTGACGCCACCGTGGCCGCCGAGCCGCAATGTGTCCACAAGCAGATGCTCCGGGCCGACGAACACGCGCCAATCCGGACGTGCCTTCGCGACATGAACCAGCTTCTTGTAATAATCCAGATCACCGGAGCTGTCCTTGAGACCGGCGATGCCTTCCAGTTGGGTTAACTGTTGAATCGTCTCAGGCTCAAAAGTCACCTTGGTCATCTGAGGCATGTTGTAGAAATAAACCGGAAGGGGTAATTGAGGTACCAGTTGGTGCGCCCAATCAATCAGCTCCGGCTGGCCGGCAGGAAAATAATACGGTGCTGACGTGACCAACGCCTGTGCTCCGGACTCCGATGCATATCGGGCAAGGTTGATGGCTTCGACGATCGAAGTATCCGTGATGCCCACCAGCACCGGCACACGCCCGCGCACGATCTTGCAGGTCTGTTCAATGACTTCGCGTCGCAACCGGTAGCTAAGACTCGGAGCTTCGCCGGTCGTGCCAAGTATGAACACGCCGTGAACGCCTCCGCCGATTACATGCTCAAGCAGTCGTTCAAAACCTGCGGCATCAAATTTGTCGCGGCCAAACAAAGGCGTGACCAGTGGGGGCACGATGCCGCAAAGAGGTTTGGTAAGTGATTTGTTCTTCATGAAATGATCATTTGGAAAGGAGATGGTTTGTTTTCGTCACTCGGGTAACTGCCAGCGCCGATTCACGTCGGTGGATTTCTTGTTCACCTTCAAATCTTCTCAAGTTCCTCTCTGAAAGGAAAGCCCGCAATCATTCCTTCAGAAACGCCACGCATACCTGATTAAACTCGTGTCCTGCGTCCGGCTTCCGCCGTTGGAAGGCGAGCTTCTTTCCGTCTGGCGAAAACACGCACGCTTCTGATTGAGGAGCGATCCCGTCGGGTGTTCGTTCTGTCACGCGCTGGCTTTTTCCAGTGGCGGCATCGGTGAGAAAGACGCTGTTGTCCATGACGTGCGCGATGTACCGGCCATCGGGACTCCATGTGAAGGAGGACGCCACGGCCCACGGATTGTGGGTTAACTGTACGGGCTTCCCTCCATTCGGCGAAATTGTCCAGAGCTGCACAATGCCCGCGTCATCTTTCATCAAAAACGCAATGCGCGATCCATCCGGTGAACTTCTTAACCAATGCCGTGGTCCTTGGAGGCCGGGGAACTTCCTCTCTGCCGTGAAGGTCAATCGCCGTTGCGTTGTTCCGCGCGGTGGATTTGGACGTGTAGCATCGGTCCCTGAGACGGGGGATTCCCCGGCTTGGGTCAAGTCTTCCGGCAGGTCCGCGATGAATACCTCGGATAAAGTTTCACCTTTCGCCGTGACCACGCTGCCTTGGAAGGCCAGGGCGCGTTTCTGGCGGACACCGTCTGACCGGAGATAACCGTTTGCACCGACCCATCCCTCTTCGCACGCGCGTTTGATTTCATCCGAACCCGGCTTCGGGGTT
>CAYSDO010000587.1:0-1694 GCA_964429665.1 uncultured Bifidobacterium sp.
GTCCGTGATGCAATCCACGTCCACCTCGGTGGCGTCTTCGAGAAATTTATCCACGAGTACTGGCCGCTCGGGCGAAGCCTCCACCGCGAAGCGCATGTAATGAGAAAGTTCACTGTCGGAATAAACGATCTGCATCGCGCGCCCGCCGAGAACGAATGAAGGTCGAACCAGAACCGGATAGGTCAGCCTTTTGGAAATGACCAGTGCCTCGGCCTCGTTTGTGGCGAGACCGTTTGGCGGTTGTGGAATCTTCAGCTTGTCCAGCATCGCGGCGAACAATTTCCTGTCTTCGGCGATCTCGATGCTTTGAGGCGATGTGCCGATGATGTTCACGCCGTTCTTTTGCAACCCCAGTGCCAGGTTTAGCGGTGTCTGTCCGCCGAACTGTGCGATTGCGCCCCAGCACTTCTCCCGTTCGTAGATGTGCAGTACATCCTCGAGCGTGAGCGGTTCAAAGAAAAGTTTGTCGCTGGTGTCGTAGTCGGTGGAAACAGTTTCCGGGTTCGAGTTCACCATGATGGTCTCGAAGCCATCCTCCTTGAGCGCGAACGCGGCGTGAACGCAGCAGTAATCGAATTCAATGCCCTGACCGATGCGATTCGGGCCGCCGCCGAGAATCATCACCTTCTTCGCCGTGTTGCCTTTCACCTCGTCATCGCCACGGTCATAGGTCGAGTAGTAATAGGGCGTGTAAGCCTCGAATTCGGCGGCGCAGGTGTCCACGAGACGATAGCTGGGAACGAGTCCAAGCTTTTTGCGCTCGGTGCGGATGGCGTCCTCGGTTGTGCCGGTCAAATGCGCGATCTGCCGGTCGGAGAAACCGAGCGACTTGGCTTTAGTCAGTTGTTCAACATTCATGAGTGCCTGTTACGAATCAAAATCGCGCAAAGAAAACCGGAACGGGACGCAAGTGTCGAGAAGGAATGGAGCTTGGAGCACGGCCAGAGAAGCTGTTTTTTCTGAAAAACCATCTGTCTGTTCAAGGGAATGAGCGTTACATCGCACCCACCCGCATACTACTTCGTCTTCGGTTTGATTTGAGTCACTTTATACTTCTTACCTTTCTTGTCGTAGGTAATCCACTCGCCAGCCTGCTGCCCTTTCTCGAAGTGGCCTGACCTCATCTTGGTGCCGTCCAATCTGAACCACTCCCAATAACCGGTGGGAACGCCGCCGGCCATGTTTCCTTTGACCCAAACGCTGCCGTCCTTGTGATACTCGACATGTTTGCGCACTGATATTTTCTTGGTAGCCATGGTGATGAATTGTGTGGGTCGGGTAACTCTTGCGTGCTTTTACCATCCCTAGCTTTTCACATATTCAACACAAAGGATCAGAAAAAAATACTTGCGTCAATTCTCACCCAAAAATACCGCCCCCTCAAAGTGCATGACAGGCTCTAGTTTCTTTCTCAACAATTTGAATGTCGAACAAGACAAAAGAGCCTTGCAAATTGGGACTGATAGCAGTTCAATATGCGCCCTCCGGTTTGGCTGGGTAGCTCAGTTGGTAGAGCAGAGGACTGAAAATCCTTGTGTCGGCGGTTCAATTCCGCCCCCAGCCACCACTAGGTTCGTGAAAAGTTGGAAATATGTTCCACAAAAGCGGCCAACAAGCTCCCGACAAGTTCTAAACTGGAACGATGCAGTTGGCTCGCTCTGGAAGTAGCGGCGACGCTCCGTCGCCAAGAGGTA
>CAYSDO010000588.1:0-1692 GCA_964429665.1 uncultured Bifidobacterium sp.
GGACTGTACTTTTCCGTCATGAATTCGAAAAACGAAGCCCGCGCTGTCGCTGATCCAAATGTTTCCCTGTGAATCCTCTGCCATTGCCCGGGCTGGAGCACCAGGAGAGGCCTCGGTCAAAATGAAAGTCTGCGTGACCCTGCCGGACTCAATGCAGACTACCGCACCGCCATCCTTGACCAGCCATATCCGCCCGCGCCGATCCAAAATCATCGCGCGAATCTGATCCACAGGCGAGCCGGCGGGAGTCGCCGGCAGGAATTCCTGAAAGCGAAGGCCATCAAAACGCGAGAGTGAACGATGAGTGGCCACCCACAAGTACCCGTCTGGTGATTGCTCCAGGCCAACGATGGTATGTTCAGGCAGGCCGTCTTCCGTCTGCCAGGCTCGCGCAAACCACGCCGAATTGGTGGTCGCCCAGAGCGTTGGCGCGAAGACCATGAGAACCAAGCCAGCAAGCCCACAGGCTGTGCGAGGGAAAATCATCGGCTTGATCACGCGCGCAAGTTAATACCTCGGAGCGTTGCCGCAAGCCACAATCCAACTCAGTCCAATTGCCATCAAAAACTGGCTGCCAGTTCCCGTCCTGTCCTTTTCATTTCCCGGCCTTCGCATTGCCCAAAAAGCGGTCCGCGAAGGCGAGGTAATGTTCCCAGTCGTAATCGGTCAACGCATGCTGACCTTGACGATAGTGATAGCTGATTATCCCGCCAACCGGCTGATCCGGCGCGGGCATTTTGTTGACGCCAAACCCACCGGCGTTGAGCAAAAGGTAAACCGGCTCTGCGTTCAAGGCCGCGAGAAACTCGCCGCGTGGGTCAGCCCAGCCATCATCCACCGCGCTCGCCACATAGACCGGGCGGGGTGCGATGAGGGAAATCAACTCATGCTGATCCACAGGCAGACGGTCTTCATGTCCGGCGTACTTCGAAAAATTGCCGCAGAACCAATGTGGAAACGCCCGTGTGATGATGGCCACAGTTTCACCGAAGTCACGTTTGCTCAAAGCTGCGCCACCACAGCCTGAGTTGTTTGAAACCACAGCGGCAAACCGTTCGTCATTCGCAGCAGCCCACAAAGCAGTCTTGCCCATTCGCGAGTGGCCTATGGCGATCACCCGCCGCGCATCCACATCAGTTGTCGTCTCAAAGTAATCCAGCGCCCGGCTCAGTCCCCAGGCCCAAATGCCAATCGCACCCGTTTCCTCAGCACCTGGCGATCCCGGTTGCGTCCGGCCATACAATCGGGCCACACCCCGCCAATAGTTCGTGCCCGAATCCGGCGCGAGCGATTCAACATTCAACGATGCCACGCCATAACCGCGGGACAGGATGCGATCCAACGCCGCGCGGCCCGCCCGCGCATTGTCTTCCTCCGTCAATTTAGGCGCGCCCGGCAACTGCCTCGCCCGGGCCGGTTGCGGATACGAATGTGATGTGTCGAAAACATGAATGCCGACGAACACCGGAACAGCGCCTGTACGGTGATTCGGGAGAATGAGGGTAAACTTCAAAGCTGTTCCGTTTGTGGCGACCGTAATGTCCACCTCAACGTCACGCCGGGTAGCTCGCCCATCCAACAACGCGCGATCTTCAGCGACCACGCGAAAGCTTTGGGCAACAGGACGGGGTAACAGTTTGCCGTAAATTTGAGTTTCAAACAGACGCAGAATCTCGGGTCGTCGAAGAGAAC
>CAYSDO010000589.1:0-1690 GCA_964429665.1 uncultured Bifidobacterium sp.
ATAAACAGCCGCCTTGCACGATTGTTCCAATGCTCAAGCACTGAAGTCGCGAACAAGGGAGATTGCGTCGCGCTGTGTTGATGTGGACATTTGGTCTGACTTCGTTAGTATACAGTTCAATTCCGGATGGCGCAGAACGCGTCGTTCTTCGTTAAAGCCGGAGAAACCAACAAACAAAACAAAAATGAAACTTGTTAAGTGTCTCTCGATTGCCGTTTGTGCCGCCACCTTGCTGCTTGCCGGCTGCAAATCCTCCACTTGCTGCAAAGCCAATGGTTCTGCCGCCAAGGCCTCTTGTGGCATGCAATGCTGCACTGATGCCAAAACCGATTGCGCTCATTGCGCCAAATGTAGCCCCAAGAAATAATCATTTCGCAAGCGGTTGCCGCTTGGTCTCTTCACCCCGCGCCTCGGCGATCTGGTCGTCGGACGCGGGATTCTTCTTCCCGGCATCATGACTTCGGGCAGGTGTTTTGCTTGTATGAGGGAATGGACGCGTGCAGAGATTCAGAAGATGCAAAGGCTAGCCTGTGGAAACCTCCTGCGCGCCCTTGCCGCCATTCACGAGGAACAACACCGCCATTCGCACGGCCAGGCCATTCGTTACCTGTTCGAGAATCAACGAGCGCACGCTGTCAGCAATGTCGCTGTCAATTTCCACACCGCGATTCACCGGGCCGGGGTGCATGATGAGGGCATCGGGTTTTGTCGCGGCCAGTCGCTGTTTGTTCAGACCAAAGAGCTGCGTGTATTCACCAATGCTTGGAAACATCGTCTTGCGCTGTCGCTCGTGCTGGATGCGGAGCAGATGAATGATGTCCGCTTCACGGATGGCTTCGTCCACGTTGTGCGTCACTCGACACCCCATTTGCTCGAACGTGCGCGGCACGAGTGTGGCCGGGCCGCACAGCGTCACCTTGGCGCCTAGTTTGGTCAGCGCCCAGATGTTCGATCTCGCCACGCGACTGTAAAGGATGTCGCCAAGGATTGTTACGTTCAGGCCTGCTATGGTTCCCTTGCGTTCCCGGATCGTGAATGCATCGAGCAACGCCTGGGTTGGGTGTTCGTGCGAACCGTCTCCGGCATTGATGACGTGGGCATCAAGTTCACGGGCGAGAAAATGAGGCGAACCGGCGGCACTGTGACGGATGACGATGAAGTCCACGTTCAATGCCTCCAGATTTTTGGCGGTGTCCTTGAGCGATTCGCCTTTCTTGAGGGACGAGGCTTCGGCGGTGAAGTTGATGATGTCCGCCGATAGACGTTGTTCCGAAAGCTCGAAACTGGTGCGCGTGCGGGTGGATGGCTCGACGAAGAGGTTGACGACGGTCTTGCCGCGCAAAGCTGGAACTTTCTTGATCGCCCGCTCGCCAACGGCTTTGAATGCCTGTGCGGTGTCGAGCACAGTATTGATCTCGCTGGCGGATAGCGATTCGATGTCGAGCAGATGTTTGCGATTCCAACTCATGGTCGATGCAGGACGGCTTCGTTTTCGTCGGTGGTTTCACCCAGCCGGACCTGGATTTTTTCCGTGAGCGTTGTCGGTTGATTTTTGCCAACGAAATCAGCTTTGATCGGCAATTCGCGGTGACCACGGTCAATCAGCACGGCCAGTTGAATTCGTTTGGGGCGGCCAAAATCATTCAGCGCATCCATCGCCGCGCGGATGGTGCGACCGCTGAACAACACG
>CAYSDO010000590.1:0-1688 GCA_964429665.1 uncultured Bifidobacterium sp.
GCCGGCGGTCCGGGCAGGGCGCCAACATGGATCATGGCAATGATTGGCTTCGGGGAAGTGAAAAGCGATTTGGCGTCGGTTGACATGGCTGCAGTTTAGGGGGAACGAAGCAAAATCCAAGTGCGGACGGGTGTAAGAACATTTCCAGATGCTTTCCCACTTCCAAAACGCTAACCTTGGCCATGAACTTTCGACTGTTCTTCCTCGTTGCGATCCTTTTGACGAAGCCCGCTTTCGCTCGTGCTGATTTCTTCGTCGCACCGAACGGCTCTGATGTGAACGCCGGCACGAAATCAAAACCGTTCGCCACGCTCGATGGAGCGCGGGACGCCGTACGTCAATTCAATGCCCGTGTAGACAGCAAGCGCAAACCCATCACCATCTGGATTCGTGGCGGTGACTACATTCTTACCCGCACCTTTGAATTCACCGCTGCTGATTCGGGCACTGCCGATGCCGCGATCACGTGGCGTGCTTACAAGAACGAACCCGTCCGAATGCTTGGCGGTCGGACGTTGACCGGCTTCAAACCCGTCTCCGATTCCGGGGTGATTGCGCGACTTGACGAAAAAGCGCGCGGCAAGGTCGTCGAGTTGAACCTCCACGCGCTCGGCATGTCGGATTTCGGCGAGATGAAATCGCGCGGTTTCAGCAGGTCCGCCGTGGCGCATTCCGAATTGTTCTTTGATCACCGTCCAATGACGCTCGCCCGCTGGCCGAATGCCGGTGAGTTCGCCAAGATCACCGGTTTTCCAGCAGGTCAGAAGGATGAACACGGCGGTACTCTCGGCGGTTTGCCAGACGGTTTTATTTACGCAGGCGATCGTCCAAGCCGCTGGCAGGACATCAGCGATCTCTGGGTGCATGGCTACTGGGCTTATGATTGGGCCAATTCCTACGAGAAGGTCGCCGGGCTCGACGTCGCTCAACACCTCGTCAAAACAGTCGCGCCGCACGGGCTCTACGGTTTCCGAAAGGACCAGCGATTTTATTTCCTCAACGTGCTCGAAGAACTCGATCAACCAGGCGAATGGTTTCTCGATCGCAAGACCGGCATGCTTTATTTCTGGCCGCCGGAGCAGGGCGGTGGCAGCGCAACCAAAGAAACCATCATCTCACTTCTCGATCAGCCCTTGCTCAAGCTTGCCGATGTCTCCCACGTTACTTTTCGCGGTATCACCTTTGAGGCGACTCGCGGCAATGCCATCGAAATTCAGGGCGGCTCAAGCAACCGCATCGCCGGTTGTCTCATCCGCAACATTGGCAACAGCGGTGTCGTGATCAACGGCGGCAGCGGTCATGGCGTGGTAAGCTGTGACGTCTCCGATACCGGCGATGGCGGCGTGTCCTTGACTGGCGGCGATCGCCAGACACTCACGCCCGGCGGCCACCTCGTCGAGAACTGTCACTTCCAGCGGCTCGGTCACTGGTCCAAGTGCTATGTTCCGGCGATCGCTTTGAACGGCGTGGGTCAGCGTGCGTCCCACAATCTCATTCATGATCATCCGCACTGCGCCATTCTTTATTGGGGCAACGACCACGTCATGGAGTTCAACGAGATTCACCACATCGCGCTGGAGACGGGCGACGTTGGCGCGATCTACACCGGACGCGACTACACGTTTCGCGGGAACAAGATTCGCCACAACTTCATTCATCATACCGGCGGCGTGGGCATGGGCTCAATG
>CAYSDO010000591.1:0-1671 GCA_964429665.1 uncultured Bifidobacterium sp.
TGAACCAAACACTCCTGTCTTACCTCTGTTTCATTTCGTCGAGACTGGCGAACAACCCTTCGAGACTGTTCAACGGCGATGAGGATTTCGGGTTCAACACCTCGCGAAGGTATTGCACTGCGTCGGGAATGGTCTTCACAGAGCGTGGCAGCAAGGCACCGCAGGCGTTGGCGTGTCCGCCGCCCTGAAGTTTTTCCGCCACCCTCAACGCTTCGCCGTTGCGACTGCGCAGGCTGGCGATGATGTTGCCGTTCGGTTTGCGAAACATGGTGACGAGCACGGGATAGCGCGTCACTTGTTGCTCGAGGAGTTGATGAACGATTAGATTATTGTTACCGATCACCGTATCCACGTAGCCGACAGTGGGTGAAATCTCCGAGACTTTACGTTTGCTCCAATCAAAACCAAGTGGGTCTTCGATGCGGCGCTTGACCGCCATGACTTCGAGCAGCGGATGGTCAAGAAGCCTTTCCAGCTCGCCCCCGAGCAGGGCGTGCAAATCCCAGAAGCCATAAATCTTCACCAGGTTTGCGTAGTCGCAAGCGATGACGAAATCAGGATCATCCTCAAGAAACAGATCCGCCACGTTGCTCAGATGAACCAGACGATCCAACGCAGGCGACGAGATTCCGTTCTCACGGCAAAGTTCGTAACACAACAGCCCGGCGGATTTGTTCAAGTCGTGGATCAGGTGCGCGTTCTTGGCGGCAATCTCCGTTACATGATGATCAATCACCAACCAGTTTGGGCGATCCAGCCGTTGCTCAAACGTAAGATCAGTGACCCAGCCTGATTTTTCACGAATATCACGCGAACGCCAAGCGTGATAGTGATAAGCCTCAAGTGGAATCTCGCCGCCGAAAAGCTTTTTTGCCAGCCGGCGCAACAATACGCCCGCGAGCAGCCCGTCAAGGTCGCTCTCGTGTGTGATAATGACTTCGGGTCGTGGCAGTGAACTCATTTAGCGCAGCCTACGGCAGCGAGACTTCACAGGCGAGCGTAGAGTTTCACCTGTAAATTCTTTCAGCGTTGCCCGGTGTCACGCCGATCACTACGATTCGCAGGAATATGGCCGAGACAAACAATCCAACAAACTCCACACGCGCAGATGGTCGCCAACCGGATCAACTCCGATCACTCCGTTTTCAAAATCACATCGCGCCGCACGCCACAGGCTCCACGTTGATTGAATGGGGCGACACGCGCGTCATTTGCGGCGTGACCGTTGAGGAAAATGTTCCTCGCTGGATGAAGGAACAGGGCGTGACCGGCGGGTGGATCACGGCGGAGTATTCCATGCTCCCCTACTCCACCTTGCAACGCAAAGCCCGCGACATCACAAAGGGGAAAATTGACGGACGCTCTCAGGAGATTCAGCGGCTCATCGGTCGCGCCATGCGCGCCACGCTTGATCTCGAAAAACTTGGCTCGCGAACGATCTGCGTGGATTGTGATGTGTTACAGGCAGACGGCGGCACACGGACGGCGGCCATCACTGGCGCGTACGTCGCACTTGTCATCGCCATTCGCCGCCTCATCGCCAGCGGCAAACTGAAGGAGAACCCCATCTTGCACGCCGTCGCGGCCGTGAGCATCGGCATCGTCAACGGAAGCGCGTTGCTCGACTTGTGTTACACGGAGGATGTTGCGGCCACTGTGGATTTCAATCTC
>CAYSDO010000592.1:0-1647 GCA_964429665.1 uncultured Bifidobacterium sp.
AGCCGGCGTGTAAACAAGCGTGCCGTTTGTGGCATCGAATCCAGAGATCAGCCCATGACCCGGCAAGCTGTCCGTGGCAAAAGTGATGGCGTTGCTGTTGATGTCGCTGCCTGCGATCACGAGCGGCGTGGAAACATCTGCAGGCACGTTGTAGGTGAGATTGCTTGCTACTGGAGGAAAATTTACCTTGAGCATTGTGAAATAGTCGTTCGTGGTTCCGTTCTCGCGGATGAAAGTTGCGTCAAGCCGGTTGCTGTTAACATCGAGCACCATGGAGCCAAGATTGTTCAGCGAGACATACATTGCCTGGTGATTCAGTGTACCGCCGCTGATCTGTCCCGAACTGCCGACGACGGCATAAACTGCGCCCATGTGGGGCGCACTGACATTCTCGGGTTTCTTGTAAGCCCCGGTGCCGTTCTCGCGTCCGTCGCCGGCGTCAATCTTGTTCGTTGCATTCATCGTTGCCGCAAGGCCGTAGTGACGGTCAATAAGGAACGATCTCTCGTAAGAATGGCTATGACCTGAAAGCACAAGATCAACACCAGCCTGCTCCAGCACCGGAACAAACACTCGCCGCATCTCCACGAGTTCCGTTTCGCTGTCGGAATTGTGCGAGCCTTTGGTGTAGGCCGGGTGATGCCAGAAAGCAATCGTCCAATCTGCCGTTATGTTCGCGAGGTCGTTTGTGAGCCAGTTGAACATGGGACTGTTTGTCGCCCGGCTGGAATCCATCGAGTCAAGGCAGATGAAATGTATGTTGGCGTAATCGAACGAATAATAATACTCGCTGCCGGAAGCCATGCCCCCTGCTTCGCCATTCTTTGGCAAAGAAAAAATGTCAAAGTAAGGATAGTTGCCGCCTGGATTCACTGAATACGTCTCGTGGTTGCCTAGAGTTGACCAGAAAACGAGATTGCGAAGCTGGTTGGTGTAAATGTTAAATAACCCAGCTTGGTATTCTGCGTCTGTGCCGCTCGTGTAGGCGTTGTCACCCAGCATCAGCCACATATCAGCGGAGCGGTTGGTTGAAAATACCTGGTAGGCATTGCGAACAGAAACCTGACCTGCCGAGGCCGTGCCAGCATCACCAATGACCCAAATCCGCGTGGATTTCAAAGTCCCTGGCACTGGCGACGTCTTGAAGAAGTGGTTTACTGTTTGCCCAGCCATGACGGCATTCGCAGTGCCGACAGAGTAAAAGTATTTTGTGTCAGGTTGAAGCCCTGTGACTATGACTTCGTGATCCGTTGTAGCGACGATGTCATCGGCAACCCGGGCAAGGATTGCGGACTGTGTTCCGAAACGCACCCGTCCCACCAAACCAGCGTCCGTTCGCCAGCGAATGGTGACATTTGTGTGGGAGGCGTTTTGGAGGTAAGGGGCACGTGTGAGGTTGATGTTGGTCATCGCAATTACTGCTGAACCAAATACGATGTCGGAACTAGTTGCGGCCTGTTGGTGAACCTCCACGGCGAGAATGTTTGTACCGGCGACAACATTGGTAAGCTGATTGCCTGAGATCGAAAACACATCGAAGGTTGTGGCATTGTCCGGGGCGCGCGTGGAGAGACTGTCGTAGATGACATTTCCAGCAGCCATGCCGACGCGTTGAATCTCCACGCCGTTGAGATAAAACACTGCGCC
>CAYSDO010000593.1:0-1627 GCA_964429665.1 uncultured Bifidobacterium sp.
GATCATTGCGCTCAATTCGATGTCATAGGCAAGGGTCATATCCACAAAACGTGGGAGATTCTTTGCCGGGCCGCCCCGGAGCGGGTTCACTCCCATGAAATTGATGTGATCCGATACCAGCATGAATTCGCCAGTGGAGAATTTGCGGTTGATGCCACCCGCTGCGTTTGTGAGCAGCAGGTCGCTGACGCCACAGGCTGAAAGCGTGCGCACTGCAAACGTGATTTCTTCCATCGATTGCCCCTCGTAAAAGTGCGCACGACCCCCGAGCAGGATGACCGGAGTGCCTGAGAGTCTCCCGATCAGCAGTTCGCCCTCGTGCCCGGCCACGGTCGGTTTTGGAAAACCAGGCAGCTTCGAGTACGGTGTTCTCGATTCCACATCCATTTCATCGGCAACGTGACTGAATCCGCTTCCCAGTACAATGGCGAGCCTGGGGCGTAATCGGGTCAGAGCCATTATTCTGGCAACGGCGGTTTTCACATCCCGATTAAGCCACAGCTTGGTTCGCGTGGGCAAGCTGCGAAGAGAAAGACGAACGGATTGATTGCAGAATCGGGGCAGGGGAGTAGGATGAATTTGTGGAAGTTTCTGAAACAATTCAATGCCCGTATTGCGGCCAGCGCTTTGAAGTGGTGGTGGACACCAGCGGCGGATTTCAGCGCTTCACCACGGACTGCGAAGTCTGCTGCCGCCCGATGGAAATCGTTGCCGAATGTGAGCCGGGGGAAATTCTGAGCTTGGACGTGCAGGCCGGTTGAGGCACTCTCAGGCCGAATGCAAAACACCATTCTCTGGATTTACATCGTGCTGCTGCTGGTCGGTGGGTTGATTGGCTTTTTCAAAGGAAAGAGCCAGATATCGCTCGTCATGTCGGCGGCGTTTGGCGCGGCTCTGATCCTTTGTGCGTTGGGTATCATCTTCAGATACTACGTGGCGGACATTTTGATGGCGGTGTTGCTGGTCGTGTTTGCCATGCGTCTTTCAAAAACAAAAAAGTTCATGCCTGCCGGTCTGATGCTGGTTGCCACAATCGTCGCGCTGGCGTTGCGGAACCTGAAGTTGTAGGAGGCTTGGTCACATCCCGCGAACGCGCAGGCTTGCCTCCGCGCACGGCATTTCGTATTAAGAGCTTGTTCGTGGAGGCCAGTGTAGCTCAGTGGTAGAGCAACGGTTTTGTAAACCGTCGGTCGTCGGTTCAATCCCGACCACTGGCTCCATTCTTAAGTGGAGAATTTCCAACAGGTTGTGATGATGAAACCGGCTGCCAGTGAAGCTCTCTGCAAAGCGGTGAGTGGATCCACACATCGACAGGACTAGCTGAACTCGCCCACAACGCACCAACGCGTTGATGACGGACTGGAACACCATTCATGTACTAATGAGACGGTAAGACGCGCGAGGACGGATTCGAGGGCATCGCACCCGTCGTGCAGTTTTCTCCCAATACCTACGGCCTTTATGACGTTGCGGGCAAAGGTCTGGGGGTGGGTGAGTGACTGGTATCGCGTGGACACCTACGCGCGGCAGAAGCTTGCTGGTGGCGTAACGCGCAACCCGTAAGGTCCGGCCCCGCCGTGCTATCCTGCTGAACGAACGAGAAAAAGCGTGTGCATCGCGGCGGATC
>CAYSDO010000594.1:0-1624 GCA_964429665.1 uncultured Bifidobacterium sp.
ATAGACTCGCGTTGGTAAGCGTCACGCCGCCGAACGATGCATTGGTTGAGGTGAAATAACCGGTGACCCGGCAGCGACCCAGATTGTCTGAAGCGATACCCAAGGCCTGATCATTGCCAGCTCCGCCGGCACTCTGAATCCACAGGAGATTGCCAGCATCGTCATATTTTGCGATGAAGATGTCATAGCCACCAGCGGTGCTAACATTGGTGCCACTGAAGACGGCGACATTTTGATAGGTACCAGCGACATAGCAGTAGTTTGAGCCGGCAGCGAGGCCGAGTCCAAAATCATGTCCTGATCCCCCGCCCTTCCTGGCCCACAGGAGATTTCCGGACGGATCGTACTTGAGAAGGAACATATCCTCGGAGCCACTACTGGTAAAAACGTTTGTGCCGAAACTCGCCGAGCCGCTAAAATCTCCCGTGACATAAACATTACCGGACGAATCCACAGCTACGGCCTTCGCGGAATCCGTTGATATTCCCCCAGCCCTTCTCGCCCAGACGGGATTCCCGGCAGGATCGTATTTGACCAGGTACATGTCAGACGTGTCCGCAAAAGCATTTGTAAGCGCGAGCGGGCCGAAGTTGGAAGTCTCGCGGAATTCTCCCACGAGAAAAGAGTTACCGACGGCGTCTGCTGCCAGGCCGAAGCAGTAATCGTAGGAAACGCCACCTGCGGATTTCGCCCATTGAACTGCCGGTGCGGCGGCCATTGAAATTACAACTGCACCGAGAAGAATTGCCGCAATCGCCCCGATAAGAACTGGCTGACCTCGCAGAGGCTTCGCGAAGTGACCCTGAAATACAACATGCCTCATAGACTGGATATCTGTGTTTACCTGATTCAAACATATTAAAGCCACAGTTGAAGCCGGAAGCCAAGATAAAACCGACTTTCCTGAGGGAAAATCAGCAAGTTCAAGCAAGTCAGGGGGAAACCAACCGCACGAAAACGGTTTCGGTTCTGAAAGCCTGACCGTTTGTGGAGTTCACCAATGCATAAAACGGATGCAAGCCCAGCCCAAGAGCCGGGCCACTGACTGAAAAAACAGCGGAAGCAACGTTGGTGGTTGAAGCGTATTCGCCACCAGTGGTGAAAAGGTGGATTGATTTGATGGAGTTGGAATTACCTGTCACGAAAACCTGGAGGTTGGTCTGGACACTGGCCGTGGCGGTGGCATTTGAAATGGCAATCGTGGCAGCTAGCGGGCTGTTGCCGAACCGCACACTGGTTGTGCAACGTGTCTGCGTGCGAACGTGCGAGCCCTCGTACGCCACCGCCGTAAGCTGGTGGTAACCATCCGCAAGCTTCGTGGTGTCGAACGGAAACGTGACCGTAAGATTTGCGATCCCGGCTGTGAGGTAGAGGTGATTCCGCGGACGCAGGTCGGAAATATTTTGATCGAGAGCCACGGTGGACGCAGGCGAAGCCAACAACATCCCGGTGACCGACAAGCATACTTGAATGCCAGACGCATCAGCGCCGGGACTTCGCGCCCGAAGATTGAAAGTAACGTTGCCCATGAAACCGGGCAACAAATCCTCGGCCACCAAACCATCATCACCCGTCAGTGATGAACTTGCATTGAGCTGGGCCACGAATTGTTGCGCGATTTGTT
>CAYSDO010000595.1:0-1615 GCA_964429665.1 uncultured Bifidobacterium sp.
GACCTACAACAAGGTTGTTACCAGCCTGAGAAACATGTTCAGAGCCAAAGCCGACAGCCCGACCTTGCTGAACTTCATTGCGCTCGTGCGTTGGGTGGATGCAGCTGCCGCCAACAAACTCAGCGCGGATGTGGGGATGCCTGCCCATGCCTGACCGGGCGTTTCACAGTTTCCAAGCAAACACCCACCCAATGGTAAGGATGTCTGTCGCCATGGATGACATCTTTGCACTGTTGCCAATTATAGCTGTTCAAGCGCCTTGGATTTCATGGGCGACAACTTTGATCGTCCCCCAACGCCTGAAGAGTTTGTTCTAAAACTCTGGCGCTGTCATCGCTCACGAAACAGGTGACAATGGACGACGGTAATGGTAGGAGTTGTCCATAGCCGTGTGGACCGACTCCAACGAAACTCAGCCGGTATGCTCTCTCGATGAGCCGTGGTCGCAAAAAGAGGCAACATCGCCGTTGCCCCCTGCCCCACCGGTGATTTCAACCGTATCTCCGTTACCTGTGGTTCCGGTTCACGAGCCGCCAGCCATTGCTGATCCTGCGTCTCCACCTGTTCCCATCTGGCATCATGGCTGGCCTGTTCCTTCAACAATCTCTCACAATCCTGACGAGGCGCAGGCCTTCATTCATCTGCCCGAGTTCGACGCACCAACGCTGGGGAAGGCACAACTCATTTCCGGACGTTATCCTTTGGCCGAGGCTGAATATCGAAATCTGCGCGGGAAGGAGCGCGACGCAGATGCACTCGAGATTCCGCACTTTGAAAGGGTCTTTCGGATTGCTGCCGCGTTGGCCGGTCAACCCGATGTACAATCCGTCCGTGACTACGACGTTCTGTTGATTCTCACCGCGTGGCTGTGCGTAAAACCAGGCGTGGATGGATATCTTGGCTCATTCCCCAAATCGTTACTCTGCCCGCTATCGCACGCGGCGCTACCAGCCGCCTTGGACACGCTGTCCAAAGCCAGAAGATTCCAATTTGACCGACGGGCCTCGGTTTATCTGCGCTACTTGCTTCGCAACAAGTTTGGCCTGCAAACTTGCGCTGAAATCGAGAATGCGGATTTGCGTCAATTGCTCAGGAGCACCGGGTTTCGCCTCATCTATCCCAGCGCTGTTCCCGAATTTGCATTTGCAGGCATCACGCGGGGTGAGGATCCCCCGGTTCGTCCTTGGAAATTGACGCTCCGGCAGGAACTGACCGATGACCGCGCTGCCGAGTTGCTGATCAAAGCAGCACTCTGGCAGATCAAACACGGGCTGCGGCTCGTGACTTTGGAGCGGGGCCAGCCGCGATGGAACATCGGCGCGTTCGAGCGCACGGATTGGGAGGACGCGTTTCTTTCGCTCGGTGTGCGCGTTGCACCGTCGTTGATGCGCGAGAGCGGACTGCTGGATTGGCGGGTGGTGCTGGCACGCTGCCTGGAGCAGATCGGCACCGGCAATCTTCCACCGGAGTTCCTAGGGAAAGTTTCAGCACTGCCCCAGCGCATCTGTCACGACAGTCATCAAGCCATCTGGGACGTGCTTGATCGTGCCGCCCGGACGGTTTTGGAACAAGCGCGTGTGTCCGAGCCAGAACTGTTCACGGAGTCGGGCACAAT
>CAYSDO010000596.1:0-1605 GCA_964429665.1 uncultured Bifidobacterium sp.
ATTGGTTGAACCGCAATTTCTCGCACGCGTCCGCCGCGTTGGAAATCAGTTCGCGCACGAAAATCTCTTTGTCCGTGTAGAGGGAGTGGATGACGATGTTCAGCAGTTGCTGAATCTCCGCCTGAAAATGATGCGTTTCTGTCTTGTTCATAATTCCAATTGCTTACCGAAACAACGGTCACGACGTCAAGAGAGCCGATACAACCTGATCGCGAACAAAAAAGCCGCACTCTCTCGAGCGCGGCTTTGGAAAACATTATAATCAACGACCTCGGCGTTTCACTTTTAGCTGCGCGAGTGAATGAGCAAGGGCGGCGTTGACGGACGCGACCTCTTCGTCATCGAGCTTTTCGGTGAGGCGGGCCTCGGCACGCTTGCGGGCTTCTTCAGCCTTCGCCTCGTCAATATTCTCGGCCTTGATCGCCATGTCGGTCAGGATGGCGACCTTGTCGCCGGTCACTTCCACAAATCCTTCCCCGACGGCGAGGAAATAATCCTGGCCGCCCTTGCGCACGCCGACTTCGCCGGCGGCAAGCTGTGTAATGAGCGGAACGTGCATGGGATAAACGCCCATTTCACCTTCGACGCCCGGCAGCGTGACCATGTCCACGTCCTCGGAATAAACTTTCGCTTCCGGCGTGACGATCTCTAGTTTCAGCGTGGCCATGTGTTTAACGGTTCAATGATTCAACGGATCACTTCTTATCCTGGATCTCGTCGATGCTGCCCTTCATGTAGAAGTTCACTTCGGGCACGTCGTCGTGCTTGCCTTCGAGGATTTCCTTGAAGCCACGCACGGTCTCAGCCACGGGCACTTGTTTGCCTTCGATGCCGGTGAACACCTGGGCGACCGAGAACGGCTGCGACAGGAAGCGCTGGATCTTACGCGCGCGGAACACGGTGAGCTTGTCGTCGGGCGAAAGTTCGTCCATGCCCAAGATCGCGATGATGTCCTGCAAGTCTTTGTAGCGTTGCAAAACTTTCTGCACGCCGCGAGCGACGTCGTAGTGCTCCTGACCGACGATGTCGGCGGACAAGGCGCGGGAGTTCGACGCGAGCGGATCGACGGCGGGATAAATACCCAGTTCCGCGATGGAACGTTCCAACACGATGGTCGCGTCCAAGTGCGCGAACGTTGTCGCGGGCGCGGGGTCGGTCAAGTCGTCCGCAGGCACGTAGACGGCCTGGAAGCTCGTGATCGAACCTTTCTTGGTCGAGGTGATGCGTTCCTGCAAGTTACCCATTTCAGCGGCGAGCGTCGGTTGGTAACCGACCGCTGACGGCGTGCGGCCGAGCAACGCGGACACTTCTGAACCGGCCTGCGAGAAACGGAAAACGTTATCCACGAACAGGAGCACGTCCTGGTTCTTTTCGTCACGGAAATATTCCGTCACTGCGAGCGCGGACAGAGCGACGCGGAGACGCGCGCCTGGGGGTTCGTTCATCTGGCCGTAAACGAGACCGATACGAGAGCCGGGTTCGATTTTCGGCAAACCGTTTTCGCCGATGACCGGATGACCTTTGGCGTCCTTCTGAACCTTGATGACGCCGGCTTCGATCATTTCGTTGTAAAGATCGTTGCCTTCGCGCGTGCGTTCACCGACG
>CAYSDO010000597.1:0-1604 GCA_964429665.1 uncultured Bifidobacterium sp.
GGGCACGCCGGATGTGGCGCTGATCCAGCCGGACACGTTCTCGATCCGCTGGACCGGACAAGTGCAACCCCAGTTCACTGAGACGTTGACGTTTTACACCGTGACGGACGACGGTGTGCGGCTTTGGGTTGACAACCAGTTGGTCGTGGACAGTTGGGTGGATCAGGGCGCGACGGAACGCAGCGGGAGCCTCGCGCTGACCGCCTATCGGCGTTACGACCTCAAGATGGAATACTATGAGAATGGTGGCTCGGCGTCGGCCCGGCTGTTGTGGAGCAGTCCATCCACGCCGAAATCTGTCATTCCGCAAACTCAGCTTTACTCCGCGACCAACGCGCCGCTGCCGTTGCAGTTTCAATCGGTCGCGCTGCAATCGAATGCGATGCATTTCACCCTCACCGGCACTCCGGGAGACGTAATCCGCGTACAGGCTTCGACCAACCTTTCAAACTGGCAGACCCTCGCGACACTGACCAATATCATCGGAGTGATGGATTTCGTGGACCCGCAAGCCAGCCTGTTGAGCAGGCGTTTTTACCGATTGAACGCGGGCCAGCCTTGACCTGAAGATTTCACACCGCGCTCGAATTGCCGTCAACCGTTCGCCACCACGTTTTGACTCGCAAGCCGCGCCCCATCCCGCTTTACTCCCCGCCGCATGAAACAGAAAGCCTACGCCGCCGCCGGCGTTGACATCGATCTTGGCAACAAAGTCAAAGCCACTTTGCCTCAGCTCCTCGCCAGCACGCACCGCCGCGAAGTCCTCGGCAAGGTCGGCGGCTTCGGCGGCCTCTTCCAACTCGACCTCAAGAAATACCGCGAACCGATCCTCGTCAGCAGCGTGGATGGTGTGGGCACGAAGCTGAAAATCGCCTTCAGGATGGACAAGCACGACACCATCGGCGCGGATCTCGTGAACCATTGCGTCAACGACATCGCGGTGCTCGGCGCTGAGCCGCTCTTCTTTCTGGATTACCTCGGTACGGGCAAACTCGAACCGCACGTCTTCACCGAGATCATCAAAGGCTTCGTTCGCGCCTGCGCGGAAAACAACTGCGCCCTCATCGGTGGCGAAACCGCGCAGATGTCCACATTCTACCAGAAAGGCGAATACGATTTGAGCGGCACCATCGTGGGTGTTGTGGAGAAATCCCGGATGCTCAATGGCCAGAAAACCATCAGGGCAGGGGACGTCGTTATCGGCATCGAATCCAGCGGAATGCATACGAACGGCTATTCGCTTGGGCGCAAAATCTTTTTCGAGCAACTCAAACTCAAACCCACGAGCCGCGTGCCTGGATTGAAGGGAACTATTGGGCAGGAGCTGTTGAAAGAACACATCAGCTACGGCCCGCTCGTGCAGAAGCTGGTGAAGAAGTTCAACAACGTGCCGCCGGCGTCTCGCCGGCATAGCAAAGCAAGTCAGCCCCGCCGGCAAGATGCCGGCGGCACGATAAAAGCCTTCGCGCACATCACCGGCGGCGGTTTTGTGGACAACATCCCGCGTGTACTGCCGAAGACGCTCGACGTCGTCATCAAGAAGGGCTCATGGGACATGCTGCCCATCTTCCAGATCATCGAACAGAAGAGCGGCGTGCCGGACG
>CAYSDO010000598.1:0-1598 GCA_964429665.1 uncultured Bifidobacterium sp.
CACGGCGGCGCGCTCTCTCGTGAATCGAGTCTGGCAATCCTATTTCGGCACGGGTCTTCTCGAGACGCCGGAAGATTTCGGTACGCGTGCCGAAGCGCCTTCGCATCCCGAACTGCTTGACTGGATGGCTTGCGAGTTCATGGATTCAGGGTGGAGCATCAAGAAGTTGCATCGTCTCATTTTGAACTCCGCGACCTATCGTCAATCGTCCCGCATCACACCGCAGCTTTACGCACGCGATCCTTACAATCGGCTGCTCGCACGGGGACCACGTTTCCGTGTAGAAGGCGAGATTGTTCGGGACATTGCCCTCGCAAGCAGTGGTCTGCTCAATCGCTCCTTCGGTGGGCGCAGCGTGTTTCCACCCGCTCCGGAATTTCTGTTCCAACCGCCTGCCAGTTATGGTCCGAAGACATGGAAGGAAGACACCGGCGCCGAAAAGTATCGTCGCAGCCTTTACATTTTCCGCTTCCGTTCGGTGCCTTATCCGATGCTGCAAACCTTTGACGTGCCGAATGGTGATTTTTCCTGTGTGCGTCGCTTGCGTTCCAACACGCCGCTACAGGCGCTGGTATCGCTCAATGAAGCAACCTTCATGGATTGTGCCCGGGCGCTGGCGCGAAAAACCCTCTCGGAGGGCGGGAGAAGCGATTCCGAAAAAATCAACTTCGCCTTCCGCCATGCTCTTTCCCGTCCACCGACAGATCGCGAACGAAAAGAGCTGCTCGCGTTGCTGGACAAGCAAACCAAACACATTGGCGAAGGCTGGGTGAACGTCAACGAAGTCGCGTCAGGTAAGGCTGAACTGACAGACAAACTGCCTGTGGGTGCTACACCAACCCAGCTCGCTGCTTACACTGTTGTTTCACGAGTGTTGTTGAATTTGGATGAAGCCATTACGAAGGAATAGCCATGAACTGTCAGGACCATCTCTACCGTGGGCTCGATCCCAGGACAATTTCAAGGCGCTGGTTCTTCCAGCAATGTGGAGTGGGACTCGGCGCAATCGCACTTGGCACGCTGTTCCGAGAGAATGGCTGGGCGGCATCGGCAGGTGGTGGACCGCTTGCGCCAAAAGAACCGCACTTCGCGCCCAAGGCCAAGCGCGTCATCTTCCTGTTCATGGCCGGTGCGCCGAGCCATCTGGAGTTGTTCGATTACAAGCCTCAGCTTGCAAAATTCGACGGAACACTCCCGCCAGCGGAGTTGATCAAGGACTATCGAGCGGCGTTCATCAGTCCAAACTCCACGTTGCTTGGGCCGAAGTTCAAATTTGCCAAGCATGGCAAGAGTGGAGCAGAGTTATCCGAGTTGCTTCCATACCTCGCGACTGTTGCTGACGATATTGCCATCGTGAAGTCCATGCACACGGACGCGTTCAACCATGCCCCTGGCCAGCTTTTGATGAGCACGGGTTCAATGCAGTTTGGTCGTCCGAGCATGGGCGCGTGGTGTACCTATGGGCTGGGTACAGAGTCGCAGGAGTTGCCAGCGTTTGTGGTGTTCAGCACCGGCCAAAAGGGGCCGAGCGGGGGTGCGAGCAACTGGGGGTCAGGCTTCCTGCCGTCGGTGTACCAGGGCGTCGAGTTCCGATCGCA
>CAYSDO010000599.1:0-1597 GCA_964429665.1 uncultured Bifidobacterium sp.
CGGAAGCCCAATCCCACGCACGTAAGTTATCGAGCGTTACCTGCTCCCAATCATCTTCGTTCGGCAGCTTGGGCAGATTCGGGAAGTTCACGGGCACGATAAACGTCGCGCTCGTTTCCTTCGCAAGATCAGGCCGTCGCCATTCTTGTCCGCAGGAGACGATTGCGAAATCCAGCTTGAGTTCCCGCGCCACGCGTGCCGCGCGATCTACCATCAACGCGCTGCCTGGCTCGAACAGCGCACGCTGTTTTCCTTCCGCTGCCGGTGTGAGTGCTTCGAGAGACGGATCAAACTCGGGTCGCTTGCGGCCTTGCGGCTTCGTCTGCCAATCGGCTTGGTTGAGGGTATAGTATTGCGCATCGAAAAATCGCTGGCGCACAGTCGCAATTGCGCCCATCAAAGCCGCCGGATAAGCCCCGTCATCGCCATCCTGCGTTTCAAATGCAATATGTTGGAAGACATCGGGCTTGAGGACGAGTTCGTTGGGGTCGCTGTCTGCCAGCGCAATCAGCGCACTCGTGCCTCGAATGATTCCGCGCGTCGGCGCGATCAATGCAGTCGTGAAACCCAGTTCGCGCAATGATTCGATGGTTTTCTTGTCCGGCGAATAACCGCGCACCGCACGAAATTCCGGCGTAACCTTGCTTATCTCATCACCAGGTCCGCGCTGGCCTGAATCGGTTCTCTGACCCGGCACGCCAAAAAAATTCACACCGCCTGCGGTAAAAGCGCGCGAGTTGATTGGTTCCGTTTCCGTTGTTGAAACCGGTGGATTCGTCGAGCCAAGGGGGAGATACGACTCGATGAATCCGGCGTAAATCGTCAACCCTTTCATGTTCCAAACGCGGGCGTCCGACGGTATGGAAATACCTTTACCCACGACTTCGATGTAGCCATCACGGATGACAACGGTCGCGCCTTCGAGCGATTCACCGGGCTTGGTCACGACTGTTCCGCCAACGAGGGCATGGACACCGACGGGTCGAGGACGGAAACCGGGCGGAAGGATTTGATCTGCGCCGCTTGATTGCAGGGCAAGCGTCAGTAACGCGACCATTGGCAGCCAAAGCTGAATTGTACGTGCAATTATCGGGTGCATGTCGGTGCTGACGATAGGCATCTGGGAGTATCAAAACAAGCTGGAGGTTGATGAGTGTCGGGTGGTGACCAACAAACCACTGAACTGACTGCAAGGCTGTCGAGTCTTGGCGATTATTTCGATTGGACGAGAACCTTGAAGGCCCGTCCGAAATGGTCCGGGTGCGTGAGTGTCTGAAACTGCCGCGTCATGGCTGGTGTCCATTCGCCGATCAATGTGGCATCACGCCACGATTGGGTGGCAATGCCCGTGAGGAACTGCGTCTGGCTGGTGAATAGTTCGGTGCGAAGTCCGGCGCGCTCGCCGACCTGCTGTATCGTCGAAAAGTTGACGTGTGCTGTTATGTCTTGTTCTCCCGGAGAATCGAGCACATTGTCGGTGTGGCGATGGTGGTGGTAGCCACGCAACGTTCCCGAGGCGCGATGTGGCGCGAAGAATTCCTCATGTGTCAGACCATAGTCCAGCGTGAGCAGTTTTCCTTGCCCAAGAATCGTCGCT
>CAYSDO010000600.1:0-1596 GCA_964429665.1 uncultured Bifidobacterium sp.
TGAACAGGGCATGGCGACCAAAAGTCAATGCGCGGTATAGGCCGCCGTGAATTGTCACGACGGTGGGTGTGCCGCAAGCCATCGCTTCAATCGCGGTCATTCCAAATGGCTCATAGCGGCTTGAAAGAACAAACAAGTCGGCACCGCGATAGAAATCGGCGAGCTGTTCGTCCGGGATGAAATTGCCAAAATGGACTCTGCCTTGAAGCGACAAACTTGCGACGAGATTCTTGAGTTCAGCGAGGATGGTTTCTTCCAGTTTGGTCGGATTCGTCCCGCCAATCGCAAGGAGCAGACTCGCATCTGCTTCACGGGCCGCAAGCACGGAAAAGCCCTGAATCAGTAAATCATAGCCTTTATTGCGCGCGATTCGTCCTATTGCCATCACGACCTTGCCTGAGAAGCCAAGCCGTTGGCGGATGGCATTGCGACTACCCTCCCCAACCGGAAAAAAGCGATTTTCATCGTAACCTGGTGGAATCATGCGGCAGTTGTCAGGCGGCGCTTCGTAATCTTGTTTTAAAAGATCCAACTGTTGTGGCGTAGTGGCGACTACCAGATCCGCCGCCGCATAAAGCTCTCCTTCACGCCGAATGCGCTCAACGAAGTTGTATTGCTTTTCAAATTTTATGACGTCTCCGGGGTAATCGTTCTCCATCTGCCGCTTCTTCCAAAGGCCCAACGAATGGGGCGTATGCACATGAGGCACATCCAACACTTCGCTGAGGTGTTGGCCCGCAACGCCGGCATCCCAGTAATGACTGTTGATGAACTCGTATTGCAACCCGTGCTTCTTGATGAAGCGCAGCGCGTTCTCGCCCCATTGAGGAAGCTTCTGACTCAGATACTCCTTCGGGATGAATTGTCCGCCGCCGCAATTGACACGGATGATGCGTACTTGTTCAGCGACAGACTCCAACTCTGGCTGATCCTCGAATCGCCGTGTCCAGATGTCCACCTCATAACCCAATTGCGCCAGTTTTTTCGAGAGTTCCAACACGAACACAACTTGACCGCCCGTATCTGCTGCACCAAGAGGTGGCTGGGAGGCCACATAGCCGTGCGTGGAAATCATCGCAATACGAGGTAGGCCAGAGTCCGTCCGGAGCAACGATGGGTGTTTCTGTTGAGAATCGGCAGGCGCGGAGGTGAAGGTGTCAATCGGAATGTTGGCCATACGTCAATCGGGGAAATGCGTTCTGCGACTGACGGAAACCAAACGAGAACAGGTCAATCCATAAACAGGAAGACCGACGGTGCCAATGTTTTCGATGTTTCACAAATATACAGCCAGAGCGACGCTGTTCAGGGAAGGCGGCCCGACCTTCCGAACGATCCTCCGAAACCTTGAGGTCTCGGACCCTTGTGAATGCTGCACCAGAACCAAGCAGCACCTTATCATCTTGTTTTTCGTTGCCGCACCTGTCAAGGCTTACGTCAATAATTTAAATAGCGCGCCACAAAAAGTGATGAACTCTGTAGACGATGATCATTGGTTTGCTCTGGGTGAAAAGGCGCGAAGCAATCTACAAACCGCTTTTAACCGGAACGATGCAGTAGCGGGGACAGTAGAAGCGACGCGTCGTCGCTTGGAGG
>CAYSDO010000601.1:0-1577 GCA_964429665.1 uncultured Bifidobacterium sp.
TTGCCTGCGTTTGCAAAAGGAAGGCGCGACTCTGCGCGTTCACGATCCCAAGGCCATGGACAAGGCAAAAGCCATTCTGCCCACCGTCACCTATGTGGACGACATGAATGCAGTGGCGGAGGATTGCGACGCGCTCGTGGTAGCGACCGAGTGGGACGAGTTCAAGAAACTGGATCTCGAAACGTCGCGCAAGGCCATGAGTGCTCCCATCATGTTCGACGGACGAAATCTTTTTGATCCGCAGGAAATGGAACGCCTCGGCTGGATTTACAAGAGCGTCGGAAGATAAGTTCCGGGGTACGGGTTTGAAGTTCCGAGTTTCAAGTTGGAGCAGTGTCACCCCGGACGATCAATCGCGATGCAACCTTGAACATGGAACCCGGAACTCGAAACTCAATCGAAGTCAGCGCCGGTTTGATCTTCCGTGCCGGTAAACTTCTCATCACACAACGTCACGCAGGGGCGCATCTCGGCGGGTTGTGGGAATTTCCCGGTGGCAAACGCGATCCGGATGAAACTTTCGAGCAATGCCTCGTCCGCGAGTTGCGTGAGGAACTTGGAGTGGACGTGCAGGTTGGCGAACTGTTTCAGATCGTCACCCATTCCTATCCGGAGAAGACGGTTCACCTGAGATTTTTTCTATGCAGCCTGCCGAACGGCGAACCTCAGCCACTTGATTGCGCGGCTTGCAAATGGGTGACCAAGGATGAACTTGCCGCGCATGATTTTCCTGCGGCGGATGCTGGATTGCTGGAACAACTGCGTGTCGTGTGGAACGGGCGATGAAAGCCGGCATTACCGGGCTGACGATTACCCCAGCGATTTTGCTGGTTTTATGAGGTGTTTTCGCGCAGGCTGTGTCATGCCAAAAGCCAAATCCAAGCCCCGCCTCAAAATGCCACCGTTGGAAACAGGTCAGGTCTGGCGCATGGCGGAGCTCAACCTTCAGGTCGGTGTCGTGGGTAAACTGCTGATTCATTACAAGCTTGGCAAACCAGACGCTGTAAGAATTCAAAACTCCTGCAGCCCGATAGGTTCGGTGGAGAAATATCTGAAAAAGAACAAGGCCGTCCTCGTTTGAGAGATGTTTGTCGGGTGGCGCTGTTGGCTGTGTTGGTGCCCGGTTGCCACATCTGAGTCTGACAGTGTGATATTGAGATGTTCAGAAACTCCCGGTCTCCTTTTCAAAACATAAACATGGTGATGGGATTCGCCAATACTGACTCCAAATTGTGAATGGTGAAATTGGTTTCAGCCTGGGTGGGCGGCTTGATCTTCTTCAGGAAATTGCACCAGGTCGCACTTGTGGAGATTCAGCGGGCAGGATTGTGCCGAGGATTGCGGCCAAATGATGCGTGCCGGTCGGGAACAAACGGCTTGACGCCTGCGGCGGTTGGCTGAACATTCGAGCAAAGTGCGAACTCTCGTTTTGTGCGAGGCGGCAACAGTTCTACAAAGTTTATTGCGATTATGAAAACAAACACCCCCATGATGCTTTGCATACGGAGCATTTCTGCAAGTTGTTCCCTGTTGTTTGTGCAAGCTGCAGTTGCGAACAACACGCCCCAACCGTTGCC
>CAYSDO010000602.1:0-1565 GCA_964429665.1 uncultured Bifidobacterium sp.
GGCCCGCCGGATCGTGTTCCGATGACGGAAGATTTGCCCCAGCGCCCGATCAATCCCTACGGCGAATCCAAGCTGATGTTCGAGAAGATGCTGATCTGGTTTCAACAGTTGCACAAATTGGAATTTGTCGCATTCCGCTATTTCAATGCGGCGGGCGCGAGCGAGAAGTTCGGCGAACACCATCGCATTGAAACGCATCTTATCCCGAACGTGCTCAAGGTCGCGCTCGGTCAGGCGAAGCAGTGCGAGATTTACGGCACGGATTATCCGACACCCGACGGAACTTGCATCCGTGACTACATCCACATCCGCGACCTCGCACAGGCGCACATTCTTGGGCTTGCGCCGGGCAAGGGCGGCTTCTTCAATCTCGGCAACGGCGACGGCTACTCCGTGCGGCAGGTCATTGGGGCGTGCGAGAAGATCACGGGTAAAAAGATTCCCTCAGTGGAAAAGCCGCGTCGCCCCGGTGATCCGCCCAGGCTGGTTGCTGCCGCCAACAAGGCTATCGACGAGCTTGGTTGGAAGCCAAAGTTTCCAAAACTCGATGATATTGTTGCGACTGCCTGGGCGTGGCATTTAAGGCATCCGGATGGTTACAGGGATTGAACTGCTCCTGGGCGTTTAGTCCACCCGAAATCCTTTTGCTGCGCTTGGGCCACGTTTCGATATGCTCCTTTATGCCTGATGCCAGTCGCACCGCATTGACTTACCGTTTTGAACGGTGGCGGGCGATTTCCTCCGGCATCCTCGAAACAGCGGGCGCCACTTTTCTCCTGCTCATCGCAGTCCGATGGTTTCATGCGGGTTCACTCGCCAAGGCATTGGTGGCCGGTGGGGGGAGTTTCGGATTGATGCTTGGTCCGTGGCTCGTGGCGCAGGTGGAAACGGCGGGCTGGCCTGTGGCGAAAGCCGCGTCCCGCATGGCAATACTTGGCGCAATGGGTTTCATCGTGATGACCATTGCGCCGGTTCTGCCAGTGTTCGTGATTGGTGCGGTGTTGACGATGGCGATGAGTTCCGCAGCGGTGCCGTTGATGACTCAGATTTATCAGGAGAACTATCCTGAACGTCAGCGAGGGAAGCTCTTTTCCCGTGCGTTTATGATCCGCATTGCAACGGCCGCGGTGTTCAGCGAAATCGCCGGGCGGATATTGTCAGCCAACATGGGCATGTTTCGGGGACTGTTGTGCGTGTTTGCCGGGGCATTTGCGCTCGCAGCGTTTTCGCTATCACGAATCCCATCTCGGGCATTGACCGCATCCGGTGGCACGCATCCGTTTCGAGCGCTGCGTTTCGTCAGGGACGATGCCTTGTTCCGTCGCACGCTGGTGATGTGGATGCTGATGGGATTTGCAAATTTGATGATCGGCCCCTTGCGTGTGGAATACCTCGCGAACGCGAAACATGGGATGACGTGGGATGGACTGCCCTTGACCGCCGCGAAGATTGCGCTGCTCGTGGGTGTGATTCCCAATCTGGCGCGGCTTGTGATGAGTCCGATATGGGGCTGGTTGTTTGATCGGATGAACTTTTTCGTGCTGCGCATCGTGTTGAACACCGGG
>CAYSDO010000603.1:0-1562 GCA_964429665.1 uncultured Bifidobacterium sp.
GAGCAACCGCGCGGCTTCGGGCCTCAACTGCATGGCCTCGACAATTCCGTCCGCACTGCGGCCAACCACTTCCAGCACGTCCGCCACGCGTTGAACCGCCTGGTGGTGCGTACTGTTCACGCCCAGATTTCGCTTGCCGGTTATCTTGGAGAGCAGCCCGCCTTCTGTCAAACTTACTTCGTGGATGATTGTGCCACGCCGGTCCAGTCGGCGGTGGTTCAGCGCGCCCTTGGTTTGCGTTGCGATGTCGGCCATGAGTGTACCACCCAGAGCCACATTGAGCATTTGATGGCCGCGGCAAATCGCCAGCAGGGGCTTGCGCTGGCGAAATACTTCGTCCACGAGCATCAGTTCGCGCAGGTCCCGTTGTCCTCCGTCAGGGGTGAGGATGCATTTGCGCCGGAGACGCGGCGACATTTTCGGGTCATAAAGTCCCGGTTCGACGTCCTCGCCGCCTGTCAGCAAAACGCCGTCCGCCCGGCGCACGCATTCGGCCATGAGTTCGGGCGTGGCGATGGATAGAACTGGCCACGGCAACAGACCCGCCCTGATCAGGGCGCGCTCGTAATGCGTCGAAAGGCTTGCCGACATGTCGGCGAACTCCGCGCCTTTGACCGCGACGCTGGGCGAAACGAGAATCAATGGTCGTCTGCTCAGTCCGAGCAGAATGAATGAACGGACGCGATGGCATCAAATGAAAAACATCAGTCTTGAGCCGCAGGTTTTGCGGATGACGCTGATGACGATTCGTCTGCGCGACGGGTTTGACGGAAGAAAGTTAGTCTTGCCAAGCATTGCTGACTGAACATTTATTGGGGGATGACAAAATCGTGTTGCTTCAACCGTGGTGTTTGTATTGCCGTGGCCTTGCAAACAGCAGCCGTTCTCGCTGCGGATTCCGCGGGCTGGCCGAGGTGGCGTGGGGCGAATGATGACGGTGTTGCTCCGCCCGGCAAATATCCGGTGAAGTGGGCCGCCGAAAGGGTTCACTGGAAAACTCCGCTGCCCGGCAAGGGTTGTTCCACGCCTGTCGTCTGGAAGGATCGCATCTATTTGACAGCGCCCATCGATGGCAAAGATGCCATGCTCGCGTTCGATGCGGCGGGAAAACTTCTCTGGATGACCTCTCTCGGTGTCGAACAAGCCGGCAAGCATCGCAACGGCTCTGGTTGCAATGCCTCGCCAGTAACAGATGGTCGGGGCGTGTTCGCGTATTTCAAAAGCGGGACGCTGGCCGCGCTTGATTTTGACGGCAAAGTGCGCTGGCAGACAAACCTCGTGGATGCGTTCGGACGCGACACGTTGTTCTGGGATCATGGCACGTCGCCCGTGCTCACTGAGAAAAGCGTCATCATGGTCCGGATGCATCACGGCGAATCCTGGCTTGCGGCTTTCGACAAATCTACAGGAGCGATGGAGTGGAAGGAGGCGCGTAACTTCGAGACGCCGCTGGAGAACGACAACAGTTACGCCACGCCGCTTGTGCTGCGCCGCGACAACAAGGAATGTGTGCTCATCTGGGGCGGCGAACATCTGACGTTGCATGATGCGGCGAATGGAAA
>CAYSDO010000604.1:0-1552 GCA_964429665.1 uncultured Bifidobacterium sp.
CTGAGACTCGACAGTTTGCGCTGACCATGAAGCAGCGCATTACCCCTGATGACGAAGCTTATTTCCAGATCGGGCAATCCGAGTTCGCGGCCGGCGATGTCGCGAGCCTTTACGATCCTGCGAGTGCGAAGATTGGTTTCGACGTTCGCGAGAAGCAGGAACCAACGATTTATGCCGGCTGGCATCACGCGTGGTCGCCGGGCAGTCATACGTTGTTTCTTGCTGCGAGATTGGATGATTCGATTTCGATCCACGACCCAGGTGCGAACGGCATTTTCCTCCGGCAGCTCGGCGGCGTGACGACTGAAGTTCAGTCACCAATAGTCGGTCCGCCTGTGCTGGTGGATTTCGCCAGCGACATCACGCTTTACTCGACGGAACTTCAACACATCTGGGAGACACCGCGAAACTCGCTCGTGGTCGGCGGGCGGTGGCAGCATGGCGACATCCATACACGCGATGATCTGACCTTTGGTTTTCCGCTGACGAGTGACAATATCAATACCTCCGTCGAGCGAGGCAATGCCTACGCCTACTACACGCTGAAAGTCTGCGACTCACTTCGGCTCATCAGCGGCGCAAGCTACGACCACATCGAGTTTCCGCTCAACGCCGACTTGCCGCCGCTCTCGACCGGGGAAACATCGCGCGACCTCCTTTCGCCCAAAGCTGGTTTGCTATTTGAGCTGTGGGAGCGCGGCTTGTTTCGCGCCAGCTACACTAAATCGCTCGGTGGACTTTACTTCGACAACAGCGTACGGCTTGAGCCGACCCAGATTGGAGGATTCAACCAGGCGTTTCGCAGCTTGATTCCCGAGAGCGTGGCGGGATTGGTTGCCGGGACCGAGTTCGAAACAGCGGGCGTGGGCTTTGATCAATCATTCAAGAGCGGAACGTTCTTTGGAGTCGAATCCGAATGGCTCACATCGAATGGTCGCCGCGATGTTGGTGTCCTTACGAATTCGGTTTCGCTTCCGTTTTGGCCGCCGGATTCGCCGGGCAGCACGCGGCAGAATTTGGATTTCCGCGAACGCAATCTCTCCGCCTACATGGGTCAGTTGTTGGGTGATGATTTCTCAGTCGGAGCACGGTATCGCCTGAGCGAGGCGAAGCTCAAGACGCGCTTTCCTGAAATCTCCGACACGGCGACTGGCTTGAATCTGCTTGAAGGAGATGAGCGTGCGTTGATGCATCAGCTTTCACTCACGGCGAATTTCCATCACTGCTGCGGTGCGTTCGCGCAGTGGGAGTCAGCGTGGTATCACCAGCAGAACTCAGGTTACAGTGGCGCGCGGCCCGGCGATGACTTCTGGCAGCACAACATTGCGTTTGGTTACCGCTTCCCGCGTCGTCATGCGGAAATGCGCGTCGGTGTGCTGAATCTGCTCGATCAGGACTACCGGCTCAACCCGCTGAACCTTCACGGTGAATTTCCGCGAGGGCGGACGCTCGTGATGAGCTTGAGATTGAACTTCTGATCTTTGGTGGTGACTCGGTCGCATGACCAATCGCTTGCGCAATCGGTGCGCGTAATAAACCTTTCCGCTGCGCA
>CAYSDO010000605.1:0-1548 GCA_964429665.1 uncultured Bifidobacterium sp.
CAGCGTTCGCGGGGATTACGCCAGACCACTTCGCGTATTCGCTGGCGATAAGAGGCATCGTCAACCTCAGGGGCAGACGGGTCAAATCGCGCGTGATAAAAGAACTGCCGCGCCGCCCGGGTCAGCACGAAACATCGCAATGCATAATCAGGCTTAGGTTCGCGCCGGGCAAAGCTCATTTTGCTCGTGGCACCGTCAAAACGGTATTCCCAAAGCAACTCGTTGGAGTAGGAGAAACTGTCCCTGGCGAAATCAAAACGACGCGCATTCCACGCGACGGAGGGTTCGCGCGGCGTTGGCGATTCGCTTAGTTGATTGATGACCTGCTGCATTTCGCTTGCAGGGCAAGTTAGTGGTGCGCTAACAAACTGACAATGCTTTACGAGCGTTGGACCAAAGTAGCCGCCGCGCGACGCAACGAATTCGCGTTGCGCGATCCGGCTTCATCACGACGCTGGACATTCGGGGAATTGTTTGATGCCGGTGAACAAACGAGAGTCCCCAGCCCGTCTGGATTCTGTCATCCACAGGGACACGGCGCGGAATTCATTCTCACATTGCTGTGTGGATGGCGGGAAAAGAAGTTCATTCTTCCACTCGAAATCGGACAGAGCGCCCCGGCTATTCCGACTCCCCCGGCGTGGTGTGTTCATCTCAAGTCAACTTCCGCAACCACGGGCACAGCACGCGCTGTCGGTTTCACGGAGACTCAACTCGCCGCTGACACGGAAAGCATTGTGGCAACAATGGGGCTTCGTCCCGACTGGCCCAATCTGGGCGTCATATCCATGGCACACTCGTATGGTTTTTCCAATCTCGTGCTGCCGTTGCTACTGCATGGCATCCCGCTGATCCTCGCGCCGTCTGCCTTGCCTGAAGTGTTGAAGCGCGCGGCAGAGAGCGAAAGCAATACAACGCTCGCTGCTGTCCCCGCGCTATGGCGTGCGTGGCACGAGGCAAACTCGATCCCCGCAAACGTACGACTGGCAATTTCTGCGGGCGCGCCGTTGCCGCTTGAACTTGAACGTACGATGTACAACGCGCGACATTTGAAGATTCACAACTTTTACGGTTCGAGCGAATGTGGCGGAATTGCATACGATTCCAGCGACACACCGCGCACCGACGAAGCTTGCGTGGGAGCACCAATGCGAGGGGTAAAGCTGTCGGTCAACGAAACAGGACTCCTCACGGTGCGCAGCAGTGCGGTGGGCGAAACCTATTGGCCAACGCCACAAACCACCCTGGGCAACGGCTGCTTCGAAACAAGCGATCTTACCGAATTGAAGGACGGGCTGGTCTTTTGGCGCGGACGGGCCAGCGAGATCATCAACGTTGCCGGTCGCAAGGTGTCGCCGCTGGCGATTGAGCACGCGCTCACGGAACACCCCCAGGTGCGGGCGTGCCTTGTGTTCGGCATACCTGCACTTGACTCGGGCCGTGCGGAAGACGTGGTGGCGTGCGTGGTCGCCAACGGAGTGGTCACGCCCGAATCGCTTCGGGATTTTTTGTTGGCCCGCATTGCACCGTGGCAGATGCCGCGCGATT
>CAYSDO010000606.1:0-1513 GCA_964429665.1 uncultured Bifidobacterium sp.
GGTTTGTCTTCCGGAGGAACGGCGATTCTCGAAACTGCTGCCTTGGATTCGAGGCTCAAGGCTCTTGTGGTGCTTGATGGCACGGTAAGAAACTCATTGCCGCTGCCGCTGACCTTGTTCATGAAGTCGTTGATCGCGCTGGGCCAGGTTAAGAACTTTTTTACGGGCAAAGATTTGTTGCTGCCATTGGCAAAACTTTCGGGAGGCATTCATCTGTGTTCTGATCCAGAGGTGGATGCGCGTATCCAGGCTGATCCACGCGCGCAGGCGGCATTCGGAGCATTTCCGTTTCCTGGGGGCGCAGAGGCGTTTTTTGTTGATACGATTGAACGCGTGCCGGCCATCAATGCACCTACGCTCGTTATCTGGGGCGAAGACGACGAACTTGATCCGACGGAGACAGCGCGCATGTTGCACGCAGCGCTGACGTGCAAGAAAAAACTTGAGATCGTTGCTGGCAACGGTCACGCAGGGCATCTGGATCGTCACCGGGACAAAGTGTTTGCGTTGACGCGGGAGTGGGTTTTGCAGAATCTCGGCAAGGCCCAACCGGCACCGGACGCTGGCGTTGGCCGCCAACATGGCATTCAAGACAATCGAAGCGCAGACAGCGCAGCAACTGGGATCCCGCGAGAAGTGGGAGTTGCTTTCGCCACATCTTAGGCAGCATGGGGGTGAGGCGCTCTCCTATGCAACGCTTCAGGCCGGGATGGAATACTTTGTGGATGACTGCGGATACCTGGCGTTCACAACCGTCCACCACCCCGTTTTCGCTCCCAAATCCAAGAAACTGGTTTTCGGCAATCCCGTCTGCGCCCCGGCGGATTACTGGAAGCTGATCAACAACTTCCTTTCCGAGCATCCACGCGCTTCTTTTGTTTGTGTCTCCGAACCGGTTGCTGTCGTTCTTCGCGAGTTTGACTGCAAGGTGAACTGCATCGGCTACGAGGTGGAACTACCGATCCAGACTTACAACACCAAGGGCAACTGGAAGGACCTTGATCTCATCAAGCGCGCCCGAAACGAAGCCAATCGCGAAGGTCTCGTCATCCGGGAGGAAATCAGTATCGAAACGATCAGTCGTGAGCAACTGGATGCTGTCTCCTCGCGCTGGATTGGCGGGAAGAAAGTGAGCGACCGGGAGATCTGGATTTATGCACGAAGACCGGTGTTTGAGCACGAGAACGACGTGCGCAAGTTTGTGGCCTATGACCGCAATGGCCGTGTGATTGGTTTCGTGTTTTACGACCCGATTTACCGTGGCGGAAATGTGATTGGTTACTCGGCAAACATTTCGCGTTGCGACGAAAGCAAGTACGGGCGGCTCTCGACAGCGGTTCACATGCAGGCGATTGATGTTTTCAAACCGGAGGGGCGCGAGGTCATGAATCTGCTTCTTTGTCCGTTCGTGAATCTTGACGGCGGCAAATTCAACGACGACTTCGGTTCGCGTCTTTTTTTCGATCTTAGCGCCAAATATGGGAATGACATCTACAACTTCAAGATCCTTGCC
>CAYSDO010000607.1:0-1507 GCA_964429665.1 uncultured Bifidobacterium sp.
GTATTCATCGCCAGCGGTTTTTCGGAGATCACATGCTTGCCTGCCGCCATGATCTGCTTGCTGATCTCGAAATGCACATGATTCGGCGTGCAGTTGTGGATGACCTCGATTTCCTTGTCCGCGAGCAACGCCTTCACGCTGCCGTATGATTTGGGGATGTGGAGTTGCGCCGCCTTGGAACGCGCGAGATCGTCGTTGGCTTCGCACAATGCGACCATTTCCACGTAGCCCAAACGCCGGACCGCTTCGACGTGTGCCGGTCCGATAAAGCCCGTGCCGATGATTCCTGCCTTGATGGTTTTCATAATTCCCTTGTTTCTTGATGTTCGGTTTGTGTGACTACTTGATGCTCGAAACCTTGACCCATTTGCCTGACTTGGCCGATGTTTCGACCGCCTCAAGCACGCGTTGATTTTTGACACCCTCCTCAAACGTCGGTTGGATGAGCTTGCCGTCCACACACGCGTTCACAAAATCCACGACGGTGTGAATGAACGTATGTTCGTAGCCGATGATATGACCTATCGGCCACCAATTGCCAAAGTAGGGATGAATGCCTCCGCCCTGGGTGACGAGAATGTCGCGGAAGCCCTGACGATCTTTCGCGTCTTCGTTGTTGTAAAACTTCAGGCGGTTCATGTCTTCGAAGTCGAAAAACAACGACCCTTTGCTGCCGTTGATCTCAATCTCGATATGATTCTTCCTACCAAGTCCGTACCGGGTGGCCTCGAGATTGGCAAGCGCACCATTTTCAAACCGGCCGATGAACATTGCTGCATCGTCCACGGTGACTTTGCCCATTTTGCGCGCGCCTTTGGCGGTCAAACCACTGCCTTTGCTCGAGTCGTCGAGCAAGGGACGCTCGTTGACGAAGGTGTGCATCATGCCACAAACTTCCTGGAACTCGCCTACCAAATAACGACCGAGATCAATGATGTGCGCGTTGATATCGCCGTGCGCCCCGCTGCCGCTGACTCCTTTTTGCAGTCGCCAGATAAGAGGTACTTCCGGGTCAACGAGCCAGTCCTGTGCGTAGCGCGCTCGAAAGTGGTAAATCTGGCCGAGAACACCCTCTGTGATCATCTTCTTGGCCTGAGCTATGGCGGGAATGCGCCGGTAATTATGGCAGACCATGTGAATGATCTTCGCCTTTTGCGCGGCTGCCAACATCTGTTCGGCCTGCTTGGCCGTGAGGGCGAGCGGCTTTTCGCAGAGCACGTGTTTCCCATTCTGCGCTGCGGCGATTGCGATCTCGGCGTGCGAATCGTTCGGCGTATTGATGTCCACTATATCGATCAGGGGCGACTCGACGACATCACGCCAGTCGTGCGAGGCATGTTGCCAACCGAGTTGAACGCGAGCTTGTTGCACGCCTGCCGGATCGCGACCACAGATGGTATGCATCTCAACATGGGCCTTGAGGGGAAAGAAGCGAGGAGCCTGACGCCACGCGTTCGAGTGCGCCTTGCCCATGAACCGGTAGCCGATCATCCCGACGCGCAGAGTT
>CAYSDO010000608.1:0-1501 GCA_964429665.1 uncultured Bifidobacterium sp.
TTTCACATAAGCAACAACGGTGCAATCCAGTCCAGGCTTGAAGCTGCAGATGCGGTGACAAAGGATCGTAGCATGGCGGTGGAGACACAGGTGTCGAGCGAGGTGGATGCGGACCTTGCCCAAACTATGGTGAAGCTCGGTCAGGTGCAGACGGCATATCAGGCCGCGCTACAAAGCGGCGGCACCATTTTAAATATGTCGTTGTTGAACTATCTCCGCTAGGCGGAGCAGGGGAATACATGGTATGACTGAAACACAAAAAACAGCGATCACCTCCGGCCAGGAGGCTGTCCGCTCTTTGGCTCTGGAACTGGCATTCACAGAGGCTGGCAAGGATTCCGGTCTGCTGCCGATCAACAGCTTCATTCTGCAACTGGAAGAATCCATTTTGAAGGAAGCTCCCAAGCCGATTGCGAGCGCAATCAAGCAAGCGCGTGCCAAGGTAGATCGCATTTTCGACACGACGGCGAAATTCGACGCTGAAACGATATCGTGGCTGGGCGAATGGCATGGATGGATGAGCACAGCGCTTGAGCGTTGGGGCAATGAACAGCCGTTGCCCGATATTCCCGCAGGATTGAGTGCTGCCGATAGCGCGACGACAAGTCCCGTCACATCAACCCCCGCTTCGCAGGCAGCAGCCAAACCTGCTGCTAATGAATTTGCGGACTCGGTATCGCCGCTGACATTGAATCTTCAATCCGATCGCGAACTGTTGACCGAGTTCATCAACGAATCACAGGAGCATTTGCAGAACATCGAGAACGGCGTGTTGGTGTTGGAGGATGATCCCACCAACGCGGAGACGTTGAATTCCATCTTCCGCGCGTTCCACACGTTCAAGGGAGGCTCGGGGTTTTTGAACCTGACGCCGATAAAAAATCTCGCGCACGAACTCGAATCGCTGCTCGACGCTGCGCGCCAACACAAACTCACCCTCAACACTGACATCATCAATGTAATCCTCGAAGGCGGCGACACGCTCAAGAAGTTCGTCCAACAGATTTCCGCGCAACTCAACGGCACGCAACTCTGGCAGCCCATCATCATCCCGACCGGGCGGCTGATCGCGCGCGTGAAAGCCATCCTTGCAGACCCGTCCGCACCTGTCGCAACTCCGGCCAAGGCCGCCCAACCGCCAACGGTGACCGCTTCACCGGACAAGGACGAAAAGCCAGCAAGCGTTTCAATTGCAACTACAGCAACCGCGCCTGCTGCGGTGGAGACTCCAAAAGCCGCCACGAGCGAGCCAGCCAAACCAGCGCCTGCGTCCGCCGCCACAGCAAGCGCGGCAAACAGCGCGGCGGGGTTTGTGAAGGTGGACACGGCGAAGCTCGACGCACTCATTGATCTCGTCGGCGAACTTGTGATCTCCGAGTCCATGGTGGTGCAAGACCCGGAGTTGAGAAGTGTCCCCAGCCGTCATCTTGCGCGCAATCTCGGGCAGTTGCGCCGCATCACCAGCGAACTCCAGCGCACCGCCATGTCGCTGCGGATGGTG